>DATJNU010000065.1:0-12007 GCA_035507775.1 Jatrophihabitans sp.
GACCCTGCTCGGGCCGGTTCGCGCCGCCCTGGCCGGGCGATTGACCTGGCGGGACTCCCCCGCGCTCTCGGTGTCGGCGCTCGGGGCACGCGCCGGCCAGCTCGGGGCGGGCATCCTCGCCTGGCAGGCGATCGGGCGGCCGGCCTTCGACGCGTGGCCGGCCGGGCGGCTCGCTACTGGCCGCTGACCGATCGGACGGCCGCCGCACCGGATCCCGCGGTGCTGCCGGGCCCTGCGGTGCTGCCGGGCCCTGCGGTGCTGCCGGACCCTGCGGTGCTGCCGGGCCCTGCGGTGCTGCCGGTCTCGCACCAGCGGCCGCCGGCCATCACCCGCCGCACCCGCAGGTCGGCGTCGAGCACCACCAGGTCGGCGTCGAGCCCGGCCGCGATCGCCCCGCACCGGTCGTCGATGCCGAGCACCCGCGCCGGGTTGCCGGCGGCAGCCGCGGCAGCGACCTCGATCGGCAGGTGGGAGTCCAGCACCGCCCGGCGCAGCGCGTCGTCCATGGTCAGCGTCGAGCCGGCCAGCGTCCCGCTGCCCGCCAGCCGGGCCTGCCCGTGCCGCACCCGGACCCGCTGGCCACCCAGCTCGAACTCGCCGTCGCCGACGCCGGCCGCGTCGATGGCGTCGGTGACGAGCACCAGGTTGCGCGGCTGGCGGCCGACCAGCGCCGTGATCGCCGGATGCACGTGGACGCCGTCGTTGATCACCTCGCAGGCGAGGCCCGAATCGAGCGCCGCCCCGATCACGCCCGGATCGCGGTGGTGCAGCGGTCGCATCCCGTTGAACAGGTGGGTCGCCAGCGACACCCCGGCCTCGATGGCCGCCCGGGCCTCGGCGTAGCCGGCGTCGGTGTGGCCGATCGAGGCGACCGCGCCGGCGTCCAGCACGTCGGAGATCAGGCCGAGCGCGCCGGGCAGTTCGGGTGCGAGGGTGACGCTGCGGAGCCGGCCGCGGGCCGCCTCGGCCAGCCGGGCGAACGTGTCCCGGTCCGGTGCCAGCAGGTGCGCGGGGTTCTGCGCACCGCAGCGGGCATGCGACAGGAACGGCCCCTCCAGGTGCGCGCCGAGGGCACCGGAGGTCCCGGCCTCGGTGAGGTCGGCGACCCAGCCGAGCTGGCGCGCGAGCAGGGCCGGTGGCGCGGTGACCAGCGAGACCAGGGCCCGCGTCGTGCCGTGCCCGCGGTGGAAGGCCAGCGCGGCTGCCATGTCGTGGCGGGAGGCGGTGACGGCGTGGCCGCCGCCGCCGTGCAGGTGCAGGTCGATGAAGCCGGGCACCAGCCAGGCGCCGGCCAGGTCCTCGGCCGGTGCCGGGGCCGCCCCGGCACCGACCGAGACGATCGTGCCGCGCTCGACCACCACGAAGCCGCGGTCGAGAACGCCTGCCGGGGTGACCACCCGGGCATTGCCCAGAGCCGTCACGGCCGCGGCGAGCTCAGCCTGGCCACGAAGGTGACCCGATCTCCCCGGTACCAGCTGGTCACCCATTCGACCGGCTCCCCCGCCCCGTCGAGGCTGTGCCGCCCGAGCACCAGCATCGGCGCGCCCGTGTCGGTGTTGAGCAGCTGGGCCTCGCGGGTGGAGGCCGGCGCCGTCGAGATCGATTCCTCGGCGCTGATCGGCACCACGCCGTACAGCCGCTCCAGCACCGCGTACAGCGACTGCTCCCGACGGATGTGCCGCGCCAGCTGGGGAAAGCGGGCGGCGGACAGGTGTGACGTCTCGACCGCCATCGGACGGTCGTCGGCCAGCCGCAGCCGCTCGATCCGGCAGACCGGGGCGCCGAGGGGGAGGCCGAGCCGGGTCGCGACCACCTCGTCGGCCCGGATCCGTTCGGCCGCGAGCAACCGGGTCGAGGCGGTGAACCCGTTGGCGGCCGCCTGCTCGGTGAAGCTCATCAGGTGCAGCGGCCAGGTCAGCTTCGGCTCGGCGACGAAGGTTCCCGCGCCCTGCCGCCGGACCAGGCGCCCCTCGGCCACCAGCTCGACCAGCGCCTGCCGCACCGTGGTCCGCGAGGTCGCCAGCTCGGTGGCCAGCACCCGCTCGGTAGGCACCGGGCTGCCGGGCGCCAGGGACTCGATGTGCTGCAGCAGGTGCCGTTTGACGGTGTAGTACTTCGGTTCCCGAGTTGCTGGTAGGACGGCGCTAACCACCGGCGGTCTCCTGGATGCCTCTTCGGTTCTGACGGTGTCGGTACTGGGCGATGGTGCGCCACCGGGGTGACCGGCCGACGTCGTTGACATGCTCAAGTGAAGCATGCAGGATCGCAGTGGTCTAGTCCATTGGCGTTTGGGCAAGGATTGTCTGGCGGTCCTGCGCCGGCGGTGAACTTCGCGGGAGCATGGGAGGTCAGGCTTTGCCGACGCAGACCGCGCCGTCCCCGGGTCGGCTGATGGCGGCCGAGATCGCCGAGCAGCCGGCGGTGCTCGCCCGGCTGCTCGCCGACGGGGCGGCGGAGATCGCGCTGCTGCGAGCCCGGATCGATGCGTTTCGACCACGGATGGTGCTGATCGTCGCCCGGGGCACCAGCGATCATGCCGCGCTGTATGCCAAATACCTGGTCGAGGTGCGCCGGCAGCTGCCCGCCGGGCTCGTCTCACCCTCGACCCTGACCCTCTACGGTGCCCGGCCGGACCTGGCCGGCGTGCTGTTCCTCGCGATCAGCCAGTCCGGTGGCTCACCCGACCTCGTCGGCTCGGTCGAGGCCGCGCGGTCCGGTGGCGCGCTGACGGTCGCGGTCACCAACAGCGCCGCCTCCGCGCTGGCCACCGCCGCCGAGCACCACGTCGACATCCGGGCCGGCGTGGAACGTGCCGTCGCCGCCACGAAGACCTACACCGCCGAGCTGCTGGCGCTCTACCTGCTGCTCTGCGGCGGTGACGCGGCGGCGGTGCCCGAGGTGGCCGAACGCACGCTGGCCGGCGCACCGGCGGCCTACGCCGCGGCCGAACGCTACCGCCCGGTGCAGCGGCTGGTCACGATCGGCCGCGGCTACTCCTACCCCACCGCGCGGGAGGCCGCGCTGAAGCTGATGGAGACCAGCTACCTCTCGGCGCAGGCCTTCTCAGGCGCCGACCTGCTGCACGGCCCGTTCGCGATGATCGGCCCCGAGGTGCCCGCGATCGCCGTCGCCACTCCCGGCGTAGGGGGGACGGCGATGCAGCCGGTCCTGGCGAGGCTGGCCGAGGCCGGTGCCGACGTGCTGCGGGTCGGCGCCGACCTCCCCGTCGAGGTGGCGGGGCTGGCCGAGGAACTCCATCCGATACTGGAGATCCTGCCGCTGCAGCAGCTTGCCTGGCGGCTGGCGCTGGATCGCGGGGGCGACCCGGACCGGCCGCGCGGGCTGTCGAAGGTGACCCGCACATGGTGACGGGAGATCCGTCCGCGGCCGGCCCCCAGCTCGATGTGCTCGACACCGACCAGGTGGTCGAGCTGCTGCTGCGGGCCGAGGAACGCGTCGTGCCGGCGGTGCGCGCGAGTGCCCGGGCCATCGCCGGCGCGGCCGTGCTGCTCGGCGACCGGCTGCGCGCCGGCGGCCGGGTGGTGCTGGTCGGGGCCGGCACCTCGGGCCGGCTGGCGGTGTCCGAGGCGGCGGAGCTGCCCGGCACGTTCGGCCTGGCGCCGGACCGGTGCATCGGGATCCTGGCGGGCGGCGGCCACAGCCTGGCCGGGACGGACCGCGACGAGGACGACGCCGCCGCCGGAGCCGCCGACCTCGCCGCGGTGCGGCCCACCGCGGGCGACGTGGTGGTGGCCGTCGCCGCGAGCGGCCGCACGCCCTACACCGTCGCGGCCGCCGAGACGGCCCGGGCGGCCGGCGCCGGCGTGATCGCCGTCGTCACCGCCGGCTCGTCGCCGCTGGCGGCGCTGGCCACCGTCGCCATCGAGGTTGCGCCGGGGGCGGAGGTGCTGCGCGGCTCGACCCGGCTCAGCGCGGGCACGGCCCAGAAGGTCGCGCTGAACGCGCTGACCACCAGCGCGCTGGCCCGGGCCGGCCGGGTGCACGGCGACCTGATGGTCGACGTGGTGGCCGCGAACGAGAAGCTGCGCCGGCGGTCGGCCGCTATCGTGGCCGAGATCGCCGGCTGCGACGACGAGGCGGCGCACCGGGCGCTGGCCGCCTGCGGCTGGCAGGCGCGGGCGGCGGTGCTGCAGCTGGCCGCGGGCCTGGCGCCGGACGCCGCCCGGGCGACGGCCGGCGCGCACCGCTCGCTCCGGGAGGCGCTGGGCTCCCTCGGCCGCGGCGACCCCCGCTGCTGACCTGGCCCGGCCGCAGGTATCGGCAGGCCCCGTCCTGGGTAGGCCATCAGGTACAGCGCGGCACCCGACGGTGACCGCGCTGTCGTGCAGCCGCGACCCCGGCGCACCGCCACCGGCCCGTCGATCACCGAGGACCCACCGACCGTGACAGCCAGCCAGGCCAGCGCCGCCCTGCCTGCGGTGGACCGTGCCCGGCCCCTGCGGCCGCGGCTGGACTCGCTCACCGGCATCCGGGCGGTGGCCGCCCTGACCGTCTTCGCCCACCACACCCACTCCGCGCTCACCCACGGCAGCTGGTTCGGCCGGCTCGCCACCCAGGGCTCGTCCGGGGTGGCGTTCTTCTTCGTGCTGTCGGGCTTCGTGCTCACCTGGTCGAGCCGGATCGGCGACACCGCCACCGCGTTCTACCGCCGCCGCGCTGCCCGCATCGTGCCGCTCTACCTGCTGGCATGGCTGGGCGGGGTGGCGCTCAACCTGAGCACCGGCGAGTCGCCGCTACGCCACCAGCTGCCGGCGCTGCTCGGCCTGCAGGCGTGGGTGCCCGCCGACGACGTGCACTTCGCCGGCAACGCCGTGCTCTGGTCGCTGTCGTGCGAGGCGTTCTTCTACCTGCTCTTCCCGGTGCTCGTCGGTCGGCTGCGCCGGCTGCCCGACCGCCGGGCCGGCCTGCTGCTGGCCGCGGTGCTCGCCGCCGCCGTCGCCTGGCCGGTGGCGCTGCATCCGGCCAGGCCGTCCGGCGTCTCGTACTGGCTGATGTACCTGTTCCCGCCGGCCAGGCTGCCGGAGTTCGTGGCCGGCATCCTGCTCGCGCTGCTGGTCTCGCGGGGCGCGCTGCCCCGCGTCCCGGTGGCGCCGGCGCTGGTGGTGGCCGCCGTCGCCTACCTCGCCGCCGGCTGGGCGCCGATGTTCCTGCAGCCGGTCGCGCTGATGCTGCTGCCGTGGGCGCTGGTGATCGCCGCGGCCGCCCAGCACGACCAGTCCGGTGGCCGGCCGGCGCCGGATTGGCTGGTACGGCTGGGCATCTGGTCGTTCGCGTTCTACCTCTTCCATCAGCTGGTGATCAAGGAGGTGACGCACCGCTACGTCCCGGCCGGCGGGCCGGACCGGCTGCTGTCCGCCCTCGCGCTGCTGGCCGTGGCCGTCGCGCTGGCGGCGCTGCTCTGCGAGCGGGTGGAGCAGCCGCTGGAACGGCGGCTGCGCGGTGCCCGGCAGGTCCCGGCCGCCGGCTGATCCGGCCTGCCCGCTATGCGGGTTCTGTTATCGTCCTGGCACTCTTCTCCCCGCCGCCCGCCAGGAGTGCCGATGTTCGCTGCGCCCGTCCTCGCCGACGACGAGCCGGCGGTGCGGCGCTGCTGGCCGGCGTTCCAGCAGCTGCGGCCGAACCTGCCGGACGAGGACGAGTTCGTCCGGCGCTGGCGCCAGCAGCACGCCGAGGGCTACCGGATCCACTACGTCGAGCACGGCGGCGAGGTGGCCGGCGTGTTCGGCCACCGGCTGATGTCGACGATGATCTGGGGCCGGGTGCTCTACCTCGACGACCTCTTCGTCGGCGAGTCCTGGCGCGGCACCGGCCTGGGCAGGCACCTGCTCGACACGATCGAGCGGCTGGCCCGGGCGGCCGGCTGCGCATCGGTGCAGCTCGACACCGGCTTCCAGCGGTTCGCCGCGCACCGCAGCTACCTGCGCAACGGCTACCAGCTGAGCTGCCACCACCTGACGCTGTCGCTGGCCGGCGACTGACGGTGTCGCTCGCGTCCGCGCTGTTGCCGGCCACCGCGCACGAGCGGGCCTACGCCCTGATCACCGCCGTCGACTCGCTCGGCACCGGCTGCTTCCTCACCGTCAGCGTGGTGCTCTTCGTGCAGCTGGTCGGGGTGACGCCCACCCAGGTGGGCACCGCGCTGGCGATCGGCGGCGTGGTCAGCCTGTTCGCCCGGGTGCCGCTGGGCCGGCTGTCCGACCGGCTCGGGCACCGCCGCGCGCTGATCGCGGTGCACGTCATCCGCGGGCTGGCGTTCCCGCTCTACCTGGTGGTGCACGGCTTCGCCGCGTTCCTGGCACTGAGCGTCTTCGTGCTGGTGATCGACGGCTGGGAGAGCCCGGTGCGCAAGGTGGTGCTCTACGCCTTCGCGCCGCCGGCCGACCGGGTGCGGATCGCCGCCTACAACCGGTCGGTCTACAACCTGGCCTTCGCCGGCGGCTCGCTGCTGGCCGCGCTCGCGCTGGCCGGTGACCGGCTGGGCCTCTACCTGGTGGTGGCCGGCAACGCCGGGTCGTTCCTGGCCGCTGCCGGGTTCGCCGGCCGGCTGCCCGCCGAGCTGCGCCTGCCGCCACCGCCCACCGGACCGGGCCCGGTCAGCCCGCGCCGCTACGCGATGGTCGGCCTGGTGCTCGGCAGCCTGTTCCTGTGCACCAGCCTGCTCAGCATCGGGATTCCGCTGCTGGTGCTGGCCGATTTCGCTTCCCATCGCTGGCTGATCGGGCTGGCGATGGCGCTGAACACCGCCACCGCGGTCAGCCTGCAGGTCCGGCTGGCGCGTGGCTGCGACACCGTCGCCGGCTCGGTCCGGGCCGGGGTTGCCGGTGGGTTCGTGCTGGCCGCGAGCTGCCTGCTGCTCTTCCTCAGCGACAGCACCCCCGCCGCGGGCGGCATCGCGCTGCTGCTGGCCGGGGTGGTCGCGCTGTCGATCGGCGAGCTGTCCGCCTCGGCGGCCACCTGGGGCCTCGGCCTGATGCTGCGCCGGCACGATCTCAGCGCGCACAACCAGTCGGTGTGGTCGATGTACATCTCGCTGCCGCAGCTGCTCGGGCCGATGGTGGTCGCCTGGTCGCTGCACGCGCTGCACGGCGCCGGCTGGTTGGCGATCGGGGCGCTGCTGGCCGCCGCCGCACTCGCGCTCGGGCCGGTGGCGCTGGCCGTGCACGAGCGCATCGAGCGGGACGTCTCCGGGGCCGTGCTGAACGATTCGATGGCCGGCTGATTACCGGCCCGAATGACTGCACCGAATACCGGCGAACGGGCTGGAATCTGCCTTCCCTTGTGATAACTTCGGCGAGTTTTCGCCAATGGGCGCTTTATTCTAGGAGGCAGCGTGCTCGACGCCGCGGTGTCCGCTGCCTGGCTGGTGACCGGCCCGCACCAGCTGCGCTCGAACCTGCAGCGCCCGGCGGCCTGGCAGGCCCGGCTGATCGAGTGCCCGACCGCGATCTTCCTGCCCCCGGTGGACGGCGGCCAGACCTACACCCTGGCCCTCGCCGGCGCACCGGCCGGCCGGTCGGTGCTGCTCGACCAGGACGGCGTGCCGGCCAGTGCCGAACCCTGCTCACCGGCCTCGGGACTGGCCGATCCGGGCACCGTCGCGCTCGGCCTGCTGCGGCCGGCCGGTGACGGCGCCGTGCGGGTCTACGCCCACGTCGACACCTACCACGGCCACCTCCGGTTCCTGGAGCTGCCGGGCGGACCGGTGCCGGCCGGGCAGGCGGTGACCGCGCTGCTGGCCGGCATCGACGAGCACTTCCTCAAGGTCAACAATTACCTGTGCTTCCGGGTGAAACTGCAACCGGACGTGGAACTGGAACACAAGTTCACCCTCACCGGGAATCCCGATGTCTGCGTGCTCGCCCGGCAGTCTCTGGCCGCGGCCGGTGCCGGTGAGCTGCCCGGCTGGATCGTGGAGTTCCGCGAGGAGATCCAGCAGTGGGACTTCCTCAACCACGTCTATGCCATCGAGGAGCCGGCCGAGGACGCCGGCTACGTCTCGTTCATCCCGACCACCGACGGGCGTTACACCGTCAAGCGCAAGATCTTCACCGCCGACACCGACGAGCGGCCGGAACTGCGCTCGCGCGGCGTCGAGGTGGGGGCCGACCTGGCCGCCCACCTCCGGGACTCGCTCGGCCTGACACCGGCCTGGCACGCCAGCTTCCGCCGGATCCGCTACGACGTCAGCGTCGAGTCGATCGCCACCGGCAACGTCTTCGGCCTCGCCTTCGACCGCAGCACGATCATCGACGAGGACGGCCGGCCGGCGGCCGGGGCGCCGGAGCTGGTGCAGTGCGAGATCGAGTACATCTACAGCCAGACCCTGGGCACGGCGACCTACGACTCCGTCCGGGCCGACCTGGCCGAGCTCCGGGTGCTGGTCGGCCACTTCTTCGACCGGAACGGGATCGAGAACTACCAGACGCACGAGTCCAAGCTGACCTTCCTGCGGAACCAGCATGCTGGCGCCCGCTGACCCGGCCGGCTGCCCGCCCCGGATCTGCCTGATCGGCGAGACCGGCAGCGGCAAGTCGACCACCGCCGAGGTGCTGCGCCAGCTGCTGGCCGCGGCCGGCCGGCCGGCCGAGCTGATCCCACTGGCCGGCCTGCTGCGCGATCTGCAGAACGTGCTCTACCAGCGGATCGGCGCGGTGAAGGCGCCGGATCAGCAGGACCAGCGGCTGATGGTCGACCTGGCCGGCAACATCCGCCGGATCCGGCCGACCGCGCTGGTCGAGGACTTCGAACGGGCACTGGCCGCGCTGCCGGCCGGCACCGTCGCGGTGAACGCCGATCTGCGCGACCATGAGGTGGACGCGGTCCGGCTGCGCGAGCTCGGCTTCCTCTTCGTCCGGATCCGCTGCGACCGCGCGGTGCGAGCCGCCCGGCTGCGGCTGCGCGACGACCTCAGCGTGGTGGACGACGAGCGGGTGTTCCAGCTCGACCGGATCGGCTGCGACCTCGAGTTCGACAACAGCCGGGACGGGCTGCACCACGTGCGGGACTTCTGCACCGGGCTGGTGTCGGGCGCCGTATGCTGCTGACCGGGCCCGAGATCGTCCGGCAGCACGGCACCGGCGCGATCCTGATCGAACCGTTTCACCCCGAGCAGGTCGAGCAGAACAGCTACGGCTTCCGGCTCGGGCACCGGCTGCTGGAGTGCGACCCCGGGGTCTTCGACGCCCGCGCGCCGCTGCCGGACCGCGAGCCGGTGAACCTCCCGCCCGGCGGCCTGGTGCTGCAGCCGGGCCGGCTCTACCTCGGCGAGACGCTGGAGATCATCGGCAGCGACCACTACGCCTGCGAGCTCTACGGCACCCTGTCGATCGCCGCGCTCGGGGTCTGGATCCAGGTGAGCGCGCCGCTCGGCCACACCGGTGCGATCGTCCGCTGGACGCTGGAGATCCGGGTGTCCCAGCCGATCCGGCTGCACGCCGAGATGATGATCGGCAAGGTGGCGTTCTGGGGCGTCGACGGCGAGGTGCTGCCCTATCGCGGCAGGTACGCCGACTCCGTCGCGGTGACCCAGAGCCGGCTCTACCGGGAGGTGGCGGGATGATCCTGTCGGGCAAGCAGATCATGCTCGAACAGCAGGCCGGCCGGATCGTCATCGACCCGTTCGACGAGACCGCGGTGAACCCGAACAGCTACAACTTCACCCTGGCCGACCGGCTGATCGTCTACCCGTCGGCGGTGCTCGACGCCAGCACCGAGAACCACACCGAGGAGCTGCGGATCCCGGCGGACGGCTTTCGGCTGCGGGCCAACCGGCTCTACCTGGCCGCCACCCGCGAGGTGATGGGCAGCGAGCACTACGCGCCGACCTTCGCCGCGCGCTCGTCGGTGGCCCGGCTGGGGCTCTTCATCAACCTGTCCGCGCCGCTGGGCGACATCGGCTTCGTCGGCCGGTGGACGCTGCAGCTCTACCCGACCCACGACGTGATCGTCTACGCCGGCATGCAGATCGGGCAGATGATGTGGTGGAAGACGCTGGGCGACATCGACCTCTACGACGGCAAGTACCAGCACGCCGACGGCCCGCGCGCCTCGATGCTCTACCGCAGCTTCTCGTGACGAGGCCGATTCCGCTTGCCGAGGCGCTGGATCCGGCCGCGTTCGGCAGCAAGGCGGCCGGCCTGGCGCAGGTCACCGGCCTGGTGCCGGTGCCGGACGGGCTGGTGCTGCCGGGTGGCTGGCTGGCCGGCTGCCTCGGCGGCACCGGCCGGGCCGAGCTCGGCCGGCTGCTGGCCGCGCTGCCGGGCTGCCCGGAGCGGGCGGTGCCGGGCCTGGTGGCCGAGATCGGCGAGCGCGCCGCGGCCGTCTCGCCGGACCTGCCGGAGCTGGGCGACCGGCTCGGCGAGCTGCTGGTGGTGCGCAGCAGCTCGGCCGACGAGGACGGCGAACACCTCAGCTTTGCCGGGGTGTTCGAGAGCCTGGTGAACGTCGGCGGGGCGGGGCTGGCCGACGCGGTCCGGCTGGTGTGGCTGTCCGGCTTCGGCCCTCGCGCGCTGCTGGCCTACCGGCGCGCCGGCCGGGCCCCACGCCCGGACCACCTGAGCGTGCTGGTGCAGCGGGCGGTGCAGCCGGCGGTGGCCGGGGTGGCGTTCAGCGAGCCGGGCGGCGAGGCGCTGGTGGAGTGGACCGCCGGTCACGGCGCCGACCTGGTCGGCGGCAGCGCGGTGCCGACCCGGGAGCGGCTGGGACGGGCGGCCGCCGCGGCCGGCTGGCGGGCCGGCCTGCACGCCGCGCTGGCCGCGCTGCCGCCGGCCGGGCACGACGTGGAGTGGGCCTGGGACGGCACGGCGCTCTGGGTGGTGCAGGTGCGGCCGCGGACCGCCGCGCTGGGCGCCCGGGCCGGTGCCGGGGTGCGCGCCGCGCCGCTCTACGAGGCGGACGCCCCGGAGCTGGTGCTCGGCGAATGTGCCGAGGACTACTGGCGAATCCGAGCCAAGCGGCGGGGGCCGCGGGCGATCGCGATCGGCCAGGGCGCGCGGGTGCCGGCCGGCTGGCTGGCCAACTGGGAACCGGCCACCGGGCCGGAGCCGCTGCGGGCCTGGACGGCGCAGCTGCCCGCCCGGGTGGTGGTGGACGCCAGCCCGGCCGAGCGGCAGTACATCATCGAACGGGCCGAGCTGCCCGCCACGATCAGCCGGCTGGCCGCGTCCGGCACCGTCGTCGACAGCCAGTTCCCCTTTCTGTGCCGGGAGTTCCTGCAGGGCGAGCTGGCGTTGCTGTCCACCGTGGCCGCCGACGGTTCGGTCTACGTGGAGGCGTCGGCAGAGGGACTGCTGGCACTGAACCGCGGCTTCGGCTCGGCCCGGCCACTGCCCGAGGCCGAGCTGCGCGAACTGCTGGGCGAACCGCAACTGGCCGCTCTGTGTGCGACCACCCACGAGCACGCGCACCGGCTGCACCCGCGAGCCACCCTGGAGTGGGTGGTCGAGGCGGGCCGGCTGTACTTCGTGGACCATTCCGCGCCCCGCTCGGCCGAGCCTGCGCCGGCCGGCGGCATCGGCCACGCCCAGGTGCTCAGCGGCGGCGTGGCCCGCGGCCTGGTGCGGCACCTGCACATCGACGCGATGCTGACCGAGTCGAGCATCGCGCCGATCGTCAGCATCTCGCAGCCCACCTCGGCCGAGCACGAGAGCCAGCTGCTCGGCCAGCTGCACGACCGGCTGGAACTCACCGGTGAGCCGGTGATCGTCGCCGCGGCCAGGCCGATCGCGATGCTCTCGGTGCTGATCGGGGTGGCGGCCGGGTTCCTCTTCGAGGAGGGCGCGCTGCTCAGCCACCTCGGCATCCTGCTGCGCGAGGCCGGGGTGCCGGCCGCGATCGTCGGCACCGGCAACCTGCCGCCGGACGGCATCCAGGCCGAGCTGGTGCACGGCACGGTGCTGGTGGATACCCCGGCGCGATAGACCCAATCCCGAACGGCGACGGCCGCCGTCACAGACGTCGGGCCGGCCGGGTGACGCCCACCCCGGCC
>DATJNU010000066.1:0-13041 GCA_035507775.1 Jatrophihabitans sp.
CGCGGTCGCGCTGCTCGACGCCGGCCTGGTGAGCGACGAGGGAGACGTATTCGGGCTCACCGCCGACGACCTGGCACGGTGCGACTTCTTCATCCTGAAGAAGGGTGGCCTGGCTGCGAATGCCCGCAAGTTGCTCGACAATCTCGAAGCCGCCAAGAGCCGGCCGCTCTGGCGGGTGCTGGTCGCGCTGTCCATCCGGCACGTCGGGCCGACCGCCGCGCGGGACCTGGCTCGGGAGTTCGGCTCGATCGACGCGATCGCCGCGGCTACCACCGAGCAACTGGCCGCGGTCGACGGGATCGGCCTCACCATCGCCGAGGCGGTGCAGGACTGGTTCGGCGTGGACTGGCATCGGGAGATCGTCGAGAAGTGGCACCGGGCCGGCGTCCGGATGGCCGAGGAGCGGGATTCCGGGCCGCGGCCGCTGGCCGGCCTGTCGGTGGTGGTCACCGGCTCGCTCGAAGGCTTCAGCCGGGACGAGGCCGCCGCGGCGATCCTGGCACGCGGCGGCAAGTCCGCCGGCTCGGTCTCGAAGAAGACCGCGTTCGTGGTGGTCGGCGAATCGCCCGGCAGCAAGCATGCCAAGGCGGTGGAGCTGGAGGTGCCGATCCTGGACGAGGCCGGCTTCCGCACCCTGCTGGACGACGGCCCGGAGGCCGCCCGAGCGCTGGCCCAGGTCGGCCCGGACGAGGAGGGGGCGGCCGCAGAGGGGATGGGCACGGAGGAGACCAGCGCAGAGGCGACGGCCGCAGAGGGGACCGGCGCGGAGGAGACGGGCACAGAGGAGACGGGCACAGACGGGACCGGCACCGACGCGAGCGGCACGGACGGGGACGAGCAGCGCGGCGGTTCGGGGGAGGAGCAGCAGCCGGGGTAACCGGTCAGCCGTCGAGGACGGTCGCCGCGATCGAGGCCAGATGGGAGAGCCGGATGATCTCGCTGGCCAGCCAGCGCAGCGCCGGCCGGCCGATCAGCAGCGCGTTCGAGCCGACCGGCACCACCGCCAGTTCGGTATCGAGGCTGGCCCAGTCGGCCGGTGCCCAGCCGTCGCCGATGGGTAGCGGGCGTCCCGGAGCAGGCGGCCACCAGGGCGCGGCCAGGGTGTCCAGCTCGGGCCCGGCGCCGCTGCGGGCCAGCACCACGGCGACCTCGCCCTCGGCCTGGGGCGCCTGCACCACCAGCGCCCAGCCGGCCCGGAAGAGCCGGCAGACGCCGTCGGCCAGCACGGTGGGCGAATCCGGCCCGCTCACCGCCAGCTTCTCCAGCAGCTCCAGCTCGCGGAACGGGTCGATCACGCCGGCGTACGGCCGGATCGACTCCACCCGGACGTCCGGCACGCTCTCGGCCGCGGTGAACAGGGTGTCGGCCAGCCGGCCGGACGGCAGCTCGACCACCAGGTCGTCGGTGGCGTGCCCGCTCGAGCGCTCGACGATGTCCACGCTGAGGATGTCGGCGCCGGCATGGCCGAGGGCGGAGGCAACCGCGCCGAGCGCGCCCGGGCGATCCGGCAGCACCACCCTGATCAGGAAGGACACGCAGCACAGTGTGCCAATGCTTGGTGTCCGGCCGGTTACGGCACGCGGCACCGGCCGCCCGGACCGCCGCGAGGCGGACGGAGTGTCACCGATCCGGGGACTGTCGGTGCCTCCCTCTAGACTCTGGCTCGTGTCTGAAGATCGTGCTCACACGCCCGGCGGCGACGTCGCGCACGCGGGGTTGACCCGCGACGAGGTCGCCCATCTCGCCCGGTTGGCCCGGTTGGCCGTCACCGAGGAGGAACTCGACCTCTTCGCCGGCCAGCTCGACGTCATCATCGGCTCCATCGCCCGGATCCGGGAGGTGGCAGCCGGCGACATCGCCCCCACCTCGCACGCCGTGCCGCTGCAGAACGTGCTGCGCCCCGACCAGGTGAGCCCGTCGCTGCCGCGCCAGGCCGTGCTGGCCGGTGCCCCGGCGGTGGAGGACGACCGGTTCCGGGTCCCGCAGATCCTGGGCGAGGAGGAGTAATGGCCGCCCTGTACGAGCTCGACGCCGCCCAGACCGCGCAGGCGATCGCCGCCGGCCAGGCGTCCGCGGTGGACGTCGCCCGCGCTCACCTGGACCGGATCACCGAGGTGGACGGCGACGTCCAGGCGTTCCTGCACGTCGACTCCGACGGTGCGCTGGCCGCCGCCCGGGACGTGGACGCGCGCCGGGCCGCGGGCGAACCGCTCGGCCCGCTGGCCGGCGTGCCGCTGGCGATGAAGGACGTGGTGGTCACCGCGGGCCTGCCGACCACCTCGGGGTCGAAGATCCTGCAGGGCTGGATCCCGCCCTACGACGCCACCATCACCCGCCGGGTGAAGGAGGCCGGCATCGTCATGCTGGGCAAGACCAACATGGACGAGTTCGCGATGGGCTCGTCCACCGAGAACTCCGCCTATCAGGTGACCCGCAACCCGTGGGACCTGTCGCGGGTGCCGGGCGGCTCGTCCGGCGGCTCCTCGGCCGCGGTCGCCGCGCACCTGGCCCCGCTGTCGGTCGGCACCGACACCGGCGGCTCGATCCGGCAGCCGGCCGCGGTCACCGGCATCGTCGGGCACAAGCCCACCTACGGCACGGTCAGCCGCTATGGCCTGATCGCGTTCTCCTCCTCGCTCGACCAGGCAGGACCGTTCGGCCGGACGGTGCTCGACACGGCCCTGCTGCACCAGGTGCTGGCCGGGCACGACCCGGCGGACTCGACCTCCATCCCGCAGGCCGGCCCGGACGTGGTCGCGGCCGCCCGGGACGGCGCCCGCGGCGACCTGACCGGGCTCCGGGTCGGCGTCGTCACCGAGCTGACCGGTGCCTCCGGCGGCTACCAGCAGGGCGTGCTCGAGAAGTTCCGGGACGCGGTCGCGATCCTGCAGAAGCTCGGCGCCGAGGTGGTCGAGGTGTCCTGCCCGCACTTCGACTACGCGCTGGCCGCCTACTACCTGATCGCACCGAGCGAGTGCTCCTCCAACCTGGCCCGGTTCGACGCCGTCCGCTATGGCCTGCGGGCCGGCGACGACGGTGCCCGGTCGCTGGAGGACGTCATGTCGCTGACCCGCGAGCAGGGCTTCGGGCCCGAGGTGAAGCGCCGGATCATGATCGGCACCTACGCGCTGTCCTCCGGCTACTACGACGCCTACTACGGCCAGGCGCAGAAGGTCCGGACGCTGATCGCCGGCGACTTCGCCACCGCCTTCGGCCAGGTCGACGTGCTGGTCTCGCCGACCTCGCCGTTCGTGGCCTTCGGGATCGGGGAGCGCACCGCCGACCCGATGGCGATGTACGTCAACGACCTCTGCACGCTGCCGGCCTCGCTGGCCGGCACGCCGGCGATCTCGGTGCCGTGCGGGCTGTCCGACGAGGCCGGCCCGGCGCTGCCGGTCGGCCTGCAGATCATGGCACCGGCGATGGCCGACGACCGGTGCTACCGGGTCGGCGCCGCCTTCGAAGCGGCGTACCTGGCCGAGAACGGCCCTGTCCTGCGGCACATTCAGACTCTGGGAGCTGGCCGATGAGCGCGCCCACCTACGGGGCGGCGGTCGCCGCCTATGAGCCGGTCTTCGGCCTGGAGACCCACGTCGAGCTGGGCACCCGCTCGAAGATGTTCTGCGGCTGCGCCACCGACTTCGGTGCCGAGCCGAACACCCAGACCTGCCCGGTCTGCCTCGGCCTGCCCGGCGCGCTGCCGGTGGCCAACGAGGCGGCGATCGAGTTCACCATCAAGATCGGTCTGGCGCTGAACTGCTCGATCGCGTCGTGGTGCCGGTTCGCCCGCAAGAACTACTTCTACCCGGACATGCCGAAGAACTACCAGATCTCGCAGTACGACGAGCCGCTGTGCTTCGACGGCTACCTCGACGTCGAGGTGGACGGCGAGACGGTGCGGGTCGGCATCGAGCGGGTGCACCTGGAGGAGGACACCGGCAAGAACACCCACGTCGGCGGGGCCACCGGCCGCATCCACGGCGCGGAGTACTCGCTGGTCGACTTCAACCGGGCCGGCATCCCGCTGGTCGAGATCGTCACCAAGCCGGTGCCCGGCACCGGCGCCCGCGCGCCCGAGGTCGCCCGCGCCTACGTCTCCGAGCTGCGTGACATCCTGCGCACCCTCGGGGTTTCGGACGTGAAGATGGAGCAGGGCAGCCTGCGCTGCGACGTCAACACCTCGCTCACCCCGGCCGGCTCGACCGAATGGGGCACCCGGACCGAGACCAAGAACGTCAACTCGCTGCGCAGCGTCGAGCGGGCGATGCGGTCGGAGATCATCCGGCAGGCCGAGATCCTCGACCAGGGCGGCAAGATCAAGCAGGAGACCCGGCACTTCCAGGAGACCACCGGCACCACCCGCTCGGGCCGCAGCAAGGAGGAGGCGACCGACTACCGGTACTTCCCCGAGCCGGACCTGGTGCCGCTGGCGCCGGCGGCCGACTGGGTCGCCGAGATCCGGGCGTCGCTGCCCGAGCTGCCGGCCGCCCGCCGGGCACGGCTGCGCGGCGAGCTGAACCTGAGTGCTGAGGACCTGCAGGCGCTGGCCAACGCGGGTGTGGTCGACAGCTTCGCCGAGACGGTAGCAGCCGGCGCGCCGGCCGCCGAGGCCCGCAACTGGTGGCTGGGCTACCTCGCGCAGCAGGCCAACAGCCGTGAGATCGAGGCCTCCGCGCTGCCGATCACCCCCGCCCAGGTGGCCCGGGTGATCGAGCTGATCGCGGCCGGAACGCTCTCGGCGGCCCTCGGCCGGCAGGTCGTCGACGGCGTGCTGGAGACCGGCTCCGACGTCGACACCGTCATCGCCGAGCGCAATCTCGGCCTGGTGTCGGACACCTCGGCGCTGGCCGAGGCCGCCCAGGCGGCGATCGCGGCCAACCCGGACGTGGCCGACAAGGTGCGCGGGGGCAAGATCCCGGCGGTCGGCGTGCTGGTGGGCGCGGTGATGAAGGCGACCCGCGGTCAGGCCGACGCGGCCACCGTGAAGGCGATCCTGCTCGACCAGCTCGGCGTCAGCGAGTAGGCCTGGCCCGCACCTCGACCAGCTCGGCGTCAGCGAGTAGGCCTTGGCCCGCACCTCGACCAGCTCGGCGTCAGCCAGTAGGCCTGGCCCGCTCCCCGGCGGCCGGCCTCACACCACCGAACTGGCGCTGTCCGTCGAGGTCAGCCGGATCACCCGGTCGTCGTCCGGCACCGGGCTGCCGTGCCCGTCCCGGTTGCGGGTGGTCAGCCAGACGGCGCCGTCGGCGCCGAGCACCACGGTGCGCAGCCGGCCGTAGGTCCGCACCAGGGTCGGGGCGAGCGTCGGGATCGTGCCGTTGCTGAGGGTGCCGGTCGCCAGCGCCTGCCCATCCGCGGTGGCGACGAGCAGCCGGTTGCCGGCCAGCGCGCAGCCGCCGCCTCCGGCCAGGGTGGCGGGCAACCGCCCGGCGGGGGCGCGGGCGGCATAGTCGGTCCCCGCGGTGAGCACCTCGATCCGGTCGCCGGCCACCGCCAGCCGGGTGCCGCTGGTCGGGTCGACGCACAGCCCGGTCAGGCCGGTGAGCCCCCGGGCGTACACCGGCGAGGCCGGGTCGGGGTTCTCCGGCAACGGCTTGCCGATGTCGTCGGTGCGCAGCACCTTGCCGGCCAGGCTGCCGGGTGCCGCCGCCAGCGCCGGGTTGCCCGCGTCGCCGGTGCCGGTCAGCAGCGCGCCGGTGGCGTCGAAGGCGATCCGGCCGGTGTTGCCGGTGCGCCCCTTCGGGATGCCGCCGATCACGGTGGACGGCGCCGAGCCGAGCGGGAAGTGCACCACCCGGTTGTCGGTCGCGGTGGTCAGGTAGGCGTAGATCAGCCCGTCCTCGTCGTAGCTCGGCGAGATCGCCAGGTCGAGCAGGCCACCGTCGCCGGTGCCGTCCACCCCGGCCAGTGTCTGCACCACGGTCGCCGGCGTGCTGCCGTCCGGGTACACCCGGAAGATCTTGCCGGTACGCCGCTCGCCGACCAGCGCCGTGCCGTCCGGCAGCACCACCAGACCGGTCGGCTCGGCCAGCTTGGTGGCCACCACCCCGGCCGCGG
Source organism: Jatrophihabitans sp. (assembly GCA_035507775.1). Lineage (GTDB taxonomy): Bacteria > Actinomycetota > Actinomycetes > Mycobacteriales > Jatrophihabitantaceae > Jatrophihabitans_A. Next base: position 6,058 of record DATJNU010000066.1, read on the forward strand.
TCTGCGCACCGGGTGCGCTGCTCGGCCCGCCGCTGGGCACGGTGCCGCCCGGCGGCACGCTGCCCGGCAGCGACGGCTGGGGCATGCCCGGGTTCGGCAGCTGCGGGTTCGGGTCGTTGTTGCCGAGGAAATCCGGCTGCGGGGAGAAGGTGCCGGTGCTGCCCGATGCCCCGCCGCACCCGGCCAGCGCCAGGCAGGCCGCCGCGGCGATCAGCACGGATCGCGGGCGGGGCAGGACGCGCAGTCGCAGCACGGGCCCAGTCTGCCCGGTGCGGCTGTGATCGCGCACGCGGCGTGCGGGCCGCTCGCTACGGTGGACCGGTGAGCCGTCTGTGCGTCCAGTCCACCGCGACCCGTGACCGGCTGCGCGCCGTGCTGCCCGACTCGCCGATGGCCGCGACGGCGACCGTCTGGCAGGACCTCCGCCAGATCCCCGCCACCGCCGGCGAGATCGAACTGTGGGTGCCGCCGCCGTTCGTCCGGGTCGAGGACCAGCTCCGGGACGCGGTCGCGGCGATGCCCCGGCTGGCGGTGATCCAGACGATCTCGGCCGGCGTCGACCGGATACTGCCGTTCGTGCCGGAGCGGGCGATCCTCTGCGACGCCCGCGGCGTGCACGGCTCGGGCACCGCCGAGTGGGCGCTGACCGCGATCCTGTCGGTGCTGCGGGAGTTCCCGCGGTTCGAACGGGCCCGGCAGGAGCACCGCTGGGACGAGGCCGTCACCGAGGAGCTGGCCGGCCGGCGGGTGCTGGTGATCGGCGCCGGCGACGTCGGCCGGCAGCTGGCCCGGCGGCTGGTCGCCTGCGATGCCGAGCCGGTGCTGGTGGCCCGCTCGGCCCGCGACGGCGTGCACGGCCTCTCCGAGCTGCCCGGCCTGCTCCCGCAGGCCGACGTGGTGGTGCTGCTGGTGCCGCTGACCAGCGAGACCACGGGCCTGGTCGGCGCCGGCTTCCTGGCCCGGATGCGCGACGGGGCGCTGCTGGTCAACGGCGCGCGCGGCCCGGTGGTGGACACCGGCGCGCTGCTGGCCGAGCTGCGCACCGGCCGGTTGCGGGCCGCCCTCGACGTCACCGATCCCGAACCGCTGCCGACCGACCACCCGCTCTGGAGCGCCCCGAACCTGCTCATCACCCCGCACGTCGGCGGGGCGGTGCTCGGGCTGACCGAGCGGTTCGTGTCGCTGCTGGCCGCCCAGGTCAGCCGGTACGAGAGCGGCGAACCGCTGCGGAACCAGGTGCTCGGGGAGTACTAGACCGCCTCGTCACCCCGGGCTGCCGGGTCGGGCCGCGAGCGCGGCACCAGCGGCGCGTCGAGGCCGGCCGGCCACACGCCCTGCAGCCGCATCTCGCGGACGATGGTCAGCGGCAGCTGGCGCAGCCGGGTGATCGGCACGTCCTCGGCGGGCAGGTCGACGAGCACGGCGCCGAGCAGCCCGACCGATTCGCGAATGGCCTCCGGGCCGGGCAGCGCCCCCTCGGCGACCAGCCGGGTGAGCACGCTGGCCCGGGTGCAGGCGTAGTGCACCTTCGCGGCAGCGGACTCGGACCGGCCGAGGGCGTGGTCGAGCAGCGCGCGGGCCTCCTGCAGATCGGCGAGCCGGGCCGAGGCGTCGGAGCCCAGCATCGCGCGCACCAGCAGCGAGCCGCCGAGGTTGGCGTGCCAGCTCCACGGCGAGCGCCACCCCATCTCGTCGAGGTGGGGCAGCACCAGCCGGCGCGCCTCGATCTCCTCGTCCAGCTCGGCGACGGTGCGCCGGGGGTCGTCGAGGGCGTAGCTGAAGTCGTCCATCGTGTCTACCCAGGCCGGCGAGCCGGGGTCGAGGCGGCCCACCAGCCGGCGATAGATCGGCAGCGTCGTCTCCCGGTCGGGTGAGCTCATGTACTCGACCGGGTCCCACCGCCGCCGGGTCCGCATCGCGCGCAGCGTGACCTGTGCCTGGTAGGGCCAGGCCTCGTCCGGGCAGCCGTCGGAACGCAGCGTCTCCAGCCCGAGTTCGATGAGCTCGTCGAGCTCGTCCCGGGTCATGCTCGGCAGGGCGTTCAGTGCGGTGACGAGCCGGCGTTTGGCCTCCGGCTGGGCACCCGGGGGCGCGTAGGCGACGGCGGCCCGGACGAACCGCACGGCCTGCCGGGCCGCCGCCTCGTGCTGCGTCGAGCCGTGCGAGGCGGCGGTGGCGAAGTCCCGGTACACCTCGGACATGAAGAGGAACAGCCCGAAGTGGGTCTGGGACGGGATCGGCGCCGGCTCGAACACCGCGGCCAGCCGCTCGAACAGGTCCTCCAGCCGCGCGACCGCCGCTCCCTCGTAGCGGTAGCTGGCACCGGGCACGAGGCGGTGGACCGCGACCAGGTAGGCGAAGTTGTGCAGCGCGTTGGCCCGGGTCGCGTCCAGCAGCCCCGGCCGCCGTGCCTCGAGCGCGTCGTCGAGGGCCCGGGCCGCCTCGTAGCCGGGTTCGAGCAGGTCAGGCAGCCGGGCGTCGCCGTCGCGGTTCGCCGCGCGCACCGCGAAGTAGTACGACCTGACCAGCAGGTCCAGCGCGCTCAGGGCCGCGTCGTCGCCGGGCTCCGCGGCCTCGACGGTGCGTCGCGCGAGGCCGCCGAGCGCCACCCAGTCGGCGGTGCCGTCGGCGGCCTCGAGTTCCCGGTAGAGGCGCCAGCCGAGCCAGAGCCGGTCTGCCACCGACAGCGACGGGTGCTCCGTGGCGAACAGGGCGGCCAGCCCGCCGGCCCGGTCGCCGAGGGCGATCAGGGTCAGCGCCCGCACGCGGGCCACCTGGTGTCCGAGCCGGCTGGCGGTCGCCGGGTGTTCCGCGAGCAGCCGGTCGAGCAGGCCCAGCTTCTCGCGCAGCAGTTCCGCGGGCTGTTCGTGCTCGATCTCGATGGAGTTGATCAGGTCCAGGGTGCGGGTCAGCCGGTTCTCGTCGGTGGCCGCGGCCACGGCGGCCCGCAGCGCGTCGACGTCCCGGCGGGCGCGGGCGTCCTGCTCGGCGCGCAGCTCGGCCAGCCGCGCCTCAGCCTTGTCGCGGGCCGCGGTGAGCTCCGCCCGTTCCGGGTCCGAGAGCTGCGCGCCGGCCAGCAGCTCCGCGCTGGTCGCGCGCAGCTCCTCGGCCAGTTCGGCCGAACGGTCGTGCTCGAGCAGCAGCGCGGCGATCTCGCACAGCGTGTACGGAAGCGGCAGCGCGGGCGCCGGCCCGGCGTCGGCGAGGGCGCGCCGGATGGCGGTGAGCGCCTCCCGCAGCTCACCGGCGTCCCGCGCCTCCGCCGGGCGCAGCAGGTAGCGCCGGCGCAGCGACTCCGCCAGGCCGTGCTCGGTGTCGACCCGCTCGTGCGGTGCCTCCAGCAGTTCGAGCTGGCAGATCTCCCGTTGCACCGCGACCAGCTCGTCCAGCTCGGCCAGGCCCGGTGCGGCGACCAGCTCCAGCGCGCGGACCGTGTCGTAGAGCAGGTACTGGCGGCGCTGGTCGCCCAGCGGGGCGCTCACCCGCATCGCCCGGGTGAGCTCCACCAGCCGCCGGACGGTCGCCGGATCCCGCTCCTCGGGCGGGAGCAGTTCCTGGGCGCGCACCTCCAGCCGGGCGAGGTGGCGCTGCTCGAACAGGGTGCCCACGGCGGCGTCGGGTTCGCGGTCGCCGGCCAGCTCGAGCATCCGCCTGGCCACCTCGACGTGCCGGGGCAGCGCGTCGGCACGCTGCTGCGCCGGCAGCTCCCACAGCGCGTTCGACAGCGCCTGGGTGAGCGTGGTCTGGCCGTCCCGGTCGTAGTGGTCCGATCTGGCCAGCTCCCCTTCGATGAAGGCGACGAGCTCGCCCTGCGTGTCCGCCGGGAACCGGTGGTAGGAGAGCAGGCTCAGCAGGTCCGGGAGCATCCGGTCGGGCAGGCCGACCCGGTCGTGGTGGTGCACGAGGTCGGCGAGGTGGGGCCCGAGCACCTCCGGCTCGGCGTCGGCCAGCCGCAGCGTCGCGCCGCACAGCGCGAGGGTCAGGGAGGGCCCGTCGTTGCCGCGTTCGATAAGGCGACGGCGCACGAAGTCCAGGTCGAGGCGGACGTCGAGCAGGCCCGCCCCGGTCACCCGCACGTCGATCAGGCCGGCGATGAGCGCCGCCCAGACGGCCTTGCCCGGCCGGGCGAGCAGGTCGGCGTGCACGGTGAACATCCGCTCGGTCATCTGCAGCAGGGTGCCCCCGGAGCGGATCACGGACTCGACCTCGTCCAGTTCCGCGTCGGTGAACTCCAGCGCCAGCGGCACGCCCGCGACGAAGATCACCGTCGGGTGCATCATGACGTAGCCCAGCACACCGGCCAGCGGCAGCTGCGTCCGCGGCAGGTTCAGGTCGGGGACCACCAGCGACAGCTTGCTGAGCTGGACGAACAGGTCCAGCGCGTGCGGCACCCGGTCGACGAACCGCTGGTCGAGCAGCACGGCCAGCAGCCGGGCGATCTTGTCGGTGCGGTCCGGCCGGAACGGGTCGAGGCTGAGGCCGCCGATGTAGTGGTCGAGCACGAACCGGGCCGCGTAGGTCGCGGTGTTCTCGCGCCAGCCGGACTCCTGGCCCAGCTGCACCAGCCCGTCGGCGAGCATCAGGTGGGCGTCGGCCTCGGCGTACCCCCAGCGCTGGTCCCCGAGCACCCAGCGGCCCAGGTCGGGATGGCAGAGCCGGAACTCCTGCGCGCCCTCCCGGGCGACGTAGGGCTCGCACTGCCGCGCGAGGTCGGCGATGCGCTCCCCGCCGAGGCCGGTGGCCCAGCGCAGCTCGTCGCGGCCCAGCCGGCCGGTCGAGGCGACGGCCAGGCAGGCCAGCAGCGGCCGCATCGCCAGGTTGAAGGAATCGGTGCCGAGCCGGCGCGCCACCGAGCTCATCGCATCGGACCACAGGCCTTGCAGGCCGTGCGAGAGCTCCAGCTGGCCGGTGATGCGCCGCCCGGCGAACTCCCGCGCGATCCACCGCGCATTCAGGCACGCCCACAGCCAGCTGCCCTCGCTGCCGTTGACCAGCAGGTCGCGGGTGCGCTCGCGGTCCTCGGCGTGCAGCGGTTCGAGCAACGCCGCGACCACGGCCTCCAGCACGGCGGCGTCGGCCTCGGCGTCGAGCCGGAAGCGCACCGCGCTGTTCGTGTCGATCCCGGGCGGCAGGGTCCGGCGGCTGGACAGGACGAAGCGGTAGCCGGTGCCCGGCGCCTGGCGGACCAGCGCGCCGAGGACGTCGATCACGTCCTCGTGCCCGACGTCCTCGATCTGGTCGATGCCGTCCACGACGATCAGGGCGGGTGAGTCGGGCGACCGCTGCGCGATGACGAACTCCGCCGCGGGCAGCAGCGCCGGCCCGGCCAGGCTCAGGCCGCCGAAGCCGGGGGGCAGCAGGTCCGGGTCGACCCCGGCGGCGATGCCGGCGTCCACGATCGCGCGGAGCAGGCCCTGCATGTCGAAGACATCCGGCTTGTGCGGCTCGCGCAGGATCGCGCTGACGACCTGCACCTCGCCGAGCGGGGTGCCGTCCCGCCCGGTCAGCGAGCGCAGCAGCGAGATGAGCAGGCTCGATTTGCCCGCGCCGGGCAGCCCGTCCAGCACGAGCAGCGGGCTGTCGCCATCGAGCCAGGCCTGGAGCACCGCCAGCGAGTCCGAACGCCTCGCCAGCTCGTCGAAGGCCGGCAGCCACCAGGTCGACGGCCTGGTCGCGACCCGCCTCGGTCGCGGCCCGACCCGGTCGGCGTCCTGTCGTGGTCCGGCCCGGTCGGCGTCCTCCACCAGCAGCCGGTGGGCGATCAGGTCGGCGGCGTGCCTGAGCGCCTCCGTCGCCCACTCCTTGGACCGCGACACGCGGTGGTCGGGATCCGGGTCGTCCCAACTCTGCGGCACCTTCCGCGCCCGTTCGGAGGTCATCCGCTCGCCGCCGAGCACGTTCTCGATCAGCGCCCGGACGTCCGGCTCGGCGGGCAGCTCGCGCCGGCGCAGCTCCGCCGGGTCGTTGGGCAGCCACCGGGCCAGCTCCGACGCGAGCCGGCCGCGCAGTTCCGGCGCGCCGGCGCGCTCGGCATAGGCGATGCGGGCGAACGGCGCGAGCGTCCGGAATCGCTGGAACAGCTGGGGAATGTCCCTGGTGAGCACCCCCTTCGGCCGGCCGCCCAGCACCAGGTGGATCAACGTTGCCAGCGCCGCCTGCCGATCCGCCCCCTGATCCATGGTCGCGATGCTAATTGCGCCGGACGTGCGGTGCCGCCCGTTTCGGACCGGCCGACACCTCGCCGACAGTTCGCCGCCGAACGGCAGCCAGAACCGCCCGTGGACCGGCCACTCGTGAGAACGGTCGGGTGCACGGATCTCCCGGGCGCGGGCCCGGCCGGGTCGAAGGGACCAGACCATGATCACCGACACCGACACCGACACCGACACCGACACCGACACCGACACCGACACCGCGGGCGGCGACCCGACCGGCCACCCGGCGGCCCTGCGGGCGCACACGCTCACCATCCACTTCCACGGCGCGGTGAGTGGTTCGTCGGTCGTGGTCGGGGCCACCGGCACGAGGGTGCACCTGTCCGCGGCCGCCGGCGACTCGATGGCCGTGCTGGTCACCAGGGTCAGGGAGCTGCTGGTGGCCTGGGACGGCTCCGGCGACGCGCGGGAGGACGTCGAGGCCGACGCCGAGCTGCTGGAGTCGGCCGCGCTGGAGCCGGCTGCCCCCGCCGGTCGGGTCAGGTCGGCCCTGCGCCGGGTGGGGTGCTGGGCGACGACGGCCGCCGCGGCCGGCGCGTCGGCCGGGCTCGCGGACGAGGTGCACCGGCTCGCCGGCGAGGTTCTGCGCCAGCTGTAGCCGGCCGGGGCGCAACGTCCGGCCCCGCTCCTGGCAGGGCGGCGGGCCTGGCGGGATCGGTCAGGACGGTTCCGCGCCGGGGTCCGGGATCCGGCCACCGGCGGCGGCGATCAGCGGCTGCAGCCTGGTGCCGCGCACGCACGGCAGCCGCAGCTGGGTGCCGTTGCTGTC
>DATJNU010000067.1:0-2814 GCA_035507775.1 Jatrophihabitans sp.
GCCTCGGGGCCGCAGAGACGGTGCTCTACCGGGGCCCGCTCGTCCCGTACAACCTGACCCGCGATTCGCTCGGCCCGTACCACAGCGCCGACCAGGCCCGCCGGGTCACACCGGAAACCGGGGCGGAAGACATCTCCTACGCCGCCGCCTTCGAGGCCGGCCGCCTGATGGCGGCCGCCGATCCCCGGCTCGCCCAGGCGCTGATGCGCTGGCGGCGTGAGTCGTACAAGCAGTCGGCACGGCAGTCGACAATCGGCGCACTGCCGGCCGAAGCCACCGCCGGACTGCCCGCCGACGCCGACGGGCGCCTGCACACCCCGGTCGCGCCGGTCGTCGCGCTGTCGGCCACCCAGTCGATCGCCGCCAGCGGTGTCCCGGCCCGCGACCCGCACGGCGTGCTGGCGGCGGGCTCCTACCCCGGGCTCGACCCGGGCACCCTGGCCACGGCGTGGAACATCACCGCCGCCGAGGCGGCCACGCTGCTCGGTGACCCCGGCACGCTCGGCGCGGTGGCCGAGCCGCCGCCCGCCTCGCCGCGCGGCGACACCACGCTCGCCGACGTGGCGGCCGACACCGCGGGCCTGGCCCGGCTGGCGGCCTACCGGAACCAGGCCCAGGCCAACGCCGTGCGAACGCTGGAGGCACCCGATGCGTGAGGCGACCATTTCCGCCGCCGAGGCGCTCCGCGAGCGGCTGACCACGCCGGGCCAGCTTGACCCGGCAGTGCAGGAGTCGGCGATGCCGCCGTACATGGAGATGTTCCTGGCCCGGCTGCGGCTGCTGCTCGGCGTGCCGTTCGGCTACCTGGTGCCCGACGCCCGGCTGCTGCCCAGTGAGTCGATCCGCTTCTTCTACCTGGACCGGTCGTGGACCGACCGGCTGGTGGACGGCGCGATCGCCGTCGGCAAGACAGGCAGCAGGGAACAGGCGCATCACCAGGCGCACTCCGCCGACGTGCAGTCCGCCGTGGACACGACCGAGCGGACCGTACGCGCCACGCAACGCGGCATCACGCCGGTGACCGACAATGCACCGGCCAACGTGCTGACCGGCTTCCTGCTCCGCTCGGCCGCCGTCTCCGGCTGGCCCGCGATGGACGTCCGCGCCTTCAGCACCGACCTGGGGCCGAACCCCACGCAGGAGCAGATGAACGAGGCCGCAATCCCCACCCTGCGGCAAGACCGACTGTCGCCGGCGGTGCTGTTCGCCCTGTTCGACGGCATCCCGCAGCTGGTCTGGCTCGAGGAACCGCACCACGGCGTGCAGTTCGGCGTCAACCTGCCCTCGTACACGATCCCTCGGCACACCAGCGACGGCAGCATCGAGCCGTCGGGGCAGGAGATCACCGTCCCGGTGCGCCAGGCCAATCCCCGGGTGCTGGCCATCCAGCAGCTGCGCGACCTCCTCTACCAGGACCAGCTTGCCGATGCCAGCCTCATCCAGCAGACCGGCAGCGCCGCCCTTGCCATCTCGCTGCTGGCGCTGCCGTGGCGACAGCGCTTCCAGGGGCTCGGCGGTGACGGCGGTCAGGGCGGGTTCGTCGCCGACTTCCCGGTCGCGCAGCGCGTCAGCGGGCCCACCACGACGGTCCTCGAGGGGCTGCTGTGAGCGCCGGGCGCGCCGCGGCCTCGCTGTCGGCCGGGAGTATCTCGCTGGCCGCCGCGCACGGGATCACCCCGCGGGTGACCGCCACCTGGTCGCCGGGCCTGCTGCGCACCGCACGGTTGCTTGTGCCGGTCGAGCTTGACGTGCTGATGGTTCGCGACGCCGGCCTGCCGTGGGCGCAGACCGCCATGACCCCGCCGCAGAAAGGCGGCAGCGCGCCGGTCAGCGCGGCCACCCTGGCCGCGCCGCTGTTTACCGCGCTGCCCGGCGGCCGGCAACCGGGCGCGTACCTGCAGTGGTACCTGCCGAACTGGTTCACCGCCGGCACCGCGACCGCCCCGGCTCAGTCAAGCTCCGCGAGCGGCGCTGGCAGCGGAACCGGAAGTGACGGCAGCAGCAGCGGCAACGGTAGCGGCAGCACCGGCACTGGCAACGGCAGCACCGCCGGTAACGGCAGCACCGTGACGTTTCCGCAGGTGCCCGACCGGTGGCTGGTGCTGCGCCTGTACTCGACCGCGGCCAGCCCGTTGCGGCAGCTGCGCGGCTGGGTCCTCGAGGCCGGCTCCGGTGCGCCGCCGCAGCCGGCGGCGCTCGACGGCTGGACGGAGGCCGGCCCGGCTACCGACGTGGTCAACCCGCTGACCGCCCTCGGCCACGGTGACACCGCCTGGCTCGGTTACTTCGACAACGTGGTGAACCGGTTCGGCTTCGCCGACACCTATCTCACCAGCGACAAGGTGACGGGCAGCGTCGCCTACCTGGTCTGCGGCTGGTTCGCCGACCCGGCCGCCGACCCCCTCGGCAACGCGAACGTCTCGTCATTGACCGGCTTCGACGCACGGATGGCCGAGCTCGGCTGGGTCCTCGACGCCAGCCAGGTCAGCCAGCTTGGCCAGGTAACCGGTAACGCCAGGCGCTACGTGAACGCGGCGGCCTCGGCCGGGCTGCAGGTCGGCCGTATCCCGGCGCAGCAGGCGTGGTGGCCGGCCGGCTGCCTGCTGCACGGCGCGGCCGTCGACCTCGGCTGGCCGCAGCCAGCCGGATCTGGTGCGGTCGGCGGCCCGCCGGACCCGGGGTCGGTCCAGCTTGCCGTCGGCAGCACCATGGCCGAGGCGATGGGCGCGCTGATCGCCGCCGGGGCGTCCAACCCTGGCCTCGCGCCGCTGGTAGAGGGACTTGAGCTCGGCATCTACCGGGAAGTCGACCAGC
>DATJNU010000068.1:0-31731 GCA_035507775.1 Jatrophihabitans sp.
TAGGACGTCGCGGTGCCCACGTAGTAGGCGGTCCGCACGCCGGCGCTGTGCAGGCCACCCGCGCCGGAGACCGGGGCCAGCTCGACCTGCCAGGTGGCGGCGCCCTCGTCGATCGGGTAGCTTTCGGCGCCGCTCCACACCTTCTGCCCGTCCGCGCAGTCGTAGTAGGTGACCAGCCGCGGCTCGCCCGGCAGGGTGGGCATGGTGCCGCCGGTGCCATACCGGCACCGGGTGCGGTCGGTGAGTTCGAGCGCGACCGGGTACGGGCGCGGCACCGCGGCGACCTGCCCGACCGGGCCGGACGTGGTCAGCGAGGTGAGCGTGGTCGAGGCCGGGTCGAGCAGGCACAGCACCCGGTGGGTGCCGGCCGGCCAGCAGGCGTCGGCGGCCAGGTACACCGGGAAGCACTGCACGATGCCGGGATCCACCGCGACGGCCGAGGCGTGCGCGTCACCCGGAGCGGAGCCGCAGTCCAGCTCGTCCTTGCCCGGCGTCACCGTGAAGCCGGCGGCGGGCCGGCCGTCCTTGGTGACCGGGCGGATCACCACCCGCCGGGTCGCCGGGCCGGCGGGATGGGCGGAGGCGTGCGTGGTGTGCCCGCAGCCGGCGAGCAGGGCACCGGGCAGCAGCAGCACGGCAACGGCGGTGACGGGGGAGGGCAGCCGGATCATCGCGGTGAACCTACTCGACGTCGGCGGCGAATACCCGTTCAGACACGGCAGATTCCCAACCGGCGGGATGCGGCTGGGCGACCTCTCAGCCGAGCATCCCCTGCACCGGCGCGTGCCCCTTGAGCAGGTTGCGGGCGATGGTGCGCCGCTGGATCTCGTCGGTGCCCTCGTAGATGCGCAGCAGCCGCAGCTCGCGGTACCACCGCTCGATCGGTAGTTCCCGGGTGTAGCCCATGCCACCGTGCACCTGCAGCATCCGGTCGACGATCTCGTTCGCCTTGACGCCACCGAAGAGCTTGGCCATGGACTGGGCCTGCCGCGAGTCCAGGCCCTGGTCGACCTGCCAGGCGGCGACGAGCACCAGCCAGCGCAATGCCTCGATCTCCACGGCCGAATCGGCGATCATCCACTGGATGGCCTGCCGGTCGGCGATCGGCTCGCCGAAGGTGACCCGGTTGCGGGCATGTTCCATCGCCATCTCGACCAGCCGCTCGCAGGCGCCGATCGCCCGGGCCGGCAGCAGGTAGCGGCCGCGGCCGATCCACTGCATCGCCAGCCGGAAGCCCTGGCCCTCCTCGCCGAGGATGTTGCGCTCGGGCACCCGCACCTCGTCGAAGACCAGCGCCGCCGGGCCCCACTCGCCCATGGTGTCGATGTATTCGGACTTCCAGCCCATCTCGCGGTCGGCCAGGAAGCAGGTGACGCCGCCGTTCACGCCCTTGTCGGGGTCGGTGATCGCGAAGACCATGGTGAAGTCGGCCTCGTTGCCGCCGGTGATGAAGGTCTTCTCGCCGTTGATGATCCAGTCCGAGCCGTCCTTGCGGGCGGTCGTCCGGATCGCGGTGGCGTCCGAGCCGGCGCCGGGCTCGGTGATCGCGAAGCAGGAGACCCTCTCGCCCTCGATGGTGGGCAGCAGGTACTCCCGCTTCTGCTCCTCGTTGCCGTGGAAGAGGATGTTGTCGGCATAGCCCCCGAACCGGAACGGCACGAACGAGCGCCCCAGCTCGGCCTCGATCAGGGCGGCCATCACCGCCGAGAGCGCCATGCCGCCGTACTCCTCCGGCGTCTGGATGCCCCAGAAGCCGAACTCGCGGGCCTTGGCCTTCAGCTCCTTCAGCTCGTCCGGCGTGATGCCCGGCTGGTGGGCCCGCTCGCGGCGCAGCACCTCCTGCTCCAGCGGCATGATCTCGCGCCGGACGAAGGTGCGCACCCAGTCCCGGGTCCCCACCTCTTCGCTGCTCAGCGACAGATCCACTTCTGGCCTCCTTAGGGTTCGATCACGATCTTGCCGACCAGCGCACCGGATTCCATCGCGGCCAGCCCGTCACCGACCTGCGCCAGCGGCAGCGTCCGGTCGATCGGCGGCCGGATGCCGGTCGAGACCAGCAGCGACATCAGGTTCGCCAGCTCGTTCCGGGTGCCCATGGTCGAGCCGATCACCTGCAGCTGCAGGAAGAAGATCCGGTTCAGCTCGGCCGGCGGGGTGGCGCCCGAGGTCGCGCCCGAGATCACCACCTGCCCGCCGGGACGCAGCGACCGCAGCGAGTGCGACCAGGTCGCCGCGCCGACCGTCTCCATCACCGCGTCGACCCGTTCGGGCAGCCGGGCGCCGGAGGCGAAGGCCTGGTGCGCGCCGAGGTCCAGCGCCGAGGCCTGCTTCTCCTCGCTGCGCGCGGTGGCCCAGACCCGCAGCCCGGCGGCCCGGGCCAGCATGATGCAGGCCGAGGCGACGCCACCGGTGGCGCCCTGCACCAGCACCGTCTGGCCCGGCCGGAGCGCGGAGTTGACGAACAGCATCCGGTACGCGGTCAGCCACGCCGTCGGCAGGCAGGACGCCTCGGTGAAGCTCAGCTCGGCCGGCTTGGCGATCAGGTTGGCGGTGGGCACCGTCACCAGCTCCGCCAGCGAGCCCTGGTGCCGCTCGCTGAGCAGGCTGCGGCCGGGGTCGAGGGTCTCGTCACCCACCCAGCCGTCGGAGCTGATCACGCCGTGCACGACCACCTCGGCGCCGGTCGCGGTGTCGATGCCGGCCGCGTCGCAGCCGAGGATCATCGGCAGCTGCCCGGCCTCGATGCCCACCCCGCGCAGCGTCCACAGGTCGTGGTGGTTGAGGCTGGCCGCCTTCACCCGCACGGTCGACCAGCCCGGCCTGGCCTCGGGTTCCGGACGGTCACCGACCACCAGGCCGGTCAGCGGGTTCTCGGTGTCGAACGACTTCGCGTAGGCGGCTCGCATGGATCGACCCTAGCCGCCGCCGGTTGCGCCGAGGTGGCGCGGTGCTGTGCCCGGCAGGGTGTTGCTCTCCAGCCGTCAGCGGTCCGACCGCTGACGCGCGGAGAGCAACACCACCGTCCGGCGGGGCCGCTCCGCTCAGGTGAGCAACTCGGCCGGGACGGAGCCGAGCGCACGCTCGATGGCGGCCATCAGCTCCCGGGCCGAACCCGCGGTCAGCTCCACCGCGACCCGGTTGCCTGGCCGGCCGTCGGAGAAGTCGATGTTGAGCGTGTGCTCGGCCTGCGCGTGCACCGGGTGGTCGTAGTAGACGGTGGCCGTGTTCAGCGCGAACCAGCCGTCCTTGCCCTTGCCGCTACCGGCGATCTCGGCGTGCTCGGTGGTGTAGGTGCACATCTCAGGCTCCCGCACTTCCGTCGGCCAGCACGCGCGCGAAGAACCGGCCGATGTGGCCGTAGGCGTCCTCGGCCTGCTCCTGCCGGTAGGACGGCCGGTCGGTGGCGAAGAACGCGTGGCCGGCGCCGTCGTAGCGGTGGAACTCCAGTTCCTTGCCGTTCTCGGTGAGGATCTTCTCCAGCAGGTCGACGTGCTCCGGGGACGGGTAGGCGTCCTCGTTGCCGAAGATGCCCAGCAGCGGGCAGCGCAGGTTGGGCAACTGGCTCTCCAGGCTGGTCATCCGCACCGGGCGATCCGCCGGGGAGTCGTTCACCACGTACGCGCCGTAGCAGTCCACCGCGCCCTGCACGTCGAGGTTGCAGGCCGCCAGCACCGCCTGCCGGCCACCGGAGCAGTGCCCGATCACCGCGACCTTGCCGTTGCTGGTCGCCAGCCCGCGCAGGTGCTCGACGGCGCCGGCCACGTCGCCGACCAGCCGCTCGTCCGGCACGCCGCCGGCCGCCCGGCTGGCCGCCGCGGCATCGTCCGGGTCGGCGCCGGGCGCCTCGCGGTAGTGCAGGTTGGGCATCACCACGTCGTAGCCGTCGTCGGCGAACCGGCGGGCCACCTCCTTGCTCCACCGGTCGTAGCCGGGCAGGTGGTGGATGAGCACCACGCCGCCGCGCCGTCCCACCGCGGTCGGGCTCGCGGCGTAGGCCTCGATCTCGTCGCCGTTCGCGCCGGTGATCCGGATCGTTGCCGCGGTCATGCCGTTGTCCACGCTGTTCTCTCCCTCGTCTGCCGTCTCGGGCGGCGAGCGGCCCGGTGTCTAGGCTGGTCGCCGTGCCATCGCTCCGGTCGTCGCTGCGCCGTCGCCCGTTCGTTGCGTTGGTCCTTCTGATACTGCTCCTGGTCGGTGGCTACGCCGCACGCGCGGTGACCGAGCACGGTTCCGCCCGGCCCGGGGTGAGTGCCTCGGCGGCCACGGTTTCGCTGGCCGAGCTGCCGGCGGAGGCCCGCCACACGGTCACGCTGATCCGGCAGGGCGGGCCGTATCCCTACCCGGAGGACGGGTCGGTCTACCGCAACCTGGGCGGGCAGCTGCCGCACGAGCCGGCCGGGTACTACCGCGAGTACACGGTGCCCACGCCGGGTGAGTCCGACCGGGGCACCCGGCGGATCATCGCGGGCCGGGACGGGACGCTCTACTACACCGGCGACCACTACCGGACGTTCCGCCGGGTGACCGGCTGAGTCAGCGCTGCACCCAGGCCGGCGGCCGCTTCTCGCGGAAGGCCGCGATCCCCTCGGCCGCCTCGGCGCTCGCAAAGTAGCCGGCCGACAGCTCGCTCATGGCGGCGTAGTCGACCGCCATCGGCACGCCGGCCCGCTCGCGGCGCAGCATCGCCTTGGTCGCGGCCAGCGCCTTCGGCTCGCACAGGTCGAACATCGCGGACAGCCTGGCCAGCTCCGCGTCCAGGTCGGGCACCACCCGGTTCAACAGGCCGATCTCGGCGGCCCGCTCGGCGCCGAAGGTCTCGCCGGTGAGGCACAGCTCCAGCGCCGCCCGGGGCAGCAGCCGGGGCAGCACGGGCACCGAGATCACCGCCGGCACCAGGCCCAGCCGCACCTCGGTGAAGGCGAAGTCGGCCTTGTCGCTGGCGATCGCCAGGTCGGCCGCGGCGATCAGCCCGATGCCGCCGGCCCGGGCCTTGCCGTCCACCCGCGCCAGCACCGGCTTCGGGTACTCCCACAGCCGCTGCAGCAGCACCGGGAAGGCGTTGATCGGCTGGTCGGCCGCGGGCACGTCGGCGACCGCGGTCAGGTCCATGCCAGAGCAGAAGGCCGGGCCGGTGTGGCCGAGCACCACCGTGCGCACCGCGGGCTCCGCCTCGGCCGCGTCCAGGTGGGCGCGCAGCTGGCCGAGCAGTTCTGCCGACAGCGCGTTGCGCCGCTCGGGCGCGTCCAGCGTGATGGTGGCCACCGAACCGGTGACGGAATAGTCGACACCCACGAGTGAACTCCCCACGCTGCTGGCCGGTCCGACCCTCGCACTGTAGGACACTGGTGACATGCCCTCCGCACTGCCGCTCGGCGACCCCGCGCCACCGTCCGGCCGGCTGCCCGAGTCGGCGCTGCTCGAACTGTGCGAGGCCGCGTTCGGCTTTTACGTGCACATCCCGTTCTGCACGGTGCGGTGCGGGTACTGCGACTTCAACACCTACACCGCCACCGAGCTGGGCAACGGCGTCAGCCGGGGCAGCTACGCCGACACGGTGCTCGCCGAGCTGCGGCTGGCCCGCGACGTGCTGCCCGCGTCCGTCCCGCCGGTGTCGACGGTGTTCTTCGGCGGCGGCACGCCGACCCTGCTGCCGGCCGAGCACCTGGGGCTGATCGTGCGCGCGATCGGCGAGGAGTTCGGCCTGGCCCCGGACGCCGAGGTCACCACCGAGGCCAATCCGGAGTCGGTCACGCGGGCGTACTTCGGCAAGCTCCGGGAGGCCGGGTTCACCCGGATCTCGCTCGGCATGCAGTCCGCCGCCCCGCACGTGCTGCAGGTGCTCGACCGCCAGCACCGGCCCGAACGCGCGGTGGCCGCGGTGGCCGAGGCGCGGGCGGCCGGCTTCGAGCACATCAACCTGGACCTGATCTACGGCACGCCGGGGGAGTCCGAACGGGACTGGCAGGACTCGCTGGACTCCGCGCTGGCCACCGAGGCCGACCATCTCAGCGCCTACGCCCTGATCGTGGAGGAGGGGACGCCGCTGGCGCGCAAGGTTGGCACCGGCGCGATCCCGGCCCCGGACGACGACGTGCTCGCCGACCGCTACCTGCAGGCCGACGAGAGCCTGGCCGCGGCCGGTTTCGCCTGGTACGAGGTGTCGAACTGGTCCCGGAACGCGGTGGCCCGCTCGCGGCACAACCAGCTCTACTGGTCCGGGGCGAACTGGTGGGGCGCCGGGCCTGGGGCGCACAGCCACGTGGGCGGGGTGCGCTGGTGGAACGTCAAGCACCCGGCCAGGTACGCCGGCTTGCTCGACACCGGCCGCAGCCCGGCGGCCGGCCGCGAGACGCTCGACCCCGAGGCCCGGCTGACCGAGCGGCTGATGCTGCAGCTGCGGATGGCCGAGGGCCTGACGCTGGCCGGCCTGCCGGACGCGGCGGTGCGGCACGCCCGGCAGTGCGTCACCTGGGGGCTGGCCGAGCGCGGCCCGCTGGCCGGTGGCCGGCTGGTGCTCACCCAGCGTGGCCGGCTGCTCGCCGACGCGGTGGCCCGCGACCTGCTGCTGGCCGCTACCGCTTAGCCGACTTCTTCGGCCGCAGCTCGTCCAGGTCGAGCACCCGGACGTGCAGGGTGTGCCGCTGCTGCAGCGCGGCCCGCAGCGCGCGGTGCAGGCCGTCCTCCAGGTAGATCTCGCCGTTCCACTGCACCGCGTGCGGGAACAGGTCGCCGTAGAAGGTGGAATCGGAATCGAGCAGCTTGTCCAGCGCCAGTTCGCGCTTGGTGGTGATCAGCTCGTCCAGCCGCACCGACCGGGGCGGCACGTTGGCCCAGTCCCGGGTCGAGAAGCCGTGGTCCGGGTACGGCTTGCCGTCCCGTACCGCCTTGAAGATCACGAACTCTCCCATCCGTACCGGCACGCACCATCACGACTGGCGACTCAGCGTAACCCGACCGTCGCCGCGATCTGGGCAGAGTCCGCAACCGCCGGACTGGCAAACTCTCCGCGATCCGCGCCAGCGGGTGCATGGCACGATGAAGAATGGGTGTCAGCCAGCCCGTTCGAACAGGAGGAACCGGTGAACGTCGAGGAGCGCAAGCTCGAGGTGCTGCGTGCCATCATCTCCGACTTCATCGCGACCAACGAGCCGGTCGGCAGCAAGGCGCTGGCCGACCGGCACAACCTCGGCGTGTCGCCGGCCACGATCCGCAACGACATGGCGGCGCTGGAGGAGGAGGGCCTCATCCAGCAGCCGCACACCTCGGCCGGCCGGGTGCCGACCGATGCCGGCTACCGGGTCTTCGTCGACCGGCTGACCTCGCTCAAGCCGCTGTCCTCGGCCGAGCGCCGGGCCATCGAGCGGTTCCTCAACGACGCGGTCGACCTGGACGGGGTGCTGCAGAACGCGGTGCGGGCACTCGCCCAGCTGACCCGCAACGTCGCCGTCGTGCAGTACCCGTCGCTGTCCCGCTCCCGGGTCCGGCACATGGAGATGGTGCTGCTCGGCTCGGCCCGGCTGATGCTGGTGCTGATCACCGACACCGGCCGGGTGGAGCAGCGGGTCGTCGAGCTGCCCGGCCCGGTCGAGGAGGCCGACGCCGCGGAGCTGCGGACCGTGCTGAACTCGCGGCTGAAGGACCAGCGGCTGGCCGACGCGCCGACCATCGTCGCCGACCTGCCGGGGGCGGTGCCCGGTCACCTGAGCGGGCTGGTCACGACGCTGTCCTCGGTGCTGCTGGAGACGCTGGTCGAGCACCCCACCGAGCGGGTGGTGCTGGCGGGCTCGGCGAACCTGACCGAGCACGTGCTCGACTTCCCGGCGATCCGGCCCGTGCTGGAGGCGCTGGAGGAGCAGGTGGTGCTGCTCCGGCTGTTCGACCAGCAGAGCACCACGGCCGGCAAGATCCTGGTCCGGATCGGCAACGAGAACCTGCACGAGGGCCTGCAGACCACCTCGGTGGTCTCGGCCGGCTACGGCACGGCCGGCATCGCGCTCGGCGGGCTGGGGGTGCTCGGCCCGCGCCGGATGGACTACGCCCACACGATGGCCCGCGTCGCGGCGGTGGCCGGCTACATGGGCGAGCTGCTCGCGGAGAAGTAGCGGTTCTGCGTTTTCTGACTGGTTCTAGGTTTTTCTGAGCGCGTCTAGTGAATTCCTATACCCCTTCATATTTCCCTAGACTTCGCTCGTGGACCCAGGCGCGAATCCGTACTCTCCCGGCGCTGGCCGGCCACCCGCGGCCTTGGCGGGGCGGCAGGACCAGCTCCGTTCCTGGCAGATCGGGCTCGATCGGATCGAGCGTGGACGGGATGCGCAGCCCCTCGTGCTCTACGGGCTGCGCGGGGTCGGAAAGACCGTCCTGCTCAACACCTTTGCCCGGCGAGCGCAGGATCGTGACTGGCTCGTCGCTCAGGTCGAGGCAGGTGCCGGCAAGACCCTGCGAGAGGCGCTGGGCGAGGCGCTGCACACGCCCCTGGCCGACCTGGCCCGGCCCTCCGCGGGCACCCGCCTGCTCCGGGCGCTGAAGACGGCGCTCAGTTTCAAGGCCTCCTACGACCTGAACGGCTCGTGGAACTTCGGTGTCGATCTCACCGAGACGGCGGGCGGCGGGGCCGACACAGGTGTGCTGGAGACGGACCTGACCAAGCTCGTCAACGATCTGTCCGCGGCGGCGCTGGAAGAGGGCGTCGGCCTGGCCGTGCTGATCGACGAGGCGCAGGACCTGGACACCGCCGAGTTGGTGGCACTCTGCTCGGTGGCGCACCTGGCCAGCCAGCGGTCCTGGCCGCTGTTGATCGCACTGGCGGGGTTGCCGAGCCTGCCCCGAGTGCTCGCGGAGGCCAAGTCCTACGCCGAGCGGCTGTTCGTCTACGCGAGCATCGAGCACCTGGCCGCCGAGGCGGCTCGGGAAGCCCTCGTTAAGCCCGCGGCCGAAGAAGGCGTGCGCTGGGCCGACGACGCCATCGAGCTGATCCTCGCCCGGGCGCTCGGATACCCCTACTTCGTGCAGCAGTTCGGCCAGGACACCTGGAACGCGGCCGAGGGGCCCGACCTCGAACTCGCCGACGCCCGGGTCGGCGCCGTCCGCGGCCAGCAGGCGCTCGACAACGGCTTCTTCCGGGTGCGGTGGGATCGGGCCACCCGCGGGGAGCAGCAGTACCTGCGCGCGATGTCCGCCGCCGGGGACGCGCCCAGCTCCTCCAGCGACGTGGCGGCACGGTTGGACCGCAAGCAGAGCAGCCTCGGGCCGGTGCGTGCGAACCTCATCAACAAGGGCCTGATCTATGCGCCCGAGCACGGCATGGTGCAGTTCACGGTGCCGGGCATGGCCGACTTCATCGGGCGCCAGACCGAGGGCTGAGACTCCCGAACGGTTGACCTACACTGGTTCGCGGTTGGCACTCGGGCAACGAGAGTGCCAGGAGTCCCGAACCGAGGAGGCCGCCAGCGTGCCCGGTGCTGTCCGCGACTACTACGGCCTGCTCAATGTGGGCAAGGACGCCACTCCCGAGGAAATCAAGCGGGCCTACCGGCGGTTGGCCCGTGAGCTTCATCCGGACGTGAACCCCGACCCGGGCGCGCAGGACAAGTTCAAGGAGATCACCGCCGCCTACGAGGTGCTCTCCGACCCCGAGAAGCGGCGCATCGTCGACCTCGGCGGCGACCCGCTGGCTCCCGGCGGCGGTGGCGGCCAGGGCAGCCCGTTCACTGGTTTCGGCGGTTTCGGCGACATCTTCGAGACGTTCTTCGGCGGCGCGACCGCCCGCGGCCCGCGCAGCCGGGTGCGGCAGGGTGCCGATGCGCTGCTGCGGGTCGATCTGAGCCTGCACGAGATGGCCTTCGGGGTGACCCGCGAGATCGCCGTCGAGACCGCGGTGCTCTGCCAGACCTGCTCCGGCGACGGCTGCGCGCCCGGCACCAGCCCGCGCACCTGCGGCACCTGCAACGGCCGCGGCGAGGTGCAGTCGATGCAGCGCTCGCTGCTCGGCCCGGTCATGACCAGCCGGCCCTGCCCGACCTGCGCCGGCACCGGCCAGCAGATCCCGAACCCGTGCCCGACCTGCGCCGGCGAGGGCCGGGTGCGCGCCCGCCGCTCCATCACCGTCGACGTGCCGGGCGGCATCGAGGACGGCATGCGGATCCGGATGTCCGGCCAGGGCGAGGTCGGCCCCGGCGGCGGCCCGGCCGGCGATCTCTACATCGAGGTGACCGAGCGCCCGCACGAGACGTTCACCCGAGAGGGCGCCGACCTGCACTGCCAGCTGGCGGTGCCGATGACGGCCGCGGCGCTCGGCACCACCGTCGAGCTGACCGCGCTGGACTCCACCGAGAAGATCGAGATCCGGCCCGGCACCCAGTCCGGCTCGGTGCTCACCCTGCGCGGCAAGGGCGTGCCGCGGCTGCGCAGCACCACCCGCGGCGACCTGCACGTGCACGTCGAGGTGCGCACGCCGACCAAGCTCGACGGCGAGCAGGAGAAGCTGCTGCGCCAGCTGGCCGACCTGCGCAACGAGGACATCAGCGTCGGCGGCGGCAAGGGCGGCCTGTTCTCCAAGATGCGCGACGCCTTCGGGCCGCGCTAGCCGGGGCCGTGACGCCGCCGCTGTTCGTGGTGGCCTCGCTCGGCTCCGGCGACACCCTGGAGCTGACCGGCGCCGAGGCACACCACGCCACCGTGAAACGGCTCGGTGTCGGTGAGCTGGTCTGGCTGGCCGACGGCCGCGGTGGGCTGGCCGAGGCCGAGGTGGCCGAGGCCGGCCGCGACCGGCTGCTGCTCACCGTGCTGTCCCGCCGGCAGCAGCCCGAACGGCAGCCCCGGTTCACCGTGGTCCAGGCGCTGCCGAAGGGGGAGCGCGCGGAGCTGGCGGTCGAGGTGCTGACCGAGCTCGGGGTGGACGAGATCGTGCCGTGGGCGGCGTCGCGCTCGATCGCGGTGTGGCGCGGGGAGAAGGCGGCCCGGGGAGTGGAGCGCTGGCGCCGGACGGCGGTCGAGGCGGCCAAGCAGAGCCGGCGGCACTGGTTCCCGGAGGTCTGCGAGCTGGCCGGCACGGCGGCCGTGGCCGACCGGGTCGCCGCTGCCGACCTGGCCCTGGTGCTGCACGAGGACGCCGTTCCGTCGCTGGCCTCGGTCTCCTTGCCCGCGTCCGGTGAGGTGCTGCTGGTGGTCGGCCCGGAGGGTGGCGTGGCGCCGGAGGAGCTGGCGGCGTTCGCCGACCGCGGCGCCCGGACGGTGCGGCTCGGGCCGGAGGTGCTGCGCACCTCGACGGCCGGGGCGGCGGCGCTGGCGGTGCTCTCGGCCGGGTCCGGCCGGTGGGGCTGATCCGCTCGGTGGTCGCACTGTCGGCGGTTGCCGCTAGGTTCTAGCCATGGATGCTGATTGCTTGTTCTGCAAGATCGTCGCGGGCGACATCCCGGCGACGATCGTCCACGACGGTGAGCAGGTGCTGGCCTTTCGCGACGTCAACCCGCAGGCGCCGGTGCACGTGCTGGTGATCCCCAAGCAGCACGTGTCGCACGTCGGGGAGCTGGGCGCGGATCCGGACGCGGCGGCGACCGTGCTGGCCGGCATCCGGGCGGTGGCCGAGGAGTTGCAGCTGGAGTCGTACCGCACCGTCTTCAACACCGGCGAGGAGTCGGGCCAGACCGTCTTCCACGTGCACGCGCACGTGCTGTCCGGCCGCTCGTTCGGCTGGCCACCGGGCTGAGCGGGCTGTCACGGTTCGCCGGATAAGGCCACACTCGTCGGCAAACGGCTTCGGCGGCGGACGCCCACCCGGGTAAACTGGGACGTCCACGCTCATCGATCGGAAAGCAGCACATCGCCTTTGACACAACCGTCGGAACCGCTGTCCCGAACCGGTAACCAGCCCGTCACCACGCGCTTCGAGGTTCCCGCCGACGTGGCGATGGTAGGGCTGTTGGGCCCCCGCGACGAGTTGCTGCGGCTGATCGAAGCGCGGCTGGCCTCGTCGATCCACGTTCGCGGCAACGAGATCACCATTTCCGGCGCAGCCGCCGACAACGCGCTCGCCATCAGGCTCTTCGAGGAGTTGGTCCAGCTCATGCAATCCGGTTCCAACCTGACTCCGGACGCGGTCGGCCGCTCGCTCGGCATCCTGCAGGCCGACACCGCCCAGCGCCCGGCCGAGGTGCTGAGCCTGAACATCCTGTCCCGGCGGGGCAAGAACATCCGGCCCAAGACGCTGAACCAGAAGCACTACGTCGACGCGATCGACAACAACACCGTCGTCTTCGGCATCGGCCCGGCCGGCACCGGCAAGACCTACCTGGCGGTGGCCAAGGCCGTGCAGGCGCTGCAGGCCAAGCAGGTCAACCGCATCATCCTCACCCGGCCGGCGGTCGAGGCGGGCGAGCGGCTGGGCTTCCTGCCCGGCACCCTGAACGACAAGATCGACCCGTACCTGCGCCCGCTGATGGACGCCCTGCACGACATGCTCGACCCGGACTCGGTGCCGCGGCTGCTGCAGGCCGGCACCATCGAGGTCGCGCCGCTGGCCTACATGCGCGGGCGCACCCTCAACGACGCGTTCGTGATCCTGGACGAGGCCCAGAACACCACCCCCGAGCAGATGAAGATGTTCCTGACCCGGCTCGGATTCGGGTCCAAGATCGTGGTCACCGGCGACATCACCCAGGTCGACCTGCCGGGCAACACCAAGTCCGGGCTGCGGGTGGTGCGCGAGATCCTGACCGGGGTCGACGACATCTCCTTCAGCTACCTCAACGCCAACGACGTGGTGCGCCACCAGCTGGTCGGCGAGATCGTCGACGCCTACGACAAGTACGACGGCCGAGCATGACCGACCCGTACCGCCGGGGGAGAGCAAGGACTGCGTGAGCATCGAGATCAACAACGAATCGGATACCCAGGTCGACGAGCTGGCGATCACCTCGGTGGCCCGGCACGTGCTGGACAACCTGGGCGTCAACCCGATGGCGGAGCTGTCGATCCTGGTGGTCGACACCGAGGCGATGACCACCCTGCACAAGCAGTGGATGGACCTGGACGGGCCCACCGACGTGATGGCGTTCCCGATGGACACCCTCGACGACAAGCCCGGCATGGAGGCCCAGCCCGGCCCGGCGCTGCTCGGCGACGTGATCCTCTGCCCGGAGGTGGCCGCGGCGCAGGCCAAGGCCGCCGGGCACAGCCGGGACGCCGAGCTCTACCTGCTGACCACCCACGGGGTGCTGCACCTGCTCGGCTACGACCACGGCGATCCGGAGAGCGAGCGGGAGATGTTCACCCTGCAGACCAAGCTGGTCACCGGGTGGGCCGAGGCCACCGGGCACGAGCCGATCCGCACCCCGCTGCCCGGCACCTCGGCCGAGAAGCGAGCCTGAGGCGGGCGGATGACCGGCCCCGATGTCGTCCTGCTGGTCGCGGCGATCCTGCTGATCCCCACTGCCGGAGTGCTGGCCGCCGCCGACGCGGCCCTGGCGCGGATCTCGGTCGCCCGGGTCGAGGAACTGGTCCGGGAGGGCCGGCGGGGCTCGCGCCCGTTGAGCCGGATCACCGGGGACCGGGCCCGGCACACCAACCTGCTGCTGCTGTTGCGGCTGGCCGCCGAGCTGACCGCCACCGTCTTCGTCACCATCGTCGCCACCGACACCTGGAGCGGGGACTGGTGGGTGGTGCTGGGCAGCATCGTGGTGATGGTGGTCATCAGCTACGCGCTGATCGGCGTCGGCCCCCGCACCCTCGGCCGCCAGCACGCCTACGCCATCTCGCTGGTGCTGGCCGGCCCGGTGCTGGTCCTGGGCCGGGTGTTCGGGCCGCTGGCGTCGGTGCTGATCCTGCTGGGCAACGCCGTCACCCCGGGCAAGGGCTACCGCGAGGGACCGTTCGCCTCCGAGATCGAGCTGCGCGAGCTGGTCGACCTGGCCGAGTCCCGCGGCGTGGTCGAGCAGAGCGAGCGCCAGATGATCCAGTCGGTCTTCGACCTCGGTGACACGATCGCCCGCGAGGTGATGGTGCCGCGCACCGACGTGGTGTTCATCGAGAGCACCAAGACCGTGCCGCAGGCGCTCGCGCTGGCGCTGCGGTCCGGCTTCAGCCGGATCCCGGTGGTGGCCGACAACGTCGACGACGTGGTCGGCCTGGTCTACCTCAAGGACCTGGTGCGCCGGGCCCAGGTGCCCGACCGGGCCCGGCAGACCAAGCTGGACGAGGTGATGCGGCCGCCGACGTTCGTGCCCGAGTCCAAGCGGGTCGACCAGCTGCTGCGCGAGATGCAGACCACCAACTCGCACATGGCGATCGTGATCGACGAGTACGGCGGCACCGCCGGGCTGATCACCATCGAGGACATCCTGGAAGAGATCGTCGGCGAGATCCGCGACGAGTACGACGTGGAGCAGGCGCCCGTCGAACTGCTGCCGGACGGCTCGTTCCGGATCACCGCCCGGCTGCCGGTGGAGGACCTCGGCGAGCTGTTCGACGTGGTGGTGCCGCGGGGCGACGACGTCGAGACGGTCGGCGGGCTGCTGGCCCAGGTGCTCGGCCGGGTGCCGATCGCGGGCTCGTCGGCGACCGCGTACGGGCTGGAACTGACCGCCGAGGGCACCCGGGGCCGGCGCAACCGGATCGACACGCTGCTGGTGCACAAGCTGCCCGAGCCGGAGCAGGAGGCCGAGTGACGGAGGAGGAACGGGTGGCGCTGACCGACCCGGAGGACGTGAAGCTGGTGACGCTGGCCCGCGCGACGATGGCCCGCACCGGGGCGCTGCAGGGGGCGGCGATCCGCGATGCGGACGGCCGGACCTACGCCGGGGCGGCGGTCACACTGCCGTCGCTGCGGCTGTCCGCGCTGCAGGTGACCGTCGCGATGGCGCTCGCCTCGGCGGCGCCGGGATTCGAGGCTGCGGTGGTGTTCGGTGGGGATCCGGCCGACGTGGCCGGGGTGTCCGCGGTGCGTGAGGTCACCGCGGACACCCCTGTTCATTTCGTCGACGGACGGGGCGACCTCGTCACCAGTGATAGACCTTGATGCCCGAGAGCGTCCCGACGAAGACCGCCCCGGCGTAGAGCGTGGGCGCGGCGAAGCGGTTCACCGAGCCCACCGCCAGGCTGTAGACGCTCGCGCCGGTGGCCGGGTTCAGGGCGTGCAGCATGCCCGCTCCGGTGTCGAGAGACCAGATGTAGCCCGCGCCGGCGGTCGGTGAGCCGGTGATGTTCGAGGCGGCGTGCCACAGCACCGTCATGCTGCCGTTGCTGTTGATGCGCACCGCCCGCACGCCGTCGGTGCACGGCACGAACACCTCGTTGCCCACCGTGGCCGCGCCGCCGAAGGACTTGCACAGCGACATGCTCGACACCTGGCCGCCGATGCCGCCGAGCTTGGCCCGGTCGAGCACGTACCCGGTGCCGGACTTGCCGGCGATGAAGACGTAGTTGCCGACGATCTGCGGGCCCTGCGAGCCGAGGTCCAGGTCGTTGGCGTTGTCGGTGCGCCAGGTCGACGGCGAGAACGAGTCGACGATCCGCTGGGTGGCGATCTTCAGCACCGAATCGCTGTAGTCATAGGTCCCGGTGCCGGCGGTGGCGCCGTTGCCGACCGCGGCCAGCAGCCCGCCGCCGGGGTTCTCCACCACGCCCGGCGTGCCCCAGATGCCGCCCTCCCGCGAGGTGGGGACGGTGAAGCTGAACAGGCCGGCCGTGGTGGGGTGATCGAGGTCGACGCCGACCACGCTGCCCCGGTAGCTGGAGCAGTCGCCGGCCAGGCCGCCGTACGGGATGTAGACCCGGCGCCCGACGACGTTCAGCGCGCCGCGTTCCTGCATGGCGGCCGGGGTGATGCCGGCGGTGTTCGGCACGTCGACGTTGCGGCTCCACCTGACCGCGCCGGTGACCGGGTCGAGGCCGGTGGCGATGTGCCGGATCGGGGAGTTGAGCAGCGACACCACCACGACGGTGTTGGTGGCCGCGTCGTAGGTGGGCGTGCCGGTGATGCCGGTGGGGTCGATGTCACCGCAGGGCAGCGCCGAGCGGGGGACCGGCGCGCCGAGGTTCGTGCGCCAGACGACGGCGTTGTTGGAGAGCCGGTACACCGAGTTGTCCTCGGTGGCGACGATGGTGATGCCGTGGTCGACGACGATCGGCTGTCCGTAGACGGCGCCGTCCAGGTTCAGCGACCAGGCCAGCGTCGGCGTCTGGCTGATGTGCTTGACGGTGATCGCGTAGCCGGAGCGGGTGCTGTCGCCGTGGTAGGTGGGGGAGTCGGCGTAGGAGGTGGACGCGGTGGTCGCCTGTGGGGCGGGGGAGTGGGGCGTTGCGGTGGCGGAGGGGGTGAGCGTGCACGCTGGTGTCAGCGCGAGCGCCGCCCCTACCGCCAGTAGCGCGAAGCGACGAGTCATACACCCAGTGTGCTGCGATCCGTCCGATTCGGCATCCCGCACGGCGCGGCGGTCGCCTGCCGGACCTCGGGCCGAGCGGTAGTCGGCAGCGCTCGCGACCGGTGCCCTCGGCGCCCGGATACTGCCGAAGGTCCCGCGGTGGCGGCAAGGGCAGCAGCGCCCCGCCGGGCGCCGGTGGAATGTCATGAGGTTCGGTCGCCGTGACGACCGAACCTCATGACAACCCGCATCGGAACCTCAGCCGGCGGCGGTAGCCGGCTGGGTGGTGGGGGTGAAGCCCTCCGCCTTGTTCGCGGCCAGCGCGAAGTCGTTGGTGAAGGTGGTGGCCAGGTTGACCGGGCCGGTCGCCGCGCCGATCAGCTGCTCCATCGACAGCACCGTCTTCGGCCCGCCCGCCGGCATGATGCCGTCCGGCAGGAACTGGCCCTTGTCCTGCGACAGCGCA
This sequence comes from Jatrophihabitans sp., assembly GCA_035507775.1. Classification (GTDB taxonomy): domain Bacteria; phylum Actinomycetota; class Actinomycetes; order Mycobacteriales; family Jatrophihabitantaceae; genus Jatrophihabitans_A. The sequence continues at coordinate 16,825 of DATJNU010000068.1, forward strand.
CTGATGTAATCCGCCTTGGACACCAGGCTGTTCTGCACGTACGACGGCGGCAGCGCGTTGGCGATGTCGGCCGCGGTGTGCGTGTTGATCCAGTGCATCGTGGCGACCAGCGCGTCCACCACCTTCTGCGCGGCGTCCTGGTGGCTGTTCACCCAGTCGGTCCGCGCGAGCACCCCGGCGGCCGGCCACGCCCCGCCGAGCGCGTCGGTGGCTCCGGACGTGGTGGCCAGGTCGATCGCCGAGTACGCGATGTTCTTCTGCTCCATCGCGGTCACCGTCGGCTGGGTGGTCATCACGCAGGTCGCCGAGTGGCCGCGGATCGCGGCGATCGCCGTGGAACCCGCGCCCACCGCGATCCGGTGCAGCTGCGAGCTCTTGATGCCCTTCTGTGCGGCCAGGAACTTGGTCAGCGAGTCGGTGCCCGAGCCGAGGTCGGTCACGCCGAGGGTCTTGCCGGCGAAGTCGGCCGCCGAGTGCACGTTGCTGCCGGTCGCGCACATCTCCCGCTCGCCGGGCGCGCCGGACAGCTGCACGATGTCCTCGACCGCCTTGCCCTTGGTCTGGAAGTCGATCGTGTGGTTGTACCAGGCGCCGGCCATGTCCACCTGGCCCGATGCCATCGCGTCCTCGGCGCCGACACCGCCGTCCACCTCGGTGGAGAGCTTCATGGTGATGCCGTACTTGGCGTAGAAGCCGAGCCGCTGGGCCAGCTCGTACGGCAGGTAGATCTGCTTGTCGATGCCGCCGACCATCAGCGAGACCGTCTGGGTGGTGTGCCCGCCGGCACTGGTCTTCTTGCTGCTGGAACAGGCCGCGGTGGCGGTGACGGCCAGCGCGCAGGCGGCCGAGACCGCGACGATGCGTCGGATCATGGAGGGTTCCTTCCGGAGATGTGTGGTGTGACTGCCTTGCGGAACAGGGCGAAACTCAGATGGAGACGGCCTCGGACGGGTTCGGCGGCCGCCAGGACAGCACCCGCTTCTCCAGCAGGGTGATCAGGTATTCGGCGACCAGCGTGATCACCGAGATGACCAGCATTCCGGCGAAGACCCCGTTCGGGTCGAGGTTGCCCTGCGCGGTCTTGATGACCAGGCCGACCCCGTGCTGGGCGCCGAGCACCTCGCCGACCAGGGCCCCGACGATGGCGAAGCCGAACGCGGTGTGCAGGCTGGCGATGATCCAGGTCAGCGCCGAGGGCACCGTCACGTAGCGGACCACCTGCAGCCGCGAGGCGCCGAGCACCCGGGCGTTGGCGATGATGTTGCGATCCACCTCGCGCACGCCCTGGAAGGCGTTGAAGAACACCACGAAGAAGACCAGCACCGCCGAGAGCACCACCTTCGGGGTGATGCCCACCCCCAGCGCGACGATGAAGATCGAGCCGAGCACGATTCGGGGGATCGCGTTCACGATCTTGATGTACGGGCCGAGCACGTCGGCCAGGAACCGGCTCTGGCCGAGTGCCACGCCCAGCACGATGCCTGCCGCGGCTCCGAGGGCGAAGCCGAACACCGCTTCTTTCAAGGTGGTTTCGATGTCGACCCAGAACGAGCCGAACTCGGTGCCGTGGGCGAAGAGGTCCACCGTCCGGCGCCAGATGCCCGAGGGTTGGCCGTAGAAGAACGGGTCGACGACCTTCCAGGTGGTCAGCGCCTGCCAGCCGCCGATCACCAGGACCGCGAAGCCGAGCCGGGCACCCCAGACCGCGGCGATCCGCCGGTGCCGGGCCCGGCGGGCCTGGGTCGAGGCGGTCGCGTCCGACAGCACGGCCGCGGCGCTCATGCCGACACCGCCGTGCTGTGCGCGTACGCCCGCTGCACCTCGTCGCGCAGCGAATCCCAGATCTGCTGCTGCAGCTGGAGGAACCGCGGGTCGAAGCGGATGTCCTGCACCGAGCCGCGCGGCCGGGGCAGGTCGATGTCGTAGGACGCCTTCACCGAGCCGGGGCCCGAGGTCATCACCAGCACCCGGTCGGCCAGCATCACCGCCTCGTCCAGGTCGTGGGTGATGAACAGCACCGAGGGCCGCAGTTGCTCCCAGAGCCCGAGCAGTTCGGTCTGCATGATCGCCTTGGTCTGCACGTCGAGCGCGCCGAACGGCTCGTCCATCAGCAGGATCCGGGGCTCGTTGATCAGCGCCGCGGCCATCGCCACCCGCTTGCGCATGCCGCCGGAGAGCTGGTGCGGGTGATGGTCCTCGAAGCCGGCCAGGCCGACCCGGCGGATCCAGTCCCGGGCGGTGGCGGTCGCCCGCTTCTTGCCGGCGCCGTTGATCAGCGGCCCCATCATCACGTTGCCCAGCACGGTCCGCCAGGGCAGCAGCGCGTCGGTCTGGAACATGAAGCTGACGCCCTCGACCACGCCCTCGACCGGAGCGCCGCCGACCCGCACCGTGCCGGAACTCGGCCGGTCCAGGCCCGAGACCATGCTCAGCGTGGTCGACTTGCCGCAGCCGGTCGGGCCGACGATGGCGCAGAACTGGCCGGGCTCGACGGCGAAGCTCACCTCGCTCAGCGCCGTGAACGCCCGTCCGGCCGGGGTCAGGAATCGTTTGGTCAGCCCGGTGACCTCGATCCGGCCGCGGGCGTCGTGCGCCCCGGGGGTCGTGGTCAGCGGCGCCGTGCCAGGCGTTGCCATGATCTCTGCTGCCTCCTCGCGTCTGCGGTCGTTCGAGGAGGTGACCGTAGGTAGGACCGTGCTGTTTCGTCGCTGTTTCGCGCGCATCCCGCGTTCTCCGCGTTAACGCGGGTTGTGCGCGTTCTGCGCACGCCGATCGCCTTGTCGCGCCCAGGTGGCTCGGTCACAATGAGCCGCGATGCCAGGACTGAAGTTGCGCAAGCTCTCCACCCAGATCTTCGCCGCCCAGCTCGCGATCCTCACCGCGACGGTGCTGATCGGCTTCGTGCTGTTCGCCCACCAGGAGCGCGGCCAGCTCGACAGGCAGTACGAGCAGCGGGCCGCCTCGATTGCCCAGACGGTGGCCGGGGTGCCGGACATCGAGGGCTGCCTGCAGGGCGCGGGCGACCCGTGCGTCGAACCGATCCAGACGGTGGCCAGCCGGATCCAGGCCGAGACCGGCGCGGCCTACGTGGTGGTGATCGACATGAACCGGGTGCGCCACTCACACCCGATCCCGAGCCTGATCGGCAAGCAGGTCGAGGAGCCGATCGTGACCGTCGACGGCCGCACCCACGTCGGGGTGGACGACGGCAACACCGGCCGGTCGGCCAACGGCCGGGCGCCGATGTACGGCCTCGGCGGCACGATGATCGGCGAGGTCTCGGTGGGCATCACCGAGAGCTCGGTGTCGACCGCGCTCTGGGACGAATTGCCCGCCTACGCCGGGTGGTTCGCCATCGCGCTGGCCGCGGGCGCGCTCGCCTCCTGGCTGCTGGCCCGCCGGCTCAAGCGGCGCACGTTCGGCCTGGAGCTGGACGAGATCGCCCAGCTGCTGCAGGAGCGGGAGGCCACCCTGCACGGCATTCGCGAGGGCGTGATCGCGCTCGACGCGGCCGGGCGCATCTCCATGGTCAACGACGAGGCCCGCCGGCTGCTCGGCAGCGTGCCGCTGGGCGAACCCCTCGACTCGGCGGTGCCGCCCGGCCGGCTGCGCGACGTGCTCTCCGGGGCGGTCGTCGGGCAGGACGAGGTGGTGCTCACCGACGACCACTGCCTGACGGTCAACCGGATGCCGGTGACGCTGGCCGGCCGCCCGCACGGCGCGGTGATCACGCTGCGGGACCGCACCGAGATGTCCGGCCTGCTGCGCGAGCTGGACGGCGTCCGCACCCTCACCGACTCGCTGCGCGCGCAGCAGCACGAGTTCTCCAACCGGATGCACACCGTGGCCGGCCTGCTGGAACTCGGCCAGGTGGAGCAGGCGCTGGACTACCTGACCGAGCTGCGCGGCTCGGCGGCCGAGTTCGCCGACACGCTGCGGGCCCGGATCGCCTCGCCCCTGATCGTCGGGTTGCTGCTCGGCAAGGCCGCCGAGGCGAGCGAGCGCGGGATCTCGATGGAGATCACCGACGACACCTGGCTCGGCGAGGCACCGGAGCGGGTGCAGGCGCTGACCACGATCCTGGGCAACCTGATCGACAACGCCTTCGAGGCCGTCGCCGGAACCGCCGGCCAGGGCCGGGTGCGGGTCGGTATCGTCGAGGACGACGACGCGATCCGGGTGCGGGTCGCCGACAACGGGCCGGGCATCGCCGCGGGCTGCGCGCAGGCGATCTTCACCGACGGCTACACCACCAAGGCCGAACGCGGCACCCTGCGGCGCGGGCTCGGCCTGGCGCTGGTGCACCGGCTGGTGCAACGGCTGGCGGGCAGCATCACCGTGAGCGAGGGCCCGGGTGCGGTGTTCGAGGTGCGGCTGCCACGGCTGGCGCGGGTGAGCGCGCCGTGATCCGGGTGCTGGTGGTCGACGACGACTACCGGGTAGCCGCGATCCACGCCGCCTACGTGGCCAAGACGGACGGTTTTGCCGTTGCCGGGCAGGCACATTCGGCAACGGCCGCGGTGCAGGCGGTGGCCGAGCTGCAGCCGGACCTGGTGCTGCTGGACGTCTACCTGCCCGACGGCGACGGCCTGGCGGTGGCCCGCACGCTGCTGGACGCCGCCACGCACCCGGACGTCATCGTGATCACCGCGGCCCGCGACGTCGACACCGTCCGGGCGGCCATGCAGCTCGGCGCGCTGCACTACCTGGTGAAGCCGTTCGGCTATGCCGCGCTGCGCGAGCGGCTGGAGTCCTACCGGCGGCTGCGGGCCCGGGTCGCCGACCTGACCCAGGAAGCCGACCAGGCCGAGGTCGACGAGCTGTTCAACCTGCTGCGCCGCCCGGGGGTGCTGGCGCGGCGGCCGGAGAAGGGACACTCGGCGCCGACCCTGGAACTGGTGCGCGCCGCGGTGGCCTCGGCGCCGGGTGACGTCTCAGCGGCGGAGGTCGGCGAGCTCATCGGCATCAGCCGGGCCACCGCTCAGCGCTACCTGACCTACCTGGAACGGCACGGCATCGTGCGCATGCAGCTGCGCTACGGCAGCACCGGCCGGCCCGAGCACCGCTACCTGCCGGCTGGCTAGCTCGGCTCCGGCGCGTCGGCGCCGGTGCGGTGCAGGTGGGCCACGCTGGCCACCAGCGCCAGGCCGAGCAGCAGGCTCACGGTGCCGGTGCCCACGCCGACCCCGCCGTCGGCGTGCGAGCGGCCCAGCCAGTCGGCCACCGAGGCGCCGACCGGCCGGGTGAGCACGTACGCCGTCCAGAACGCGGCCACCGGGTGCAGGCCGTAGCGGGCCCGCCCGATCGCCGGCACCGCGATCAGGGCCGCGAACAGCAGCGCGGACGCGAAGTAGCCGAGGCCGGCGGTCGCGGTCAGGTCGCCGATCGCGGTGCCGAACGCGAACGTGCTGACCACCGCCGACCAGTAGTAGAGCTCCCGGCGCCGGGTGGTGATCGCGTGCACCGACAGGGTGCCCTCGCTGCGCTGCCACGCGGTGAAGCAGCCGGCCAGCACCAGCGCGAAGAAGATCGTCGAGACCAGGTACGGCACCCCGAGCCCCACGTGCACGACATCGGCGGCCATCGTGCCGAACACCCCGACCATCGCGACGGCGAACCAGTAGCGCGGGGCCGAGTAGGTGCTCGCGCGCAACTGCAGGCCCAGGGCCACGCAGAACCCGACGAAGCCGAGCAGCACCGCGACCACCGGCGAGAGCGCGTGCACCAGCCAGTCGGAGGTGGACTCGCCGAACGCCGTGGTCAACGCCTTGGTGACCCAGAACAGGGCTACCACGGCGGGCACCCGGGAACCGCCCAGCCGGGCCGCGCGACCGGTCACCAGGGTCGTCGGTCCGTACCGGGGTTCGCTCATCACACCTCCGCGGGAGTCGCGTGGGCCGGGGATGTGCCGGCCCGGCGGGCTGATCGCCCCGGGCGAGGTTAGTGACCCGAGCTTCTGTGCCCACTGTGGACGGCGAGTGCCTTCAGGCCGTCCTCAGGCCGGGCGCCCAGCAGGCCACTCCGGGCGCCCGGCACCGGCGGATCAGTGCAGCGGGCGGGTGTGCTCGGCACGAACCGCCTGCAACGCCTGCGGATCCAGGCCCAGCAGGGTCAGGATCGTCGGCGCGATCTGGGTGGTCTGCACGGCCTGGCCGCGGACCTCACCGTGCTCGACCCCGGCACCGGAGACCACCAGCGGGACGTTGCGGTCGTCGGTGACGTCCCCGCCGTGCTCGGCGATCTTCTTCACGCCGCCGGTGTAGACGACCCCGTGCTGGGCGATGCCGATCAGGTCCGGGGCGTGGCTGTCACCGGCGCGGGCACCGACGAAGGAGTCCGCCGCCGTCCCGGTGTAGGCCCGGGTGAGCCCGGAGGCATGGACGGTCGTGGAGTAGGTGCCCTTGGGATCGTTGACCGTGTTGGCCGGCGCGCTGTGCCCGAGCAGGTAGGACTTCGCGAAGGCCAGCGCCGGCGCGGACCGGTCCGACAGCCACAGCAGCATGCCGTCGTCGTCCACCGAGAAGCTGACCAGCGGAGCCGCCCCGGGGTGAGCAGCGGTCCAGGCCGCGTTCAGCTTGTCGATGATCGCGCCGTCGTCCACCCGGCGTAGGGCGGTCGGGTCGATCGGGGACTGCCCGTGCTTGGCGGACAGCACGATCGTGGTGCTGCCGGCCAGGCCGCGGGCCCGGAGCTCGTTCTCGAACCTGCCGACCTGGGCGTCGACGTAGTCCAGCGCCCGCTGCACCAGCGGCCCGGGCGTGCCGTCCGGGCGGTAGCCACCGGCCAGGCCGTCGGAGACCGGCAGCTTCTGCGCGGTGGACAGGGTCTGGAAGTTCATGCCGAAGATCGCCGGCACCCCGACGGGCTGCGTGCCCGAGTGGTCCTTGCCGTCGATCTCGTTGAGCACCGCGGCGACCTTGGTGGAGTCGTACTCCTGGGTGAGGGCGTTATCGGTGCTCCAGTCGTCACCGGCGTTGTCGGCGACGCCGTTGATCTCGGGGGTGAAGAGATCCTGGACGCCGGTGCCGGACGGTCCGCCGAGGATCTCGTACGCCGGGTGCTTGTCCGACCAGGCGGTGCGCAGGCCGTGGTTGGCGGCCACCTCGAAGACGGTGTTGACCCGCAGGTACTGGTGCGGGTACTCGGGCAGGCAGGTCGCCGGGTTCACCGGCAGCGCGGCCGGGTTCAGCAGCGCCTGCGGGTTCGGGGTCATCGCCAGGATGGCCTTGGTGATGTTCGCCGAGTCGGCCAGGGTCTGCTGCAGCGTGTTGGTGGGCAGGCTCGTCAGGGCCGGCGCGCTGAGACCCTGGCCGGCGTCCAGAGCGATCGGGTTCTGCGACTTGTCGATCGCCTCGGTCCAGGGCACCTCGGTGCCGGGCGTGGCGGTCGAGCAGTCGACCGTGCCCGGCGGCAGCAGCGTGTGGTTGTAGGTGTCGTCGTAGAACACCCCGCTGGTGCCGGGACCGCCGCCGGTGAACTGGGCGACCATGCCGGGGAAGGAGTCGGACGGGAACGTGGTCTGCGCGTGGGTGTACTGGGTGCCGCCGGCGACCAGCCGCGCCAGTGCCGACTGCGGGTGGGTCGCGACGTAGCGGGCCAGATCGCTCTGGTGCATGCCGTCGACCGACAGCACCAGGACGTGTCTGGCGTGCTGGTGCGGGGCTTGCTGCCGCGCGGTGGCGAGCGCGCTCGGCGTGCTGGCCAGGCCGAGCGCGACCACCGTCGCGGCGATGGTGGCGGCTGTCGTACGAGTCTTCATCCGAAGGTCCTCTCGATGGGTTTACCACGAGATTTCCTATCGAAAGTCCGTCAGGTTCCGGTGGCCGCGAGGGGAACGGGCCGTGAACAGTGCTCGCGGCTCACCCATAACTCACCGAGGAAGCCGTGCCAGGTGCCCGATCTGCTGCTGCAGCTGAGGATTCTCCGACAGCCGGTCGCCGGTTCCTCAGGCGTCCCGGCGCTGCAGCACCACCGCGCCGATCACCAGCGCCGCCACCGCCCAGGTGCACATCACCGTGGAGCCGACCCACGGCGACAGCGTGCCGGGGTCGGGGTGCAGGTCGTAGAGCGCCCCGCCGGCGTTGCTCGGCAGGTACGGCAGGGTGTGCCGCTGCCAGCTGCTCGGCAGCACGTGCCCGATGGCCGGCAACACCAGCAACAGCCCGAACGTGGTCGCGATGCCACCGGCGGTGCTGCGCAGCGCGAAGCCGATGCCGAGCGCGAGCGCGGCCACCACGGTGAGGTAGAGGCCCACCCCCAGCACGGCGCGCAGGGCGTGCGGCGCCGACAGCGACACCCCGTGCGGCCCGAGCAGCGACTGCCCGACGAAGAACGCGGCGAACGCGGCGACGGTCATCGTCGCCAGCACCAGGATGCCGAAGACGGCGAGCTTGCTGAGCGGCACCAGCAGCCGCCGCGGCACCGCGGTCAGCGTCGAGCGGATCATGCCGGTGCCGTACTCGCCCGAGATCACCAGCACGCCGAGCACCCCGATCGCGAGCTGGGCGAGGTAGACGCCGGTCAGGCTCTGGGTGATCGGGGTTGAAGGTCAGCCGGTCGGCCGGGGTGAGCCGCGACCAGTGCTGCGCGATCGCCCAGGACGCCAGCGCGCTGATGCCGATCATGCCGGCCACCGCGACCAGCAGGACCACCCAGGTGGAGCGCAGCGTCGACAGCTTGATCCACTCCGAGGACACGGCCGTGCGGAAGGTGACCGGGCTGGTGATCCGGCGCCGCTGCTGCCGCGGCGGGGCCGGGGTGTCGACGACTGTCATGCGACCTGCTCCTCGGCCGGCCCCTCGTGGGCGTGGAAGTCGACGCTGTCGGCGGTCATGGCCATGAAGGCCTCCTCCAGCGAGGCGTGCTGGGAGGTGAGCTCGAACAGCACGGCGCCCTCGGCGGCGACCGCCCGGCCGATCTGCTCGCTGGTGGCCTGCTCGGCGATCAGCCGGTCGCCGTCCCGCTCGCAGACCCGGCCACCGGCCCGCTGGACCGCCGCGGCCAGCCGGTCCGGCTCCGGGCCGCGCAGCACGACCTTCTCACCGGCCCGGCGCACCAGGTCGGCGACCCCCATGTCGGCCAGCAGCCGGCCGCGGCCGATGACGATGAGGTGGTCGGCCGTCATCGCCATCTCGCTCATCAGGTGGCTGGAGAGGAACACCGTGCGTCCCTCGGACGCCAGCCGGCGCAGCAGGTCCCGCACCCACCGGATGCCCTCCGGGTCCAGGCCGTTGACCGGCTCGTCCAGGATGAGGGTGCCCGGGTCGCCCAGCAGCGCGGCGGCGATGCCGAGCCGCTGGCCCATGCCGAGGGAGAAGGCGCCGGCCCGCTGGTGCGCGACGTCGGTCAGGCCGACCAGCTCGAGCACCTCGTCGATGCGGCCGTCCGGGATCCGGTGGGTGGCGGCGAGCGCGCGCAGGTGGTTGCGCGCGGAGCGGGAGGTGTGCACGGCCTTCGCCTCGAGCAGCGCGCCCACCTCGCCGAGCGGTGCCGGCTGGTCCACGTAGCGCTTGCCGTTCACCGTGGCAGTGCCGCTGCTCGGCCGGTCCAGGCCCAGGATCAGCCGCATCGTGGTGGACTTGCCGGCCCCGTTCGGGCCGAGGAAGCCGGTGACCACGCCGGGCTGCACCGTGAAGCTCAGGTCGTCGACGGCCAGCCGGCCGCCATAGCGCTTGGTGAGTCGGTCGGCCACGATCATGGACGTGCTCGTCTCTGGGAGGGAACGGCTGCCCTCCGACGATAGTGAGCCCGGCTTGACGTTCGCTGTGCCCAGCTGGGAGCCCGCTCAGAGCCTGCGCGCGGGTCACAGCTCGGCGACGGCCTCACATCGAACTCTCACCCACGGCGGCAGACACTGCCGGCATGTCGAGTGCGGACGTCCGCGCCCGGCCGCCGCTCGGTCCGGCCGGCCGGCCGGCGTGGGCCCGTCCGGCGCCGGTCGCGGTGTGGCTCGCCACCGGCCTGGCGACGGCGGCCTTCCTGCTGGCCCGGCTGCCGGTCTCGGACCTGCAGGCGGCGCAGGCGCGGGCCGCCGCCTCGCGCGCCGGTGCCGGCGTCACCTACTGGCTGGGCTGGTTCGGCGGGGCGGTTCCCGGCCGCTACTCGGTGCTCAGCGGCTGGCTCGGCGGGCTGCTCGGCGTCCGGCTGGTCGCCGCGGCCGCCGTCCTCGGCATCGTCGGGCTCGGCTGGCTGCTGCTGGCCGGGGTGCCGGACCGGGCCGGCGGGCTCGCGGCGATCGCGGTCGCCGCGACGGCCACCCTGTGGTCGGGCCGGGTGGCGTTCTGCCTCGGCGGCCTGGTCGCGATGGCCGGCCTGTGCCTGCTGGAGCGGGGGAATCCGTGGGCGGCGGGGGCGGTGAACGTGCTGGCCGCGCTGCTCTCCCCGCTGGCCGCGGCGTTCGCCGCGCTCGGCTGCTCGGGCTGGCTGGCCGGGCAGCCGGCGCAGCGGGCGGGCGTGCTGCGCTACCTGGCGGTCAGCGCGGCGGGCCTGGCCTCGCTGCTGTGGCTCTTCGGCACGCCCGGCACGACCCCGTTCGACACCGCGACGATGCTCAAGACCGCGGCGATCCTGCTGCTGCCGCAGGCGTTGCCGCTGCCGCGGCCGGTGCGGGTGACGCTCGGCCTCGCGCTGCTCGGCTGCCTCGGCGCCTACCTGGTGCCGCTCGGCGTCGGGGGCAACCTGACCCGCTTCGCCCTGACGGTCATGCCGCCGCTGGTCTGGGCCACCGCGCGCGGCCGGCGGCGGTGGGTGCTCGGCTGCCTGGCCCCGGCGGCCGGCTATGCGGCGATCCTGCTCGGGGTCGACCTCACCGCCGCGAGCGGGCCCGCCGGGCAGGCCGGCTACTACGCCCCGCTGGTGCACCAGGTGGCCGGGCTGCCCGGCCGGGCCGGCTTCCGGCTGGAGGCGCTCGACACCCCCACCCACCGGTCGTCGGCGGAGCTGGTGGCGGTGGCCGACCTGGCCCGGGGCTGGGACCTGCAGGCCGACGCCGCGGCGAACCCGCTCTTCTACGGCGGCCAGCCGCTCACCGCCGCCAGCTACGACCGGTGGCTGCGGGGGAACGCGGTGGGCTGGGTGGCCGTGCCGGACGACCTGAACGCGCACAACCGGCAGGAGGGGCGCCTGATCGCCTCGGGCCTGCCGTACCTGCGGCCGATCTGGCAGGACCGGCACTGGCGGCTCTACGCGGTGCGGTCGCCGGCGCCGATCGTGCCGGCGCCGGCCCGGCTGGCCGCCGAGTCGGGCACCTCGCTGACCGTTGCGGTGCCCGCGGCCGGCACGGTCGAGCTGCGGGTGCGTCCGTCGAAGTTCCTCTGCGTCACCGGCCCCGGCACCGGCCGGCTGTCCAGCGCCGGCCCCGAGCTGACCGCGCTGCAGGTCGACCGCGCCGGGGTCTACCGGATCTCGGCGCTGTCGGCGCCCGGGTGGCTCGGCCGGCGGGCCGGTTGGGCAGGGTCTCGTGGCTGCGACTGACGCGGTCGCGCGGCCTCGCTCGGTGCTGGCCGCGGACGGGCTGCGGACCCGGGCGATCGCGGTGGCGGTGTTCGTCGCGCTCAGCGTGCTGTACCTGCGGTGGGCGCCGCTGGCCCCGGACCTGGCCGCGCAGGTGCTGCGCACCGAGATCGTGCGGGCCCGCGGGGCGTCGTCCTGGTGGACCGGCTGGTACGGCGGGATGCTGCTGCCGGACTACAGCGTGCTCAGCCCGCTCTGGATGGCCTGGGTGGGGGTGCGGCTGGCCGCCGTCCTGGCCGTCGGGGTGACGACCGGGGCCGCCGCGGTGCTGGCGCGCGGCGTCCGGCGGCCGCGGGCGACCGTGCTGGCCGTCGGCCTGAGCTCGTTCGCCGACATCCTCGACGGCCGGGTCACCTTCGCGATCGGGATCGCGATCGGGGCGCTCTGCCTGGTGTCCATCCGCGGCCGGCGCTGGCCGGTGGTGCCCGTCGCGCTGGCGGTGGCCACCTACCTGGCGAGCCCGCTCGCCGGGCTCTTCCTCGGCCTGATCGCGACCGCAATCGCCCTGTGCGACAAGGCACTCCGGGTTCGGGCGACGGCGGCCGCGCTGGTGCTGGTGGTGACCGCGGTGGGTGCCGTGCTGTACCTGCCCGGCACCGGCACGATGCCGTTCCCGGCGCGCAGCGCGGTGCCGGCCGCCGTCTGCTCGGTGATCGTGCTCGGGGCGGCCCGGGCCCGGACGGTGCGGACGGTCGCGGCGCTGAGCCTGCTGGCGATGGCGGTGCTGCTGGTGGTGCCCGGGGCGATCGGGGAGAACATGACCCGGCTGGCCTGGCTGCTCGCCGTGCCGGCGCTGCTCGCCTGCAGTCCGTGGCGCGTCCGGTGGGTGGCGCTCGCGGTGGCGGTGCTGACCGCGTGGCCGGCCGCCGACCTGGCACAGCAGTTGAGCGCCGGCCACACCTCGGCCAGCAGGCAGAGCTACTACCAGCCGCTGATCCGGCAACTGGCCTCGCTGCAGCGCGCCACGCCCGAGCTGGGCCAGCGGCTGGAGGTGCTCGACACCGCCAACCACTGGCCCACGGTCTACCTGTCCTCGCTGTCGCTGGCCCGTGGCTGGGACCGGCAGCTCGACCGTGCGGTGAACCCGATCTTCTACCAGCCGCACCTGCTCACGCCGGCGAGCTACCACGACTGGCTGCACAGCCTGGCGGTCGGCTGGGTGGCGGTGCCGCGGGCGCCGCTGGACTACGCCGCCCGCGCCGAGGCCCGGCTGGTGGCGGCCCGGCCGGGCTACCTCAGCCTCGTCTGGACGAACCCGGACTGGCGGCTCTACCGGGTCACCGACGCGACGTCGTTGGCCTCCGGCGCGCGGGTGGTCGCCGTGGACGGCACCGGCATCGGCCTGCAGGTGGCGCGGCCCGGCCCGGTCACGCTGCGGGTGCACTGGTCGCCGTATCTCCTACTGCAGCAGCAGGAAACCCAGCAGCCGGTGCCGGTCTGCGTCGCGAACCAGGGCGGCTTCGTCCGGCTGGCCGCGGTGCCGGCCGGGCGGTTCGAGCTGGTCAGCCACTTCGACCCGGCGCGCCGGCTGCACGACCCCGACTGCGCCGGCTGAGCCGCGCGGCGCCTCAGCCGTCGAGGACGCAGAAGCCGCGGGCGGTCCAGGACTGTATCACGCCAGCCTAGCCGGAGCCGGATCGGCCGTGTGGGTAAGCCGAAACCGCTCGGTAGACCCGGACGGTCGAGCGGCCGGCCGGTCCGACCCAGCTCGCCGGGCGCCGTTCGACCAGATGCCAGCCGGCGCGCTCGTAGAGCCGGATCGCCGGCGCCGCGTCGTCCATCACCTCCAGCCACAGGCTGCGGGCACCGGCCTGGGTCACCGCCAGATCGAGCAGTCGGCCGGCCAGGCCGGTGCCTCGGGCGGCGGCGGCGACGTACAGCCGGGACAGGACGAGCGCGTCCGCCCCGTCGGCCACCAGCGCGACGTGCCCGTGCACGGCGCCGTCCGCGACCGCCACCCAGGCCCCGGCCAGCCCCGGCGGGTCCAGCCAGCCGGGCGGATCGACCGGCCAGCGCTGCGGATAGCCGTCCCGCTCGTGCACCTCGCGCAGCGCGGCGACGCAGGCCGGCAGGTCCGCCGCCGACCGGGGCCGGAGCTCGATCCGGTCAGGCATCGGGGTCACCCAGCTCCGCGGCGTGGACCAGCGCGGTCACCCGGCCGAGCGTGGCCCGGGTCGGGTCCGCCAGCTGATCCACCATCAGGGACAGGCCGGCGAACCTGGCGCCCGACTGTCCGATCAGACGGACGACGGCCGCCGCCTGGCTGCCGCGTTCGGCCCAGTCGTCTACCAGCAGCGCGACATCGCCGGGTTGCAGCCGTTCCTGCATCCGCAGCTCGTGGGCCACGCCGCGATAGTCCGGCGCGGCGACGGTCCGCAGGGTGGCCCGGGGGAACAGCCCACCGGCCTTGCGCACCGCGACGAAGCCGGCACCCAGCCGGACGGCCACCGCGCCACCGAGCAGGAAGCCACGGGACTCGATGCCGACGACGTGGCTGATGCCAGCCTGCCGCCAGGGTTCGGCCAGGCCCTCGACGACGGCCGCGAACGATGGCGCGTCGGCGAACACCCGCCACACATCGGCATGTCCGTCCTGCCAGCGGAACTGCGTCAGCAGTGCGGACCGGGCCACGTCGATCGGGGGCACCGGGACAGTCTGCCGGGTGGCCACCGGGGCCCGCGCACAGCCTCCGCTTGACAGCTTCGAAGCCGCGGTGAAGGGTCGCGGTGTCTGCCTACGGCTCGATCGACTGCCCGACCATGGCCCGCGATCGCCCCTGCGCTGGAGGTTTGCCTTATGAAACGTGGACGTTCCCTCATGTCCGTGGCGGCCGCGCTGGCCGCGGCGATGGCAGTCACGGTCTGGGGCCAGCCGGCCGCCAGCGCCGATCACCACCGGCCGGCCGCCGACGAGCTCTCGGTCAGGACCCAGCTGCAGGACCGGCGGGAGGTGTCCTCCGGCACCCGGGCGTACTCGCTCGGCTTCGAGGACGGTCGGTTCTACGCCAACGGCTGGCACATCACCGGCGAGATGGGCGGCATCTGGACCCCGCCGCTGAAGCTGCTGGACGGCGTCTGGTTCGGCCTGGACGGGCAGTGGGTCGGCCCGGCCACGAAGTTCACCAGCGGCTGGGGCTACACCCGGTACGACCTGCCCACCACCGCGGGCCTGGGCGTGCAGCGCACCGACTTCGTGCCGGACGGCCCGCGCGGCGTGCTGTACGGGCTCACGATCACCAACCCGGGGACGGCGCGCACCGCGACCTTCACCGTCGACGCGCACTCGGAGCTGATGGGCCAGTACCCGTGGGGCTTCACCGGCATCACCCCGAACGCCAGCGACAACCTGCCGGACAAGGGCGCCTACGACGGGCGCGACCTGACCTTCACCGACGAC
>DATJNU010000069.1:0-16621 GCA_035507775.1 Jatrophihabitans sp.
GCCGGCCGCACAGCCGGTCCGGCAGGCCGCCGAGCTGGACCTCGGCGTGGATGAACGGCCCGGGCTTGAGCACCACCGCCAGCCCGGCCTGCTGGGCCAGCCGGAGCAGCCGCGCCACGTCGTGCTGGGCGGCTCGCGTCCCGGTGAAGTCGTAGCTATACCCGGCGCCGTCCGGGTACTCGTGCAGCCGCCAGGGCAGGTAGCAGGTCAGCACGTCGACGCCGGCGCCGCGCAGCTCGCCGAGGTTGCCGGCCCAGTGGGCGGGATCGGCGCGGTAGTAGGGGTATTCGCCGAGCAGCACGGGGCGATCGTGGCCCGGTAGCAGGGCGCGGGCGAGGTCTGGCACGGTGCGTCTCCTTCTCGATCAGGCGGTGGCGGGGGCCGACAGGCGCCCCTCGATGACGACCTTGAGGGCCGAGTAGCCGGGTTCGGTGACGCCGATGCAGCGCAGGGCGGCCTCGTGCTCGTCGAGCGCGAACCGGTGGGTGACCAGCCGCTCCAGCGGCAGCCTGGCGCCGAGGGCGACGGCCCGGGGGAAGATCTGGCTGTTGTAGTCGCCGGCACCGACGATCCGCAGGCCGCGCTGCAGGATGTGCAGCGGCCGCAACGACACCTCGGCCTCGGCGTGGAAGCCCATGATCACCACCGTGCCGAGGTCGGCGGCCAGGTCGCAGGCCTGGGCCAGCAGGTTGCCGACCGTGTCGAGCACCAGCTCGCCCCGGGCGACCGGAGTCTCGGGGGAGACCACCTCGGGTTCCGGTGCGAAGCCCTTGAGCACCTCCGCGGCCCGCGACCGGCGGAACTCGTCCCGTTCGAGCACGGTGACCGGGCAGCCGAAGTGCGCGGCCGCCATTGCCGCGACGATGCCGATCGGCCCGGCGCCCAGCACGGTCACCCGGCTACCCGGCGTCAGGCCGGCGGCGTCGAGGTTGTTCAGCACGCAGGCCAGCGGCTCGATCAGCACCGCGCGGTCGTCGGGGACGTCGGCCGGCAGCGCGAACACGAACCGTTCCTCGATGGCGAGGTACTCGGCGAAGCCGCCGTCGCGGTCGATGCCGATCTCGTTGCCCGTCTTGTGCTGGCAGAAGTTGAGCTCACCGCGCACGCATGCCGGGCACCAGCCGCAGTAGAGGGTGGGGTTGACGACCACCCGGTCGCCCGGGGCCACCGTGCGGACCGCGCTGCCGACCGCGTGCACGACGCCGATCGACTCGTGGCCCATGATCACGCCGGGTTCGGCGTGGAACTTGCCGACCAGCACGCCGCGATCGGTGCCGCAGATCCCCGTCTGGACGACCCGCACGACCACCAGGTCCGCGGCCGCGCCGGTGTCCGGGACCGGCCGCTCGGCCAGGTGGAGCGCCCGGTCCTCGCCGAGCACCAGTGCCTTCATCACGCTGCTCCCGCCTCTGTCAGTTCCCAGTTCAGTTCCGCCAGCAGCGCGCGGTGCAGTTCGCCGCTCGCGGCGGCGATGCACGAGCGCTGGTTGAGCGGTGAGATGTCGAGCAGCCGCATGCCGTCCAGCGAGTGCCCGTAGCCGTCGGTGATGTGCACGCCCGCCTGCTTCGCGATCAGCACGCTCGCCGCGATGTCGTAGGGGAAGAGGTGCAGGATCTGCCCGCGGCCGGCCCGGCGGAAGTCCGCCTCGGTGGCCGGGTGGTCGCGCAGCAGCCGGTTTCCCACGTCCACGTAGGCATCCAGCTGCCCGGTGACCACCCGGGTGATGGAGAAGGACGCGCTGTTGAAGACGAACACCCCGCCGGTGTTGGCCGATCGGTCCACCAGCGGGCCCAGGGCCTGCTGCATCAGCCGCATCGGGTGGCCGTTCAGCTCGAACGACCAGAACATGGTGTCGAGGCTCCGGTTCGGGCTCAGCCGCGGTGGCGCGAGCGGGTAACCGCCGGACTCGACGCCGGGCCGGCCGGCTGCCGCGTAGAGCCAGGAGCCGTCCTTGATCTCCAGCACCAGCGCGTGCGACACGTCGCCGACGGTGGGCCGGCCGGTGCCGTACGGCGCCACCGCGACCGAGACGGTGCCCATCTCCAGGTTGGCCGACATCGGCCGGGTCCCGTCGATCGGGTCGACGATCAGCACGTGTTCCGGCGCCGGGCCGGTGGTGCGCAGGCTGCCGTCCTCGGTGTAGACGGCAAGCGGCCGCCCGGCGGCCAGCACCCGCTGCCAGACGATCTGCTCGGCCACCTCGTCGATGTCGAACTGGGCGTCGCCGCCCGGGGAATCGCCGAGCACCCGGCGAGCCCGGCCGAGCAGCTGGTGCTCGCGCACCGCGTCCCGCACCGCCTGGGCAAGTTCCAGCAGGAAGTCCCTCACCGGGTCACCGCCGCCAGCAGGGCGTCGAAGCGGTCGCAGATCAGCTCGGCCTCGGCCTCGGTGAGGATCAGCGGCGGCCGGATCTTCACCACGTTGCCGCGGCCGTAGCGCGAGGTCCGCAGGATCAGGCCGTGCTCCATCGCGCGGGCCGCCAGCTCGTTGGCCAGCTCCTTGCTCGGCCGGCCGTCGGAGTCGACCAGCTCGATGCCGATCATCAGGCCCAGCCCGCGCACGTCGGCCATCGAGGGGTACCGGGTGCGCAGCTCGCCGAGCCGATCCATGATCACCTGCCCGGTCCGGCGGACGTTCGCCAGGAACTCCGGCCGGCTGATGATGTCGAGCGTGACGTCGGCGGCGGCCGCCGCCAGCACGTTCGCGCCGTAGGTGAACGAGTGCTGGTCGGACGGCAGGCCGGCCAGCTCCTCGGTGGTGAGGATGGCCGCGACCTGGGCGCCCGAACCGCCCAGGCCCTTGGCGAGGGTGATCGCATCGGGACGGACGCCGAAGTAGTCCGCGGCGAACATGTAGCCGGTGCGGCCGATCCCGGTCTGGATCTCGTCCAGGATCAGCTTGATGCCGTGCTCGTCGCAGAACTGGCGCAGCCGGGGGAAGTAGCCGTCCGGCGGGATGATGTTGCCGCCGTTGCCGGAGATCGGCTCGACGAGGATCGCGGCGACCTGGCCGCTGCTGGCGTATTCCAGGAAGTCGTCCAGGCGCTGCACGCACATCATGCCGCAGGTGTCGGGGTGCTGCTTGTAGAAGCAGCGGAAGCAGTAGGGGTCGGGCACCTGCAGGCTGTCCGGGAAGAGCGAGCTGAACGGTGCGCGCCGGAACGCGTTGCCCGACATCGAGGTCATCATCATGGTCTGGCCGACGTGGCTGCGGAACATGGTGATGACCTGGCGCCGGCCGGTGGCCCGCTGGGCCATCTTGATCGCGCCCTCGTTGGCCTCCGAGCCGCCGCTCACCTTCAGGTGCGCGCGGGTGATGCCCGGCGGTGCGAGATCCACCAGCTTGCGCGCGGTCGAGCTGACCGGCCCGGTGCGGAAGCTGGAGGTGACGTGGATGAGCTGGCCGGCCTGCTCCCGGATCGCCCGCACCACGGCCGGGTGGGAGTAACCGAGGCTCAGGTTGAAGGTCGCGGAGGCGCAGTCGATGTAGCCGTTGTCGTATTCGTCGTAGAGGTAGATGC
The DNA here is from genome assembly GCA_035507775.1 of Jatrophihabitans sp. GTDB lineage: Bacteria > Actinomycetota > Actinomycetes > Mycobacteriales > Jatrophihabitantaceae > Jatrophihabitans_A. The sequence goes on from DATJNU010000069.1 coordinate 3,521, forward strand.
CCTCGCCGCGGGTCATCCGCAGGTCGCTGATGGGGTAGTAGCTGGCTTCGGTAGGCGTCGTGAGAGCGGTCATGGGAATCCTCAAGCCGAGATAGGCGAATAGGGTGTTTTACACCTTTCGACCATATGTCCGTCGTGGACCTGCCCGCAAGAGTCAATGTGCATATGAACACAAACGATTCACGCGCTGAACCGATGCAGGTTGCCGGCAAAATATCGACGGATAAGGCCCATTCAGGATTGCGATGGGTGGGGGCGGTTGGCCGGGCCATGCCTGTGCCAAACAGGGCACATGTGCGAAAACACATCGGCTGTGCTTCACTCTGCGAGTGCCCGACATCGAATCCCGGCTCGCGGTATCCGACAGCAGGCCGGCCGCCGCGGGCCGGGGCTGGTCCCGCGATCGGCGCGCGATCACCGCGGTCTTCCTGACCCACGGCATCGTCTTCGCCTCGTGGACCGCGCACATCCCGCACGTCAAGGCAGCGCTCGGGCTCACCGACGGGGGCCTCGGCGAGACGCTGCTCGGCGCACCGGCCGGGTCGGTCACCGCGATGATGTGCTCGACCTACCTGCTGCCCCGGCTGGGCAGCAGGCGGCTGGTCCGGCTGTGCCTGCTCGGCTACTGCACGGTCGGCGTCCTCGTCGGGATGGCGCACTCGATGGCGCAGCTGTTCCTCGCGCTCTTCCTCTGGGGAGGTTTCCAGGGCGCCCTCGACGTGGCCATGAACACCCAGGCGATCGCGGTCGAGCGGGCTGCCGGGCGTCCGGTGATGTCGGCCCTGCACGGCACCTGGAGCATCGGCGCCTTCTCCGGGGCGGCGCTGGGCGCGCTGGGCGTCGCCGTCGGCCTGCCGCTGTCGGCGCAGCTGGCCTGCCTCGCGGTGCTGGTGCTGCCGCTGGCCGAGGCGCAGGGCAGGCACCTGCTGGCCGACGCGGCCAACGACGACCCGGCCGATCCGGCCGGCCGGGGCTGGCGGTTCAGCCCGGCGCTGCTCGTGCTCGGCGGCATCGGCTTCGCCGCGCTGCTCTGCGAGGGCGCGGCGGCCGACTGGGCCGCGGTCTTCATGCGGGGCCCGGCGCACGCGGGCGCGGGCACCGCCGGCCTCGGCTACGCCTGCTTCTCGATGACGATGGTGGTGATCAGGCTGTTCGGCAACCGGTTGCTGACGCGGTTCCCCGCGCACCGGCTGCTGCCCGCACTGGCCGTGCTGTCCACAGTGGGGTTCTCGGCCGGGCTGGCCGCGCCGGGCACCGTCGCCGGCCTGGTGGGGTTCGGGTGCCTGGCCCTCGGGCTGGCCTCGGTGGTGCCCACCCTCTTCAGCGCGGCGGGCCGGCTGCCGGGCATGCACCCGGGCACCTCCGTCGCGACCGTGGCAACCTTCGGCTGGGCCGGTTTCGTGTGCGGGCCGCCGCTGATCGGACAGCTCGCGCAGTTGAGTGGCCTGCGGGTCGGGCTGGCGCTGCTGCCGGCGTGCACGGCGTTCATCGCGCTCGCCACCGCGACCGTTCGGGCGCTGCGCGCGCCGGTGCCGGGGCCGGCCGAAGCGGCTGAGGCTGGCCGCGCCGGCCCGGCGGCGGTCACCTAGTCTGGCCCGATGTCGCGTGCTGATTCGGCGGGGTTCTGACGTGTACTCGGTGATCACGGCCAACGTGAACGGGATCCGGGCGGCGCTGCGCCGGGGTGGACTGGCCTGGCTGGCCGCGACCGAGGCGGAGGTGCTGTGCCTGCAGGAGGTGCGCGCGACCGCCGACCAGCTCACGGCGGCGCTGGCCGCGGGCGGCCTGGGCGACTAGCGGGTCAGCGCGGCACCGGCCGCCCGCCCCGGGCATGCCGGGGTGGCGGTGCTCTCCCGGGCCGAGCCGGCCGCGGTGCGGCGCGGGGTGGGCGGGTTCGCCGCCGGAGGTGCCGTCGGCGACCAGGGCCGGTGGATCGAGGTCGACCTGGCGACGCGGGCCGGGCCGCTGACGGTGGTCTCGGCGTACGTGCACACCGGCGAGGCCGAGACGCCGCGGCAGGAGGAGAAGTACGCCTTCCTCGACGCGATGACCGACCGGATGGCTGCCCTGGCCGGCCGGTCCGCGGCCGGGGCGGGGGAGGCGGTGATCACCGGCGACCTGAATGTCGCGCACCGTCCGGAGGACCTGAAGAACTGGAAGGGCAACCGGGGCAAGGCCGGCTTCCTGGAAGCCGAACGTGCCTATTTCGACGGCTGGTTCGCCACCGGCTGGACGGACCTCGGGCGCCGGCACGGCGGCGACGGGCCGGGACCGTACACCTGGTGGTCGTGGCGGGGCAAGGCGTTCGACAACGATGCCGGGTGGCGGATCGACTACCAGCTGGCCACCGCCGGTCTCGCCGCCCGCGCGGTCAAGGTGGAGGTCGGCCGGGCGCCGAGCTATGCCGAGCGCTGGAGCGACCACGCCCCGGTGCAGGCCTGGTTCGGCTGACCGGCACCGGCTGACCGGCAGCCTGCCGGTCGGGCCGCGATGGTCGGGTCGTGGTGGTCGGGCCGCGGTGGTCAGACCGTGGTGGTCAGCCGGGACGTGCCGTCGACGTCGCGCACCACCTGGATCCGGTCGGCGATCCGCATCTTCAGCTCGCTGACGTGGCTGACGATGCCCACCGCGCGGCCGCCGTGGCGGAGCGAGTCGAGCACCGAGATCACCTCGTCGAGCACCTCCGCGTCCAGGCTGCCGAAGCCCTCGTCGATGAACAGCGTGCCGAGGTCGATGCCGCCCGATTCGGCCCGCACCACGTCGGCCAGGCCGAGCGCCAGCGCCAGCGACACGTAGAAGGTCTCGCCACCGGACAGCGTCGCCGGATCCCGAGACCGGCCGGTGTGCAGGTCCAGCACCCGCAGGTTCAGCCCGCTGCGGGCGTTGCCGGTCCGGGCGTCGGTGTGCTCCAGCTCGTACCGGCCCTGCGAGATCCGGTGCAGCTGGCCGTTGGCCGCGGCCAGCACCTCGGCGAACCGGCGGACGAGCACGTAGGTGGTCAGCTCGATCTTGAGCTGGTTGTCGCCGAGCCCCGCCACCAGGTTGCCGACCCGGATCGCCGCCGCGGTGTCGGCGAGCACGGTGGCGCTGCGCTCGATCGCCGTGCGTACCCGGACGACCAGCTCGCCGGCACTGGCCAGGCGGTCGGCCGCGGCACCGTGCTCCCGGGCTGCCTGCTGTGCCGAGCGCTGCGCCTCGGCCAGCGTGCTCCGCAGCGCGTCCAGCTCGGCCGGCTCGTCGTCGAGGGCCGGATCGCACAGCGCCACGTCGGCCAGCCGGCTGCGCACCTCGGCCAGGTGTTCGTCGTAGCCGCGTACCTGCGCCCGCAGCCGGGCCAGCTCCGAGCTGGTGCGCAGCGCCCGGCGCCAGCCCTGCTCGTCGGCGAAAGCGGCCTCGGCGAGCGCCTGCCGGAAGATCCCGCCGGCGGCGGTGGCCGCGGCCAGCAGCGCCCGGCCCTGCTCGGACAGCCCGGCCACCGACTCCGCGGCGGCCCGCTCGGACTCGATCGCCGCCATCCGCGCGGCGACGCTGGCGTGGCCGGCGCGGGCGCTCCGGACCGCGTCCTCGTCGCGGGCCAGCTCGGCAGCCAGGGACGCGAGGCGCTCGGTGCGCCGGGCGGCGGCCTGCCGGGCGTCGTCGAGCTGTGCGCGCAGCGCGTCGGTCTGCTCGTCCAGCAGCCGGAGTTCCTCGATCAGCCCGGGCAGCCGGCCGGCGTCGGCCTCGACCTGGTCACGCTCGGCGGTCAGGGTGTCGAGCGTCGCCCGGGCCGTCTCGGGGGTGAGCTGGTCGGCTGCGAGCTGCAGCTGCACCAGCTCGGCCTGCTTGTCGGCGAGCTGACCGCGCCGCTTCTCGACCTGGCGGCGGAGGCCGGCCAGGTCGCGTTCGGCCTGCCGTAGCTGGTCCTGGCTGACGTGGTCGGGGCTCGGCCGAGCCGGACGGGGGTGCTCGATCGATCCGCACACCGAGCAGGCATCGCCCGCCTTCAACGCGAGGCCGAGTTCGCTGGCGATGCTGGCGCGCCACTGTTGCTGCAGCTGGGCGAACCGCTGCTCGGCCCGCTCGACGGAGTCGAACAGCTCCTGGGCGACCAACCTCTCCCGGGTGGCCTCGGCTGCGGCGATCTCGGCCTGCCGGGCGGCCTGCAGCCTGGCGGTGGCACGGTCTCGCTCGGCGGTCAGGGCCGGCAACCGCGCGGCTGCCCGTTCGGACGACAGCTGCTCGGTGACCAGGGCCCGGCGCTGGACAGGCAGCTGCGCCAGTGCGTCTTCACCCTTGTCGATCAGGGAAACCTGTGCGGTCAGCTCCGCCTGGCCTGCTTCCAGCTCGGCTCGCCGGCCGGCCAGCGTGCGCTCCCGAGCCCGCTCGGCCGCCAGCTCGCCGAGCACCGTCGACCGTGCGGAGGCCGCCTGGTGCAGCTCGGCGTCGCCGGCGTCGGCCAGCTCGGCGGGCAGCGAGCGCCGTGCCTCGGTCTCGGCCGCCCGCCCCTCGTCGAGCAGCCTCGTCGCGGAGCGGAGCCCGTCGGCGGCGCTCGACACCGTGAGCGCACGCTCGGCGAGGGTCAGCTCGGAGGTTGCCGCGGCCTGTTCGTCGGCGGCGGCGAGCAGGCGCCCCTCCTGGTCGCGCAGCTGGGCCCGCTGCCCGCGGCGCTGCTCCAGCTCGAGCGCCGATCGCATCGCCGCGTCGGCCGTGGCCCGGGTTCGCTCGGCGTCCGCGGCCGCGGCCTCGGTGCGGTCGGCCACCTCGGCCAGCCCGTCCAGCCGATCGGTGAGCGCTGTGGACAGCGCGGCCGGTGTGCCCGACTCGGTGAGCGCGAGCAGCTCGGTCGCCTCGTCCTCGCCGAGTGCCGCGGCACCGGCGAAGGCGTGCACCGCGTCGCGCACCGACTCGACGGCGGCCCGCCGCAGCCTCTCGGCCCTGGCCCGGCCCTCGACCAGCCGCCGCTGGGTGGCCTCGAGCAGCTCGGTGCCGAACAGCCGCTGCAGCAGTGCCCGCTTGACCTCGGTCTTGGCGGTCAGGAAGCTCGCGAACTCGCCCTGCGGCAGCAGCACGGTCTGCACGAACTGGGCGTGGCTGAGCCTCACCGCCCGGCTGACCTCGTCCTCGACATCGCCGAGGCTGTGCGAGATCAGCTCGCCGCCGTCGAGGGAATCGGCCCCGGTCAGCCGGTAGAGATGGACCGTCATGTTCACCCGGGTTGTGCCGGTGCCGCGCTTCTTCGGCCGGTCGTAGCTGGGCGTGCGGCGGATCCGGTAGCGGCCGCGCTGGGTCTCGAAGACCAGCTCGACCACCGGCTCGGTGCCGGCCGGGGCGTGATGCGACTTCAGCCGCTCGAGCGCCGCCGAGCTCTGCGCCGGCTTGCCGTAGAGGGCGAAGCTGATCGCGTCGAGGACGGTCGACTTGCCCGAGCCGGTGCGCCCCTCGATCAGGAACAGCCCGCTCTCCCCGAACCGGGCCAGGTCGAGCTCGGTGCGCGTCACGAACGGGCCGATGGCCGTCATCGTCAACCGGTGCAGGCGCATCAGGCGGCGCCCGTCTCGGCCAGGGCCTCGGCGTAGGCCTGCTCGAACAGCGCCAGCTCGGCCTCGTCGGCCGGCGCCCCGGTCACGTGGGCGACGAAGTCGCCGCCGAGGTCGCGCGGGCTGTGCTCGGTGGCGATCCGGGCGGCGACCGCAGCCGCGGCCGCCGCGCCGGCCGGCTGGAACACCACGTTGAGCAGGTGCGGGTAGCGGGCGCGGAGCCGGTCGACGAGCCGCTCCGGCCGGGCCCGGTCGGTCACCGTGGCCCGCACCCAGTCGTCCCGGTGCGCCTCGCCGTCGAGCAGTTCGGCCAGCGTGCCGGTCAGGTCGGCCATCTGCCGGGGCTGCTCCAGCGGCACCGCGGTCACGGTCACCGCGCCGTCCGGCGCCAGCTCGACCAGGTTCACCGACTTGGTGTGGGCCAGCTCGGAGAAGGAGTAGCGCAGCGGCGAGCCCGAGTACGCCAGCGTGGTGCCGGTGACCGACCGCGGCTGCTGGGCGCCGTGCAGGTGGCCGAGCGCCACGTAGTCGATGCCGGCGAAGGTCTCGGCGGCCACCGAGTCGACCCCGCCGACCGCGATCGACCGCTCGCTCTCGCTGGGCTGGCCGCCCACCACGAACGCGTGCGCCAGGACCACCGCCCGGTGGCCCGGCCGGCCGGCCAGGTCCGCCCGGACCAGCTCCATCGCGGCCGACGTCACGGCCTGGTGCGAGCGCTCCAGCGGCTCGGCCGCCGGCGCGAGCGCCAGCCGGGCCGAGTCCGGGTCGAGGTAGGGCAGCGGGTACACCGCGACCGGGCCGGCCGCATCCGCCAGCAGCACCGGGCTGCCGATGCCGGCCAGCTCGGTGCGCAGCCGGACCCGGTCGGTGAAGATCCGGGAGCCGAAGCCGAGCCGGATCGCCGAGTCGTGGTTGCCGGAGCTGACGATCACCGTGGTGTGCTCGGCCAGCTCGGCGAGCGTGCGGGAAAACAGCGCGACCGCCTCGACCGGCGGCACGGCGCGGTCGTAGACGTCACCGGCGACGAGCACCGCGTCCACCTGCTCGGCCGCCGCGAGCCGGACGAGCTGGCCGAGCACCGCTGCCTGGGCATCGAGCAGGTCGACGCCGTGCAGCGTGCGCCCGAGATGCCAGTCGGAGGTGTGCAGCAACCGCATGCCGAAAAAGCTACAAGCAGCCACCGACAGAACCGGGTAGCGACAAACGGTTCGGCCGCCGCGGGGTCCGGCGGCCGAACCGGCCGGTCAGGCGTCGGTGCCGAAGTAGCGGTCCCCGAAGTCGCCGATGCCCGGCATCATGTAGGCGTTCTCGTTCAGCCGCTCGTCCACCGCCGAGGTGACCACCTTCACAGCCGGGAACCGGCGGTACACCGCCTCGATGCCCTCCGGCACGGCGAGGAAGGAAAGGAAGACGATCCGCTCCTCGGCCACCCCGGCGTCCAGCAGCACCTGGATCGCCGCCAGCGCGGTGCCGCCGGTGGCCAGCATCGGGTCGAGCAGCAGCACGTGCCGGTCGGCGATGTCGGGCGGGAAGGCCGAGTAGTAGAACTTCGGCAGCTTGGTGACCTTGTCGCGCTGGATCAGGATCTTGCCGATCCGGACGCCCGGGCAGACCTCGCGCAGGCCGGCCTCCATGCTCTCGCCGGCCCGGGCCACCGCGACCCCGCACACGCCGTCGGCGAAGTGCAGGCCCGGGTAGGTCCGGCCGACCGGGGTGGGCACGTGCCACTCGGTGTAGGGCAGCAGCTCCAGGCCGGCCTCGATGAGCATCCGGATGATCCGGCCGGAGTAGAAGACGAAGTCCTCCCGCCGCGCGGCCCGGTTGCGCACCATGCTGTGCAGCGCGCGCAGCTGCTTGGTCTGCGGCAGCAGGTGGAGGTTGTCGGGCAGCCCGGCCGGCCGCTCGGCGAAGCCGGCCGGGGTGTCGGTGCTGAGGGTGGGGACGGACATGGCTTTCCTTTCACAGGGGAACGTCGGCGGGCGAGGCCGGCCTACTCGTTCGGGGGTTCCTCGAACGACGGCGGCAGCGCGGGGGTCCGGGTGAACTGCCCGGCGGCGGCACGGTGGATCGTCTCGCGGCCGCCGCGGTGCCAGAGCCGGCTGAGGACGTAGACCAGCTTCGGGTTGTGCTCCTCCTCCTCCAGCCGGGCCCGGCCGGACAGCTGGGCCCAGTCGGCCTCGAACGACTCGTCGTCGACGGCGCCCACGAGCAGCTCGTGCAGGGTGGCGAGCTTGTCCGCCTTGGGGAAGAGCCGCTCGGCGAAGACGATGCCGAGCATGCCGACCCAGAACGCCCTGATGACCTCGTGCTGCTGCTCGGCCGGCAGGTCCTGGGCGAGCCGTTCCATCGCGTACAGCGAGGTGATCAGGTGCAGCAGCACGAAATCCCCCGGCTGGGACAGGTAGATCAGGCTGGCCGCGTAGTAGAGCTCGGCGAAGCAGGTCGCGACGTCCTTGCCGGTCAGCCAGCCGGTGCTGCCGTAGATCAGCGGGTGCCCCTCGCCGAGCATCCGGGCGATCCGGTACTGCAGGCCGGACCGGGCCAGCTCGGCGTGCAGGTCGCCGGCATCGGCCGAGACCACCTCCAGCACCTCGTGCGCGAGCCGGTCCCTGCCGGCGTCCCAGGTCCGGGTGAGGGCCAGCAGCGCCTCGGCGGCGGTCTGCCCGGTGCTCGGGACCGGTTCGGCGCGCTCGGCGTGGCAGGCCACGTAGGAGAAGGCGAGGTAGGCCAGGCCCTCGATCGCCATCCACCGGCTGTCCGCGTCCAGCCCCCAGCCGAGGTGGATCATCGCGTGGGTGAACGAGCCGGTCCAGCCGTCGAGCAGCTGCGGGACGTACTCGCGCAGCAGGCCGGTCATGCCGAGTCGCTGCTCCTCGGCGTCGAAGAACTCGCAGTAGCCCGCGAACCCGATCCGCTTGCCGAGGTACTGCCGCCAGTTCCGCTCGGTGATCCGGACGCTGGACGGGCGCGGGGCCTCCAGCCCGAAGCCGTACGCGGTGAGCTTGGCGTAGTTCTCGTAGTAGCGGCGCACCTCCTCCGGGCCGGCGCCGATGCCGTAGAGCGCCACCACCGCGTGCTTGACGTGGTTGGTCAGGTGCCCGTTGAACTCGATGTAGTAGGTCTGGTCGGCGAGCAGGTCGTCGATCAGGGCCGAATCAGTCATGGCTGCTGGGGTCCGTTTCCATTTCCGTGTTCGTGGTCAGTGCGTGCCGCAGCAGGTCGGCGGCGTCGGAGAAGTGGTCGACGATCCAGGTGGGTTCGGCCGCGGCCAGCTCGGCTCGCGGGTGCACGCCGTAGGTCACCGCGATCGACCGCAGCCCGGCCGAGCGGGCCATCAGCAGGTCGTGGCTGGTGTCGCCGACCATCACCGTGCGCCCGGCCGGCACCGCCAGCCGGTCCAGCAGGGCCAGCGCCATCTCCGGGTGCGGCTTGGGATTGCCGACCTCGTCGGCGCCCAGCACGATCTCGAACTCGTCCCGGATGCCGGCCGCGGTCAGCAGCGTGTCGGCGCTGGCGTGGAACTTGCTGGTGGCCACCGCGAGCGCCAGGCCGGCGGCGCGCAGCCGGGCCAGCCCGTCCCGGACGCCGTCGAACACCAGCTCGGGCGCGATCGGCAGCACCACCTCGCGGAAGCAGCGCTGGTAGTGCGCGACCGCCTCGGCGATCACCGGGTCGTCGGCCGGGACGCCGAGCAGCTTGCCGAACGCGACCTGCAGCGGCAGGCCGATGGTGCCGCGCACCTCGACCGGGTCGGCGGCCGGCACCCCCATCGCCTCGAACACCGCCGAGAAGGTCGCGACGATGCCGGCCGGCGTGTCGAGCAGGGTGCCGTCCAGGTCGAAAAGCGCGGCTGCCCGGGCGCTCATCGGGCGGCTCCCGCGGTCAGCGGCCGGCGCTGCCAGCGGTGCTCGGCGTGCGCGGTGGCCAGCTGGCCGGCCAGCTCGGCGGTGCTGATCACCACGGCCTGGTTGGCCGCCGCGGACCGGCCGGCGGTGGCCCGATCGATCGCCTTCATCAGGTACTTCGTGATCGCCTGGCCGCGCACCCCGTCCCGCTCGGCGGCCGCGGTCGCCTCGGCGATGGCCGCGTCCACCTCGGTGCCGTCGATCGCGTCCTGCTCCCGGGTCGGGCTGGTGACCAGCACCGAGCTGTGGTTGCCGAGCGCCCAGTGGTACTCGACCGCGGCCGCCACCAGGGCCGGGTCGTCCAGCCGCTGCGGCACCGGCAGCCCGCTGGACACGCAGTAGAACGCGGGGAAGTCATCCGAGCGGTAGCCGATGATCGGCACGTTGTGCGTCTCCAGGAACTCCATCGTCAGGCGCAGGTCGAGGATCTTCTTGGCGCCGGCGCACACCACCGCGGCCCTGGACCGGGTGAACTGGATCAGGTCGGAGGAGACGTCCATGCTGGTCTCCGCGCCCCGGTGCACGCCCCCGATGCCGGCCGAGGCCAGGAACGGGATGCCGGCCAGGTCGGCCGCGACCAGGGTGGCCGCGATCGTGGTCGCCCCCGGCCCACCCCGGGCCAGCAGCACCGGCAGGTCGCGGCTGCTCGCCTTGGGAATGTCCTGGCCGGTGGCGAACCGCTCGATCTCGGTCTCGGTCATGCCGATCCGGATCCGGCCGCGATCCAGGCAGATCGTCGCCGGCACCGCGCCGCCGGCCCGCACCGCGCTCTCCACCGCGAGGGCAGTGCGCAGGTTCGCCGGGTAGTCCAGGCCGTGGGTGATCAGGTTCGACTCCAGCGCCACCACCGGGGCACCGGACGCCAGCGCGTCCAGCACCTCGGGTGCGAACTCCAGGATCTCGTGGTTCATAAGGGCAATTCCTCCGTGTGCCGGATGGGTCGATCAGTAGTTGGGAACCTTGTGCAGCAGCTGCCTGCGGTCGACGATCTCGGGCAGGTAGACCGTCTCGTGCCAGACCTCCTGCGCCACCGGCTCCAGCGCGATCGAGATCACCCCTTCCTCGCAGCCGAACGCGCTCTGCACCGCGGCGGTCAGCGCGGTGACGAGCCGGTCCTGCTGCTCGTCGGTCAGCGGGGTGGGGAAGTGCTTGATGTTGACGTGGGGCATGACGGGCTCCAAGACCTTCCGTTGTTGTCGAGGGACAGCCAGGTGTCGGTGGATCGCCGTCACCAGGTCGGCGACGGCCGGCTCCTTGAGCGTGCGGTAGTGGTCGGCGGCGAGCTCGATCACCGTGGTGCCGTCGGCGCCGAGCCGGCCAGCCTCGGCCAGGAAGGACGGCAGGTCGCCCCGTGCCGGCAGCACCGTGATCGGCGCAGCGAGCCGGCGCTCGGCCAGTTCGGCGGCGGTGTAGCGGAACCGGTAGGTGCGGGCCACCACCTGCGCGATCCGGGTGATCAGGTCCTCCTCCAGCGCCGGAAGCAGCCGGTGGACGTAGCAGGCGAAGCTCGGCAGGTCGGTGCAGGTGCGCAGGCACTCGGCCAGGTCCTCGCCCTCGATGGTGCTGGCGAACACCGAGAACAGGATGGTCAGGTAGTTCGGGTCGGCGAAGTCCGCGGTGGCCGGTGGCCGGTCCTCGGTGCCCACCCGGGGCGAGCCGGGCGCGATGAGCACGACGTCCCGCACCTCGTCGCCGGCCTGCTCCAGCTGGTACGCGGTCTCGAACGCCACCCGGGCGCCGAACGAGTATCCCCAGAGCGTGTAAGGACCTTCGGGTTGCACCTGCTTGATCGCGGCGATGTCCTCGGCGGCCATCCGCTGGATGCTCTCGTAGGCGACCTCGCCCGGATTGATGCCGTGCGCCTGCACCCCGTAGAACGGGGCGCCGGATCGCTCGGCGAGGGCCCGCAGGTTCATGGTGAAACCGCCCAGGCCGGGCCAGCAGAAGACCGGTGCCGCCGCGTCGCCGCCGTGCAGCCGGACCAGCCGCGAGACCGTCTCGGTGCCGTCGGCCACCGCCGCGGCCAGCGCCTCGATGGTCGGCGCGGCGAAGATCACCTGCAGCGGCAGGCTGCTGCCGGTGGCCCGGTTGATGCGGTTGATCATCGCCACCGCGATGAGCGAGTTGCCGCCGGCCTCGAAGAAGTTGTCCTGCACCGAGACCCGGTCGAGCCGGAGCTCCTGCTGCCAGATGTCGGCCACCGCCTGCTCGACCGCGGTCCGCGGCGCGACCACCGGCCGGTTCTCCAGCACGTCCAGCTGGTTGAGCAGCGACTGCAGCGCGGCGTTGTCCACCTTGCCGTTGGCGGTCAGCGGCAGTTCGTCGAGCACCAGCACCCGGTTGGGCAGCATGTAATCGGGCAGCGAGCCGGCCAGGTCGTCCCTGATCATCTCGGCCGGGCCCTTCATGTGGACGACGTCCTCGCCCATGCCCTCGCTCCGCCACTGCTCCTCGGTGACCCGGCCGCCGACGAAGAAGTAGGACGGCCCGGACTGCTCGCCGCACCGGGCCAGGAGGTCGCCGATCCGCAGCGCCGACGGCAGGTCGTGCCCGCTGTGCGAGCTGTAGCCCGAGGACATCAGCCCGATCCGGCGGTCGTTGAGCTGCATCCGCTGCAGCGCCCGGCCGAGCCGGACGTAGCGCAGCCACTCCGGCGCGCCCGGGGTGAGCACGGTGATCCCGAACGAGGAACGGTCGTACACCGCCTGGTTGATCGCGATCACGTGCTTGCGCAGCACCAGCTCGTCCGAGATCCGGATCAGCTCGCCGTCCCGGTAGCGGTACTGCCCGGCCGGCAGGTCGGCGATCCGGCCGGGGTGCGCCTGGACGTACAGCCGCAGGTCCTCGGCCCAGTCGCTCGGTGCCCACGGCCCGATCTCGAAGCTGCCCAGGTACTCGTCGTCCGCGGCGCAGGCCAGCTGGTTGCGCGCCGCGGCCAGCTTGCCCAGCTCGAAGACCGCCAGCCCGTGCTCCGGCAGCACCTCGTCGAAGAGGCCCAGCAGGTGCCCGGTCTCGATCTCCAGGACCTCGCTGACGTTGTTGCGGTAGACCGGCTCGATGGCGCGGTGCTTGCCCAGGAAGTGCAGCCGGAACCGGGCCGGGCCGTCCTCCGGGGCCGGGCAGGTCAGCACCAGGGCGTGCTCGATCGGGTGGTAGTAGTACGTACCCGCCGGCACCCCCGCCACCCCGGCGAGCTCGACGTGGAGCTGGGTGGCGTAGAGCGAGCCGGGCGAGGCGTAGCCGTACTTGGGCAGCAGCCGCTCGTCGCTGGTGAACTGGCCGAAGGTGCGCAGCAGCGCGCCGAGCCGCTCGGCGCTGAGGTCGCCGACCGGACGGGGCGGCCCGGCCGGCACCGGCAGCCGGAGCAGCTCCAGCAGGTCCGCCCGTGCCACCGGGGCGCCGTCGTAGAAGCGGTAGGTCTTGCGGCCGAAGGCCAGCGCGCGCTGGGCCGGCGTCGCGGTGCGGCCGGGCAGCTCGACCACCGGCCGGCCGGCGAGCTCGGCCTCCTCGCGCAGCCCGGCGTTGGACAGCTGCGCCCTGACCTGCAGCCGGCTGGCCTTGGACTGGTGGTGCGCCCCGGCGTTGCCCTGGTCCATCAGCGCCGCCTCGCGCGGGTTCAGCTCGACGTAGCCGACCAGGTTCTGGAACCCGGTGCGGGCGTCGTCGTGCAGCACCACGGC
>DATJNU010000070.1:0-4765 GCA_035507775.1 Jatrophihabitans sp.
CGTGCTCACCATGCCGCGGCCGATCGACCCGGACGGGATCGGGCTGGTGACCGGGGGTCTGGGTGGGGTCGGTGCGCTGGTCGCCGAGCACCTCATCACCCACTACGGCCTGCGCAGGCTGGTGCTGACCGGACGGCGCGGCGAGCACACCCCCGGCGCACCCGGGCTGCAGCAACGCCTGGAACAGCTCGGCGCGAGCGTGCGCATCCACGCCTGCGACGTGTCCGACGCAGCGCAGGTCAACGAGTTGCTTGACACGATCGACACCACGGTCTGGCCCGATGGCGGCGCGGCGCGGGTGACGGTGCTCATCCACGCCGCCGGCGTCCTGCACGATGCCGCGCTCGCCGGGCAAACCCCCGGCCATCTGGACACCGTCCTCAAGCCGAAGCTGGATGCCGGCCTGCACCTGCACCACGCCTTCCACGGCCAACACCCGAGCCGGGACCCCGAGCGGTTCCTGCTCTTCTCCAGCATCGCAGGGGTGCTGGGCAACCCCGGCCAGGCCAACTACGCCGCCGCCAACGCCACCCTGGACGCCCTGGCCACCGCAAGACACCGCGCCGGCCTGCCCGCCCAAGCCCTCGCCTGGGGCCAATGGGACACCGGCATGGCCGCCACCCTCACCACCACCCACACCCACCGACTCCGCCGCCACGGCATCACCCCCCTCACCCCCACCCACGCCCTGCACCTGCTCGACACCGCCCTCACCCACCCACACCCCACCCCCATCCCCACCCGGCTCGACCTCGCGGGCCTGGCCGAGCGCGAGGACCGGCCGGCGATCTTCGCCGGGCTGCTGCGCGGCCGGTACCAGCCGAGGCGCCGGGCCGTCACCGCCCCGGCCGGCCTGGCCTCAACAGCCGACCCCGCCTCAACAGCCGACCCGGCGACAGCGCTGGGTGAGCGGCTGGCACCGCTGACCGAAGGGGAGCGGCACGACCTGCTGCTCGACCTGGTCCGCGAGCACGCCGCCACCGTGCTCGGCCACCCCGACGCCACCCGGATCACCGGCGAGACCACCTTCAAGGACCTCGGGTTCGACTCGCTGACCACGGTCGAGTTCCGCAACCGGCTGCAGCAGGCGACCGGGCTGCGGCTGTCCACCACGCTGGTCTATGACCACCCGTCGCCGTGGAACCTGGCCGTCCACCTCGGGGAGGAGGCCGCGCCCGCACCGCCGTCGCTGCTGGCCGAGCTGGACCGGCTCGAAGCCGGCCTCGCCGGGCCGGGCGATCCGGCCGACCGGGACGCGGTGCTCAGCCGGCTGGAGGGCTTGCTGGCCCGGTACCGGACGCCGGCCGGAGTCGGGACCGGACCGGACGGTGGGCCCGGGCGGCCCGTAGCACCGCGCACCGAGCCCCCGTCGCACAGTCTCGACGGCGCGTCCGCCGACGAGGTACTCGATTTCCTGCAGAACGAACTCGGCCTCTAGCCCCCGACCGAAATCGGCCGCCCGGCCGCCAGCACGAACTCGGCCGCTAGGCCGCCAGCACGAAATCGGCCGCCCGGCCGCGTACCACCGTCGATGAGGAGACCTGCCGTGACCGACCAGAGCGACCTGTGGGTACGCCGGCTGCACCAGGACCGCCGCAACGGGCCACGGCTGATCTGCTTCCCGCACGCCGGGGGCTCGGCGATCTTCTTCAAACCGCTGGCCGCCCTGCTGGAGTTCGAGGTGGCCGGCCTGCTCTACCCGGGCCGGCAGGACCGCCGCGCCGAACCGTGCCTGCCCGACCTGGCCGCGCTGGCCGACGCCGCCTACGCCGCCCTGGAACCGTGGGCGGACCGGCCGCTGGTCTTCTACGGGCACAGCATGGGCGCGGTGCTCGCGTACGAGGTGGCCCGTCGCTGCCAGCGGGACGGGCGGGACTGGCCGCTCGGGCTGGTCGTCTCCGGTCGCCGGGCGCCGTCGGTGCACCGGGACGAGGACGTGCACACCCGCGACGACGCCGGGGTGATCGCCGAGATCCGCCGGCTCAGCGGCACCGCGTCCGCGCTGCTCGACGACGAGGACGTGATCGCGATGATCATGCCGTCCACCCGGGCCGACTACCAGGCGATCGAGACCTACCGGCACCAGCCGGGGCCGCCGCTGGACCGCCCGATCGTCGCGGTGACCGGCCTGTCCGACCCGCGGGTGACGGTGCCGGAGGCCGGCCGCTGGGTCGAGCACACCAGCGGCGCGTTCGAGCTGCACACCGCCCCGGGCGGCCACTTCTTCCACAGCGACGACTGGCCGGCCACCGCCCGGCTGCTCATCGGCGCGGTGGCCGCGTTCCGCGGCGGCCCGGTGCCGGCCTGACCAGGCTCAGGCGTCGGCGACCAGCGCGGTGTCGGACTCGCCCCAGTACACCCGCACGTCACGGATCCGGTGGTCGGCGCCGACCTTGACCACGCTCATCAGGTTCATCCGGGCCCGGGTGCCGGCCGGCAGCTGCGGCGTCTGCAGGGTGATCGAGACCGGCAGCACGACGTGCTCGGCATCCATCGCCGCCATCGGCTCCTCCGGCGTCTCGCGCACGTCCGCGGCGATCGCCTGGGCCAGGTGCGCCCCGATCGCATCGGTGCCGACCATCGGGGTGGAGCCCGCCGGATCCTCGAAGCGGGCGTCCGGGGCGAACAGCGCCAGCACGCCGTCCAGGTCACCGGCGTTCATCCGGCGGCAGTACTCCAGGACGACCTCCTTGCGCACCTTCTCGTCCGGCACGGGACCCCTCTCTCGATGTCGTTTCCTGAATCGTCGTTTCCTCAATCTCTTTCAGTCGAATAAGACCATATCCTTCGCGGAGGTTTGCTGTGGTGGACGAGAAGATCCGCAAGTCGCTGGCGCTCGAGCACTGCCGGCGGGTGAACGACGGCGACCTCGACGGGTTGCTCGCGCTCTACCGGCCGGACGTGCGGTTCGAAGATCCGGTCGGCTCCGGCTGGCAGGCCGGGCACGCCGCGTTCCGGGCGCATGCCGGAGCGGCGATCAGCAGCGGGGTCGTCGAGGAGGCCGGCGAGCCGGTCGGCAGCCAGGACGGCCGGCACGCCTCGGTGCGGGTCACCGCGACCATGCGCTACCTGCCGAACGGCCCGCAGCTGGCCCGGTACGGGGTGGTCGAGCCGCCGGCCGACCCCGAGACCGCCCGGATGCAGGTGCGGTACGTGATGGTCATCGGCGTCGGCGAGAGTGGCCTGATCGAGGAGATGCGCGCGTTCTGGGGGCGTTCGGACATCTGCGTGCTGCCCTGACCCCCCGACCCCGCTGCCCGGACGGTTAGGGGCAGGGGTGGGGGCGGCTAGGGGGCCGGGTCCCGGCTCAGGGGTCCTCCGGCGTGGGCGAGGCGTGCTCAGATTGCTCCGAACGCAGCCTTGGTCCGGATTGACCCAGTAGCCGGATTGACCTAGTTGCTCGGGCCCGGAGAGGGGACGGTGACACGCACCGGTGGCGTCAGAAGAACAGCTCGTCGACTACCTCAAGCGCACCGCCGCCGAGTTGCAGGAGACCCGGCGCCGGTTGCAGGCCGTCGAGGACCGGGACAGCGAGCCGATCGCGATCGTGGCCATGGCCTGCCGGCTGCCGGGCGGCGTGGCGTCCCCGGAGGACCTCTGGCGGCTGGTGAGCACCGGCGGCGACGGCATCACCGGCTTCCCGACCGACCGCGGCTGGGACCTGGGCCGGCTCTTCGGCGAGGTCGGCGAGGCCGGCCGCTCCTACACCCGCCAGGGCGGATTCCTCGACGGCGTAACGGAGTTCGACGCCGGGCTGTTCGGCATCTCACCCCGCGAGGCGGTGGTCATGGACCCGCAGCAGCGGCTGCTGCTGGAGACGTCCTGGGAGGTCTTCGAACGGGCCGGCATCGCCGTGTCCGACCTGCGCGGCAGCGATACCGGGGTCTTCGTCGGGGTCAGCACACCGGGTTACATCGTCGGCGGACAGCGGCCGCAGCCGAGCGCGGAGGGCTACACCCTGACCGGCGCCTCCGGCAGCGTCGCCTCCGGCCGGATCGCCTACAGCTACGGCTTCGAGGGCCCGGCCATCACGATCGACACCGCCTGCTCCTCCTCGCTGGTCGCGCTGCACTGGGCCAGCCGGGCGCTGCGCGCCGGCGAGTGCTCGCTGGCGCTGGCCGGCGGCGCCACCGTGATGACGGTGCCCGGGCTCTTCGTCGAGTTCAGCCGGCAGCGCGGGCTCGCCCCGGACGGGCGGTGCAAGGCCTTCGCGGCCGGTGCGGACGGCACCGGCTGGGCCGAGGGCGTCGGCGTGCTGCTGCTGGAACGGCTCTCGGACGCCCGGCGCAACGGCCACCCGGTGCTGGCCGTGGTGCGCGGCTCGGCGATCAACTCCGACGGCGCCTCGAACGGCCTGACCGCCCCGAACGGGCTGGCCCAGCAACGCGTCATCCGGGCCGCGCTGGCCGATGCCGGGCTGTCGGCGGACGAGGTGGACGCGGTCGAGGCGCACGGCACCGGCACCCGGCTCGGCGACCCGATCGAGGCGCAGGCCCTGATCGCCACCTATGGCACCGCGCACTCCCCGGAACAGCCGCTGTGGCTGGGCTCGGTCAAGTCCAACCTCGGCCACGCCGCCGCCGCGGCCGGGGTCACCGGCGTGATCAAGACGGTGTCCGCCTTGCAGCACGGGGTGTTGCCGCCGACCCTGCACGTCGACGAGCCGACCCCGGAGGTGGACTGGTCGGCCGGCACCGTCCGGCTGCTCACCTCGCCGGTGCCGTGGGAACCCGGTGACCGGCCGCGCCGGGGCGCGGTGTCGGCC
>DATJNU010000071.1:0-4465 GCA_035507775.1 Jatrophihabitans sp.
ATCCAGACGCACCACGGACCGCCTATCGGACCAGGTTGCTCTCCGAGCGTCAGCGGTCCGACCACTGACGCTCGGATAGCAACCCCATGCCGGACCGGACGTCTGAGCCGGCCCGGCCGCGAGCCGTCGCCGGGTAGCCCGGCGGATAACTCACTCCGGGTGGCGCGTGGTCTCCTCCTCGGGCGCCTCGGGCAGCACGAGCTGTTCCCGGTCGTCCGGCAGCAGCGGGATGACGTCGAGCGGTTCGCCCTCCAGGACGTACACCGGGGTGGCGCGGTTGAGCGCCCGGCCGGAGAAGTAGTCGCGGAAGATCGGAATGCTGATCACCATCAGGACGGCGCCGACCAGCACGCTGCCGACGCCCAGCAGGAACGCCCAGCCGATGCTCCAGTGCGGCGAGAAGGACATGTGCCACACCACGTAGCTGTTGACCGGCTTCCAGTCCTGGATGGTGGTCAGCACCATGCCGGTCCAGAGCATCAGCCCGCCCAGGAACGGGATGAGCCCCTTGAGCAGGAAGTCCCTGGCGCTGTTGGTCAGCTCGTCGCGGTAGTACCAGGTGCAGGCGAAACCGGTGGCGCCGTAGTAGAAGGCGATCAGGATGCCGATCGCGGTCACCGCGTCCGCGATGATCTGGCCGCCGGCGAAGAAGTTCATGCCCAGGTACAGCAGCGCGGACACGCCGCCCATCCAGAGCGTCGAGCTGGTCGGGGTGAAGTACCGCGGGTGCACCTTGGCGAAGGTCGCCGGGATCGACTTGTAGACCGCCATCGACAGGGTGGTGCGCGCGGTCGGCAGGATGGTGGTCTGGGTCGAGGCCGCGGCCGAGCTCAGCACCATCAGGATCAGCAGGTGCGACATCACCGAGCCGATGCCGGAGGTGCCGAAGATGGCCGAGCCGAGCACGCTCAGCACGTCGCCCTGGTTGTCAGGATTGCTCAGCCCGATGCCCTTGTCGCCGACCCCGGCGAAGGCCTGCGCGGCCACCGACACGACGACGTAGATCGCCAGCAGCAGCACGGTCGAGATCACCGCGGCGCGTCCGGGTGTCTTGTCCCGCTCCTTGGTCTCCTCGTTGACCGAGACGGCCGAGTCCCAGCCCCAGTAGATGAACAGCATAAGCAGGATGCCCTGCGAGAACAGGTTGAACGAGAAGTGCCCGTTGTCGCCGACGATGTGCGCCGGGTTGAACCACGACCACGCCGGGTGGATCGACTCCGCCGCCCCGTGCCCGCTGTACACCTTGATCAGGGCGGTGATCGCCAGCACCGCCAGCATCAGCACCTCGACGGTGAGCAGCCAGCGCTGGATCGCCGCGGACAGCTCGATGCCGCGGTAGCAGATCCAGGTCATCAGGGCCATCCAGGCCAGCCCGACCAGGAGCACCCAGCCGCTGGTCGGGTCGCTGCCGATGCCCTTGGCGTTGAAGAGGAGGAAGACGTACTGGCCGGCGACCTGGGCCAGGCTGGCCATCACCAGCACGTCGGCGGCGACGATGCCCCAGCCGCCCATCCAGCCGGACTTGGGGCCGAACGCCTTGGCCGCCCAGGTGAAAGTCGTCCCGCAGTCGGGTTCGCGCTTGTTCAACTGCTGGTAGCCGACCGAGACGAACAGGATCGGTACGAAGGCCAGCAGCACCACCGACGGGCTCTGCAGCCCGATCAGCGCGACGATGAAGCCCAGCGTGGCGGCCAGGCTGTAGGCCGGCGCGGTGGAGGCGACGCCGATGACCACACTCGATGCCAGGCCGAGCGCACCGCTCTTGAGGCCCTTGCCACCGTCGTCGGAATCCGTCGGGCGTCCTGCGGTTTCAGTGGTCACGGATGCTCCCGGTCTGATCCGTCCGGCTCCATTGCTGGATCGGCTGGGTACGGCTAGGCCAATGTTCTGCTGACCGTAGCGCTGCTGTCAACGCATGCCCAGCCGTGAAACGCAGTCGTAATCGGTCGTGCCGTCTGAGCTGGACAACCGAATTCGTGGCGCAGGGGTCAAAACGGTGTCGATCATTCCGGCCCCGGACCCGGCCCGGCGCGCCCGCCGGATCAGCTGGTGTAGCTCAGGATCCCGAGGCACATCTCGTCGGAGGAGCCCTCGCCCCAGACCACGTACCGGGGCGGCAGCTTGGCCAGTGCCGGCAGCTTCGAGCGGAGCGTCGCGTCGTGGGTGCAGCTCACCGTCAGCCGGTCGCCGGGATTGATCGTCACCGGCTGCGGCAGCACGGTGGCGCGCTGGTCGTCGAAGTTCCAGCTGGGGATGTTCAGCAGCCGCAGCGTGCTGCCGTCCGCGCGGTGCAGGTCGATTCGGATCGACCTGCCGAGCAGGTGCATGTGCCCGGCCACCGCCTGCACCCGCAGCGTCTGGTTCACCGGCCTGGTGCAGCTCTGCGTCGGCCCGGCCTTCGGATGGGTCAGCGAGCCATCGCACAGCAGCTGCAGGGCGGCCACGGTGCGGCCGGCGTCGACGCCGAACCTGCGCTGCACGTCGAAGACCGAGGCGTCCCGGTTGCACAGCGCTCCGGTGACGCCTGCCGGGCACGGCAGTTCCACCGGCGCCGGCAGCAGCAGCGTCTGCAGCGGCTGCAACCGGGTCGACGGCGCCGCCACCCGCAGCTTGACCGCGGTGGAGTCGACGCCGGATCCGTTGAGCAGGTTGTAGTGCACCTGCAGGACGAGCCGGCTGCCGGCCGCCAGGCGCTGCCCGGTGCCCGGCGCGAAGCGCTGCTCGCCGCCCGACGTCGCCCAGGCCGCCACCCACGGGGCCGAGTTCAGCCCGGTCAGGGCGTCGCCGCCGCCGGGCAGGTCGGGACCGCCGAAGCACGACCAGCCCAGCCGCGGGTCGGCGGCGTCCTTGGCCTCGGCGGCGTGCACCTGGCCGGGATCCACCCGGTACAGGATCGCGTGGTGCACCAGGTTCGGGTTGCCCGGCTCGAGCACCACCCCCGCCAGGAAGCTGTCGCCGGTCAGCTTCGGATCCAGCAGGATGCACCGGTAGTCGTCGGTGCCGCCGTCGCTGGCCTGCGGCCGGTACGTGCCGCCGGGCATCGGCAGGTCGATCCAGCGTTCCCCCGCCGCGAGCGGGGCGATCGCCACCGTGGTGGGCGCGGCGGAGTGCACGTGCCCGGCCGCCGGGCTCGCGGCAGCCGAGCCCGCGGCCGGCGGCAGCTGCGCGACGGTGTCGGTGTGCTCGGTGCAGCCGGCCAGCAGCGCGCCGAGCGCCAGGGCGGCTGCCGCGAGCCGGAGCCGGCCGGTCCGGGAGAAAGGCATGCCTGATTCTGACCGATGCCCACCGCCGCCGCGGCCGAATCCGGCCGAGGTTTCTCGCTTGGATGGCTGGTTTGCCGGCCGGGCCGGAGTTATGTTGTGCCTCCCTATCGTCCCCTACAGGAGGATTACATGAAGTACACCCGTCCCGCCGTCGCCGGTGCCGCCGCGCTGCTGGCCGCCGGGCTCGCCGGTGCCGCGGCCGCCCCGGCCGGTGCCCAGCCCGCGAGCAGCAGCCGGATCGTCTCGACCACCCAGCTGCACGTCAGCATCCAGCACGCGGTGGCGCTGGCGGCGGCCAACCCGGCCATCCTCGGCACCGGCCCCGCCGGCCAGGCCAACGCCTGACGAACGCCCGGCGACCGGCCAGGCGGGTTCGGCCCGCCAGCCAGAACCCGCTTGGCCGGTTTCGCGCAAAGCCTGGTTGACCGCAGGTCGGACTGGTTATCCTTCAGCTCCCTTTCACCCACTCTGAGGAGAAGACCCCGTGGATTACAAGCGTCCCGTCCTGGCCGGAGCGGCGGTCCTGCTCGCCGCCGGTCTCGCCGCAGCGCCGGCCAGCGCCCAACCCAGCAGCAGCGGTCGCATCACCTCCGTCGACCAGCTGCACGCCAGCATCCAGCACGCGGTCACGCTGGCGTCGTCGAGCGGCGACACCCTCGGCATCGACCCGGCCGGCTTCTTCCCGTCCTGACCGGGAGCCTTCGACGATGAGCGAGCAGAGCGGGGCCGAACAGACCTGGTGTCCCAGCGGTGTCCCGAACGCCCCGGAGGCGGTGGTGCTGGGGGTGCGGGCATCCCTGGACGGCCGGGTCAGCTACCTCGCCGAACCGGTGCCGGCCGGTGAGGTGCTCGGGCAGATTCCGGAGGGCATCGCGCCCACCCGGGTGTTGCGGTTCGCCTCGCACTGCTCGACCTCCTGCCGCAACCGGGACGGTGCCTCGTGCACGCTGGTCGAGCGGATCGTGCTCGCCACGCCGCCCGACGAGGAACCGAGCGTGCCGCGTTGCCACCTGCGGGCGCACTGTCAGTGGTGGCAGCAGAAGGGGGTGGCGGCCTGCCAGCGCTGTCCGGCGGTGGCCACCGCGTTCCCGGCCGACAACGAGCTGATGACGCTCGTCGCCGACCCGAGCACCACGCTCGACCAGCTCGAAGCCTGGATCGCCGAGTCCGCCTGATCGGGGTCGGGGCGGGCCGGGGGGGCG
>DATJNU010000072.1:0-7678 GCA_035507775.1 Jatrophihabitans sp.
CCGGATGTGGTTCAGCGCGCGGCTGTACACGCCGGCCGGGACCCCGGAGGCGCCCGCGGCCCGCTGGGCGTACTCCGCCGGGGCGAGCCCGTCCAGGACCTCGGTGGCGAACCGCCGGCCCGCCTCGGCGAACAGCCCGGCCGGGGCGGCCCCGGCGCCGGCCCGGCCGAGGCGGCGCAGTGCGAGCTGGACCAGCAGGGGCGGCGCCGTGAACACGGTGGCGACCGGCCGGCCGGTGACCCCGACCAGCGGCTGGTGGTCGGCACTGTCCAGCGGTTGGCCGCCGAGGCTCGGGCGGATGACCTGCAGGGCCATCAGTAGACTCCCTCGATCACGGTCCGGGCGCCACCGCGGTAGGGCTGGACATCGGCCAGCTCCACCCCGTCCGCGTCCTCGGGCCGCAGCCGCACGGCGGTATCGCGTTCGGCGACGTTCGGCAGGAACATGTCCTCGCTGAGCAGGTGGACCAGCACCCGGCCCCGCTCGCCGTAGGGCACCTCACGGCCGGTCTCCGGGTCGAGCACCTCCACCTGGGCATTGGGCCAGTAGGGGCGGAACACGCAGCCGAACTCGTCCCCGGGCCGGCGGACGCGCTGCGGGGCGATCCCCATCAGGCTGTTGCCGTAGAGGCCGGCCACCGCGGCAGCGGGGAAGAACTCCTCCTCGATCAGCTTCAGCGAGGTGACGCTGATGCTGGTGCCGCTCCAGATCAGCGCGCGCACGGTCCCGGCCAGCCGCTCGTAGAGGGCGGGCCGGGCCACCAGCGCCTCCAGGACCGGCGGGGTGACGAACAGGACGGCGATGTCCTGGTCGGCGGCGATCTGCTCGACCTGGTCGAGCACGTGCTCGATGTACTCGGCCGCCAGGTCCGGGCGCTCGGTGGCGATCGCGCGCTTCACCCAGCGCGGATCGAGGTCGATGGTGAAGCACAGGCTGCCGCGGTACTCGGCCAGCAGCCGGACGGACCGGCCGACGATGTGCGGGCCGGTCGGGCCGATGTGCAGCCAGTTGCCCCGGTCCGGGAAGCCGTGGTCACGCAGCACCTCGCTGACCCACTGGACGTTGGCCAGCCGCGAGCTGTGCTCGATGATCCGCTTCGGCCGGCCGAGGGTGCCACCGGACTCGTAGACGGCGAAGGGCTGGCCGGCCTTGCCCCGCGGGATCAGCCGGGAGACGTCGACCGTGCGCAGTTCCTCGCTGAGGTCGGGGAACCGCCGCAGGTCGGCCACCCCGTGCACGTCGGTCAGCGGGTCGAAGCCGAGGCCGGCCACCCGGTCCAGCCAGAACTCCGACCCGGTGGCCGGGTCGAAATGCCAGCGCATCATGCGCTGCAGGTGCGTCCGGAGGTCGACGGAGGCCTGCGGTGCGGTCGCGGTCACGCGGTCACGATCCCTTCTGCCCGGACGCGGTCCCGCAGGCGGCTCAGCGCATTGCCGACCATCTGCATGCCGTGCTCGGTGAACAATGATTCTGGGTGGAACTGGACGCCCTCGATCGGCAGGGTGCGGTGCCGCAGGCCCATGATCTCCCCGGTGTCGGTCCAGGCTGTCGCGACCAGTTCGGCCGGCAACGTGTCCGGCTCGACCACCAGCGAGTGGTACCGCGCCACGGTCAACGGCTGCGCCAGGCCGTCGAAGACTCCCTTTCCGTCATGGGTGATCGTCGAGCACTTGCCGTGCATCGGCTCGGCCCCGTGCCGTACCTGACCGCCGAACGCCGCGGCGATCGCCTGGTGGCCCAGGCAGACCCCGAAGACGGGTATCCGCCGGCCCAGCCGGCGCACCACCTCGATCGAGATGCCCGCGTCGGCCGGGTCGCCCGGCCCCGGCGAGACGATGATCAGGTCGGGCGCCAGGTCGGCGACCTGCTGCACCGTCACCTCGTCGTTGCGGTACACGACGGGGTCGGCGCCCAGTTCTCCCGCGTACTGCACGAGGTTGTAGACGAAGGAGTCGTAGTTGTCGATCACGCAGATCATGCGGCCGCCTCCGCGACGGGCACGCCGATGACCCGGGCGCCGGAGCCGAGTTTCGCCAGGCATTCGGCGTACTCGGCAGCGGCCTGGGAGTCGTGGACGATTCCGCCACCGGCCTGCAGGCGGACCTGCCCGTTCCACAGGACCAGGCTGCGGATCGTCAGGAAGAGATCCACGTGGGCCAGGCCGAAGGAGCCGACCGCACCGGAGTAGAGCCAGCGCCGGTCCGGCTCCAGATCGTCGATGATCTGCATCGCCCGGATCTTGGGAGTGCCGGTCATGGTGCCGGCCGGGAACGTCGCCCGGATCAACTCGTCGGTCCGGCTGCCCGCGAGGATGCGGCCGCGCACGTCCGAGGTGAGGTGCATGACGTGGGAGTACCGCTCCACCTCCATCAGCCGGTCCACCCGCACGCTCCCCGGCAGGCAGACCCGCCCCAGGTCGTTGCGGGCCAGGTCGACCAGCATCCGGTGCTCGGCCAGCTCCTTGACCGAGGAACGCAGGTCGTCCTCGATCAGCCGGTCCGCCGGCCGGTCCAGGCCGCGCGGGCGGGTCCCGGCCAGCGGCCGGATCAGGGCCGTCCCGTCGGCCAGGGTCAGGCACGGCTCCGGTGAGGCGCCGACGACCTCGAACCGCGGGCCCCCGTACCAGAAGTGATACGGCGACGGGTTGGTCGAGGTCAGGCGGTCGTAGATGGTCAGCCCGTCCGCGGTGGCCGGCGCGGTCCAGCTGAGGGAGAGCACGAGCTGGAACACGTCACCGTCGACGATGTGCTGCTGGGCACGCCGGACGGCGGCGGCGTACTGCTCGTAGTCCAGGCTGAACCGGCCCGCGCCGACCTGGACCTCGCCCAGCGACGTCGCGCCGGCCCGGTCCAGGATCCGCACCACCCGCTCGGCCGCGGCCCGAGCTGCCGCCGGCGAGGCTCCCCGGCCGATCACCCGGCCGGACCCGTCCTCGAAGCGCACCAGCACCTCGGGCAGGAAGAACTCGTAGACCGGCACCGGCTCGGCGGGATGCCGGCTGGGCAGCCGCTCCATGTCGCGCACCGCGTCGTAGCCGAGCACGCCGTACCAGGCCGCCTCCCACTCGGGAAGGTCCGGCTGCAGCTCCAGCCCGGCGAGGAAGTCCACGGCGTCCGCGAGCGGTGCCGGTCCGGCACCGCCCTCGTGCGAGAGCACGGCCAGCTCGCCGGCCGCGAGCGTGACGGGCCCGCGGCCCCCTGCTCCGGAGCCGAGCAGCACCCGGCCGGCCGGCCGCAGCGCGGCGGCCGCGGCCACCGGCGCCACCTGCGGCAACGGCAGGACGTGCCGGTACAGCCGGGCACCCGGGCTCAGGGGCGAGGAGATCGTCGGCAGGGTCACGCCCTGACCCCCGACAGGTTCGGTACGCGGAACTGGGTCCGTTCGTGCGCGCTCACGCTGCCGCCCATCGCGTAGACGAAGGCGGCCTTCTGGATCGCCCGCGGCGGGCAACCCTCGATGTAGATGCCGAGTTCGCGGTTCTCGTACAGGCAGTTGCCGACCAGGACGACGGCGCCGCGCAGCTCGGGGGTCGCGATCTGGGGGCCGCACAGGATCGTCATCTCACCGTCCCAGGCCAGCATCTCCTCGGCCAGCGCGTGCAGTGCCCCGGCCAGGAACCGGCTGCAGGCCCGGCACGCGTGCTCGGCGTGGACGTGGATCCCTTCCCGGGGCGAGCGAATCTCGATCGGGGCCTTCACCATGTCGAAGGCCAGCTCCGCCGGGGCCGCGCCGAGCAGCTCGATGTCGGCCAGCTCGGCCGGTCCCATTCCGCGGGCGTGCGCGTCGCGCAGGTAGGCCACCTCCCGGGGGTCGAAGCCGGCCAGCTCGCCGACCGCGACGTCGAGCGCGACCGCGTTCCGGCTGGCGGCCAGAAAGCCCACCTCGCGCGCCTGGCCGTCCATCGGGTAGTTGCCCTCGATCACGGTGGTCCCGTCACAGATCACCAGGTCCTGCGGCCGCATCAGGTTGAGGTCGACCGTCGACTCGTCGACGCCGGCCATGTGCACGATCCGGGTGGTGTAGCCGGGCAGCAGCCCGACCAGGTTCTTCATCGCGTTGGAGTAGACGACGCTGGCATGCGTGCGCAGCTGGGGCACCCCGATGAAGTAGTCGCAGTCGAGGATGACCTCGGGCACGGCTATCGGCACCCGCAGCGAGGTTGCCCCCGGGATGCTGGTGATCCGCAGCGGCAGGTCGTCGAAGCTCACCACCCGCGCGTACCGGGCAGCTTCGTGCTCGGCGAGCAGCTCGTAGATGGCGTGCGTGCGCTCGGCGATCACCGGGCGCCCGCCGTGCTCGGCCACGGCCTTGGCGATGGCGGCCAGCAGGGTGGTGCTGACGTGGAAGCCGGGCCGGGTCTGGAACAGGTTCGGCTTGATCAGGACCGTGTCGCCGGTGCGCAGGCCGGCGAGCGGCGAGCCGATCAGTTCCAGGAGCCGGTGCAGGGCACCGGGGATCGCGCCGTCGTCGGGCGCCGGGGCAAGCGCGACCTGGTACCGCGGGCCGGCCGCCGCGGGCGGCTCAGGCGCCACCGGTCTCCTCCAGGGCCAGGACCCGGGTGGGCGTGGCCTCGGCGCCGGCGACCTTCATCGGCAACGCCATCAGCTGCACCACCTGGCTGCTCAGCTCGTGCAGGTTGGCCAAGTACTCCAGCAGCGGGATCCCGGCGGCCAGCAGGCTGTGGTGCACCGGCGACTCGGCGTCTCCCGGGCGTTCGGTGATGCAGTCCAGCCCGAACAGGCTGGCGCCGTTCTCGATCGCCCACTCTGCTGCCGAGAGCGTCAGGAACGGCGGCCGGTCCCAGTAGTCGGGCCGGCCCCAGTTGTGCCGGAGGTAGTCGGTGCGCACCAGCAGCCGGCTGCCCGGCTGCCAGACCGGCCGCAGGGCAGCCTCGAGGTCGTCGCCGGTCACCGGCTCCAGGTCCTTCTTGTGCGACAGGTCGGCGACACAGGCCCGGCCCACCAGGGTGTCGAGGGGAACCTCGTCGATGCCCTCGGTGCCGGGGAAGAAGTGCAGCCGGTACTCCATGTGCGTGCCGTTGTGCGGGAACACGTGCAGGTAGGAGAACGTGCGCTTGGTCCCGTAGGGGTCGGTCTCCGGCGTCATGGAACGCTCGCTGGCGAACTTCGGGAACCAGTCCGCGGGATACGACGGCATGCCGTCGTAGAAGCCGTGGGTCAGGTCGACGAGTCTGGTCATGGTCCTTGTCCTTTGGTGAGATCTCTCCTCGAGAGACGCAAGCGTCTGTGTCAGTGGCTCGGCAACCCGGTCGGGGCGTCGGCGAGTGCCGCGACGGTGGGGCCGTTCGCCGCATCGCCGACCACGTCGGTCGGCACTGTCCAGCTCAGCTTCTGCCGGTCCACCATCGAGGGGGCATTCGCGCTACATCGCAGGCCGGGTCGATGCATCCGGCAAGCCCGATCGACACATTCCGATCAGCACGTTCCGATCAGCACATGAAGACGCAGGTGCTGCGGGTGTCCGGGTTGGCGGTCCGCGAGATCACGCCGTTGCCACCGGGCGGCACCATCCGCCCGTAACTGCCGGCGAAACCGTTCGGGGTCAGGAAGGCGCCCCACAGGACGTGCCAGTCCTGCCGTTCGCCGGTCAGCGGGTCGATCACCGCGTCCAGGCTGGGCCGGACCTCCCGCTGCACCAGGGCGCCGGCGGCGGCGCCCGCCTCGAGCGCCTCCCGCCAGCTGCGCGGATCGGCGTGGCGGCCGACCACCACGCCCCGGCCACCGAACAGGCCGGTGGGCTTGAGCACGAGTTCCTGCTGGCGCTGCTGGCATTCCTCGATCAGCAGCCGGTCTGGGGCGGTCCCCGGCCGGCCCAGCATCCGGCTCCACGGCACCACCCGCTCGATCAGGTCCCGCTCCGCGGCGGTGAAGGTGCCGGGGTCGGCGGACCGCTCGGACAGCAGCGCCAGCGTGCCCTTGTTTCCGAAGAGGTTGCTCGACATCGGCGTCCACAGCACGACGGTGCCGTCCTGGTGAGCCCGGAACACCGGTTCCAGCAGGGCCTCGCAGTCGGGACGGTCGAGCATCTCCTCCAGGGCGAAGTAGCGCACGATCAGGTCGATCGGCGTTCCGTCGAGGTGCGGCTTGCCGCCGGCGAACGTGAGATCGCTGAGCTCGCCGACCCGGCTGGCCAGGCCGTGCTCGGCCAGCTGGTCGGCCAGCGCCTGGCGCTCGGGGCGGTAGGCCGCCAGCCCGCCCGGTGCCTCCAGGACGGCCACCACCGGCTCGCCGGCCGCGACCGACTTGGCCGCGTGGCGCATGGTGAGCGCGATGTCGGCGGAGGTGTCGTACTGGCTCAGCCCGTGCTCGGCCGCGAACTGCGCGAACGCCGGCACCCGCATCAGCGCCGGGCCCAGCAACCCGACCATGTCGAGCCCGGCGAGGGCGCTGCCGACGTTGAGCTCCAGCAGCCGGTACCCGGTGCCGTCGTGATACATGTCCGAGCGGCCGTACATCGGCGGCGGCGCATCCCCCAGCCGCCGCATCAGCGCGGCGCGCCGCTCGTCGATACCCAGGAATCGGCAGAACCGGCCCAGGTCGCCGTCGAAGCAGCGGGCCGGCAGCTCGGTGAGCAGCCGGAAGACGGTGGCCAGGTCGGCGCCGAAGGCGTGCAGCTGTGCCCCGTCGGCGATCAGCGGCCGGTCCCACACCCGCCACGACGCACGCCAGTCGGCGGGCAACCCCGCCACCTCGGTCATCAGGTGGCGCAGCTGGCTTCCCGGTCGGGCGGCTTCGCTGAGGTAGGCCTCGGTGGCCTGCGCTGCGGTGGTCGGCACGATGATCGGCTCCTTCGCCGGTCGAGCTCTGCCTCGTTCAGGCGAGAGCGGGGGTTTCCGCCGCCTGCCGGACCTTGAGCTGGCCGAGCACGGAACGGTATTGGACGACGATGACGGCGCCCATCAGCAGGTAGAGGGTGGCGATCCCCCAGGAGCTCACGATCGCCCCGAGTGAGATGGTCGCCGCGGCCAGCGCCTGGGCCACGCGGATGTTGAGGTTGTAGGCGGCCATGTAGCGGGTACGTCCCTGCTCGGGTACCAGCTCGGCCGTGAGCGACTGGTTGACCGGCACGTTCAGCAACTCGCCGATGGTCCGGATCAGGCAGCCCAGCAGCAGCACCCACACGGTCGTGGTCACGACCAGCACGGCGAACCCGACCGCGAGCAGTGCGATGCCGGCGTAGAGCCGGGCCCGGTCGGAGACCCGGCGCAGCAGGGCGTTGGAGAACAGCGCCAGGACCACCACCAGGACGGCGTTCTCGGCCTTGAGCACGCCGAGCATCTGCGGGCCGCCGATGTGCCCGAAGCCGAGCAGCGACCGGACCGGCATGTCCTGGGCCAGCCGGATGCCGACGTAGTTGTTCGTCTGGAGTTCCAGGGTCATGCCCAGGGTGGCCGCGACCAGGAACCGGGTGAACACCCGGTCGACGAAGACCAGCCGGTATCCGTCGATCAGCTGGCTGAGCCCGCTCGGCCGGCGCGCCGGGGCGGGCTCGCCGGCCGCCGGCCTGGGCTTGGTCTCGCTGATGAGGAAGACCGTGGCGAGCAGCGAACCGGCCATGCCCGCCGCGGCGATCACCGGCAGCAGCCCGAAGTGGGAGCCGTAGAGGAAGCCGCCGATCATGGGTCCGGCGACCAGCGCCAGGTTCACCGCCCAGTAGT
>DATJNU010000073.1:0-50861 GCA_035507775.1 Jatrophihabitans sp.
GATATTACCTAGCGCGTATGGATGCTGGCGATAACCTGAGGGAGCGAACTGGTTTCGATGGAATTTTGGCGGGGATGGCAGTCGGGCGGATCGCAGAACTGAGAGGCACCTCCTCGACCTCGACTGCCTATATCCTGCGAAGTCTCAAGCATCCTGGTGAAGTTAATATATTACGACACATTTACGGCGATGCTTTTTGGCTTGTGGCTGTTGTAAGCAGCCCAGGGGATCGTCTCGATGACTTTGCTGAGGATCTATCGCGTGCGGGAGCCGGATTTCAAGATAGTCGGGCTAAAGCTCAGAATCTAATGGATCGCGACGAGGATGATCAAGCTGATCCGCATGGTCAGCATGTGCAGGATGTCTTTAGTATGGCTGACGTATTCCTGCCTAGTAGGCGCGGGCACGAGGCCGACGATGACGTGAATCGTTTCGTCGATGGTATTTTCGGAAAGCCCTTCTTCACGCCTTCGGCAGCAGAAGAGGCTATGCGCCTCGCATATTCTGCAAGCCTGCGATCTGCAGCGATGGGACGCCAAGTGGGCGCAGTTCTAGTGCCCACGACCGGTGCCACCTATGTGACTGGTACGAATGAAGTTCCTAAACCGGGCGGCGGGCAATATTGGATCGGAGACGATCCTGATCATCGTGACTTCCAAACAGGTTTTGACCCGAACCCATCCTTCACTGCAACGATGCTGCAAGAACTCTTAGAGCGCCTTAAGTCTAACGGATGGTTAAATTCGGAACTCTCTGAGCTCAGTGCGATTCAACTCTTGCAGAAGGCGAAGGATATGGGAGAGGAGGGGTTTTCAGTTTTGCAAGACACGCGAGTGAATTCGCTGATCGAATTCACTCGTTGCCTCCACGCCGAGCAGGCCGCGATTGTAAATGCTGCAAGGCAAGGTGTTGTAACTCAAGATGGCCTGCTTCTGACCACGACGTTCCCTTGTCATGAATGTGCTAAATTCATCGTCGGGTCAGGTATACGTCGCGTTATATACATCGAGCCGTACCCGAAGAGCATGGTTCGGCACTTGTATAGAGACTTGATCGATACTAAACCGCCGCTATCGGCCGAGGAGAAGTTTGACTTAGTCTCGGCGCGAGAGGTCGGCAAGGTGCCTTTTTCTGCCTTTGTTGGATTTGCGCCGCATCGCTATGACGATATCTTTCGAGCGGGTGAACGGCGCGATGGCTTGAATCCCGCCTTGTTTGACCGGACAGTAGCGACACCTCGCGGGCGCGGTTGGAACGAAGCGTTTGTGCATGAAAGAGAGGTAATTACGACCGGTGCAGTATCTCAGTTGATCGGGGGGGTCTTTGGGTCGACGGGCTCTTCAGCTAAGTCGACGGCAAAGGATCGGCAGACTGCTAGGGCTGGTCGTCGCAAGCCGGTGGATCCACCAGGTTCGACCGGAAGCGCGGCCGCGACACGCCGGTAGGGCTGCGACTTGTGCTTCACTACGTCTTGTCAGGTGTGTTAGGTACCTTAATCGAACGTATATTCGAGACAAACTGAGGAGTCTCACATGCCGCTATCTCATTCAAGCCCGCGGAGAGTCATACCGTCGGCGATGGAGCAGCGTGAAGACTGGCATCCGGAGGGTAGCTGGCTTCTGGCGCGGGGAAGATGGGCCGAGGAAAACCTTGCGTCGATGTCTCCCTCGAGCCTTGGCCCGGCTGCGCTTAGTCTTCTGGCCTCCTACAGGGCCTGCTACGTATCAAGTGAACAGGCCTCTGATCGGCTCGAACTCGCGGAGTCCGGGACCGGGTTGGCTGACAGCCTGAGGCAAGCACCACATCAGACATCGTTGTTGATGGATGTCGCGAATCGGCAAGACTCAGTGGCGCGTCGATAGGTCGGACTCCTTCGGCTCGTCTGGCCCGGACTCACGCCAGCGCGGTGAGCAGTGCGGAGTGTGGGTCCTGTGGGTCGAGCATGACCACCTCCGGCCGTTCGCGGCACAGCGCCTGCAACTGGTCGTACATCTGGTCTAGCTCGGCCGGACCGCCGATCGCTTCTAGCAGTCCAGTCGCCGGGTGATCAGGGCGGGTGTTGAACCGCGCATGCATTTCGGCTCGGTTCACCGGTAGCACCAAGTGAACGAACCATGCACCGACGGAATTGGCGAGACCGGCGAGCTGGTCGATGAACTCCGGGTGGCCGAGGAACTGCGGCACGATCACGTCGCGACCAGCGGTGAGCTGCGCGCCGGCCATCGCCAGTGCGAGCTGCCGGGCCACCCGGCCGGTCGCGTCCAGGTCGTCCTGCCACCGTCCGAGCAGCGGCCAGATCCGGTCCAGATCCAGGTTGAGCGCCAGCGGCCGGTCGGCAACCCACCGCTGTGCCACCGTGGACTTCCCGGCGGCCGGCGGTCCGTTGAGCAGTATCAGCCTCGCCACCACCACGAGGGTAGGAAACGCCTCAGTGCACGCTGTTGCCGATCCGCAGCAGCACCGCGGGGCTGAGCGCGGCACGGGGCGAGCCCTGTGAGCACGCCCACCAGACATGGTGCGCGTCGGTCCAGATAGCGCAGACGTTGTCGTCGAAGTTGCGGGTCTTCGCCACCCGGGCCGGATGGCCGAGCACCGTGCCGCGGTCCAGCACCAGCTCGTTGTAGAGGGGCTGGTCGGGCAGCGGTCGCCGTTCGAGGAGCAGGCTCTGCCCGTTCGGTCCGGTGAAGTCGCGGGTCACGATGTCGGGGTTGCTCTCGTCCCAGGTGAGTGGCTGCTCCCGGTAGCCGGTGGGCAGGTAGCCGGCATCCGGCATGCTGTCGGCGGCCAGCACCGGGTGCCGCTGGCCGGTGGCGGCGTCGACGAGGGTGCGCGAGCCGAGCGGCTTCGCCAGCCGGGTGGTCACCGGCACCGGAGCGTGGCCGATCGAGGCACAGGCCTTGCTGGTCGTGACCTTGGCCGGCCGGTACGCGGTCACCGTGATCGTCACCTGGTTCCCGTTCTCGACAGCCGCCGACTCCAGCCGGGGCACCCCGCTGGTCAGGCAGTAGTCCGGGGTGGCGTCGACGTCGGCGTAGACGGTGACCGCGCCGTCGTGCTCCAGCACCGGGGCGATCCAGTCCACGATGCCGAGCGAGCCGGGCGGCGCCGGCGGGGTGGGGTGGGTGGCCGCGGCGCCCGATCCGGCGTCGTTGTGCCCGGAGCGGCCGAGCTGCCAGCCGGCGATTGCCACGACCAGCACGGCCAGCACGGCCAGCGCGGCGAACAGCGCCAGCCGGCGCCGCCGGGCCGGTACCGGCGCGGGATCGGGATCGGGATCGGACATCGGGCCTCCTCTCGGTGCTGTACGGATTCTGCGGTACGGCCGTTTTGGGGCGCGGCCCAGGTGCCGTGGCTGGCGCCCGGGCCGGTGCCCGTGGCAAAGTTGAGCGGAATAGACTCAACCTTGGCCAGGGTGGCTGGGGTAACGGCGGCTTCCGCCGATAGATCTCGTGAATCCGACACGCAACACAGGGGTGGGAGACCTCATGGACCTGACAACTCGCAGCCAGCAGGCGGTCTCGAACGCGGTGCGCGCCGCCGCCGAGCGCGGCAACCCGGCCGTCGAGCCG
Source organism: Jatrophihabitans sp. (assembly GCA_035507775.1). Taxonomy (GTDB): domain Bacteria; phylum Actinomycetota; class Actinomycetes; order Mycobacteriales; family Jatrophihabitantaceae; genus Jatrophihabitans_A. The sequence goes on from DATJNU010000073.1 coordinate 3,570, forward strand.
GTGCACCTGGCCCTGGCCCTGCTGGCCGACGACCAGGGCCTGGCCCGGCCGATGGTGCAGGCGGTCGGCGTCGACCCTGGCCGGCTGACCGCCGAGCTGACCTCGCTGGCCGCCGGCCTGCCGGCCGCGTCCGGCTCGACCGTCTCGGCGCCGCAGACCTCGCGCGGCATGCTGAGCGTGCTGGCCGCCGCCGAACGGATCGCCAAGGACGCCGGCGACGAGTACGTCTCGATCGAGCACCTGCTGCTCGCCCTGGCCGAGGTCCGGTCCGAGGTCGCTGCTGTGTTGTCCAGGCTCGGCGCCACCGCCGACGCGCTGCGGGCGGCACTGCAGCAGGTGCGCGGCTCGGCCCGGGTGACCGGCCCGGATCCGGAGGGCAGCTACCAGGCGCTGGAGAAGTACGGCGTCGACCTCACCGCGGCCGCCCGGGAGGGCAAGCTCGACCCGGTGATCGGGCGCGACTCCGAGATCCGCCGGGTGATCCAGGTGCTGTCGCGGCGGACCAAGAACAACCCGGTGCTGATCGGCGAGCCCGGCGTCGGCAAGACGGCCGTGGTCGAGGGCCTGGCCCAGCGCATCGTCGCCGGCGACGTCCCGGAATCCCTCGCCGGCAAAAGGCTGATCTCGCTCGACCTGGGTGCCATGGTGGCAGGTGCCAAGTACCGCGGTGAGTTCGAGGAGCGGTTGAAGGCGGTGCTGACCGAGATCAAGGACTCCGATGGCCAGATCATCACCTTCATCGACGAGCTGCACACGGTGGTGGGCGCCGGCGCGACCGGCGAGGGCGCGATGGACGCCGGCAACATGCTCAAGCCCATGCTGGCCCGCGGCGAGCTGCGGATGGTCGGCGCCACCACGCTGGACGAGTACCGCGAGCACATCGAGAAGGACCCGGCCCTGGAACGCCGGTTCCAGCAGGTGCTGGTCGGCGAGCCGTCCGTCGAGGACACCATCGGCATCCTGCGCGGCCTGGCCGGCCGGTACGAGGCGCACCACAAGGTGCAGATCTCCGACGGCGCGCTGGTCGCCGCCGCGGCGCTGTCCGACCGCTACATCACCTCGCGGTTCCTGCCCGACAAGGCCATCGACCTGATCGACGAGGCCGCGTCCCGGCTGCGGATGGAGATCGACTCGCGGCCGGTGGAGATCGACGAGCTGCAGCGCGCGGTGGACCGGCTCAAGATGGAGGAGCTGGCGCTGTCGAAGGAGAGCGACCCGGCCTCCGTGCAGCGGCTGGCCAACCTGCGCGCCGAGCTGGCCGACAAGTCCGAGGCGCTGGCCGCGCTCAACGCCCGCTGGGAGCGGGAGAAGTCCGGGCTGAACCGGGTCGGCGAGCTGAAGGAGAAGCTCGACGACCTGCGCACCCAGGCCGACCGGGCCCAGCGCGAAGGCGACTTCGAGACCGCGTCCCGGCTGATGTACGGCGAGATCCCGGCCACCGAGAAGGCGCTGACCGAGGCATCAGAGGCTGAAACCCCGTCCGACGTGCTGGTCAAGGAGGAGGTCACGGCCGACGACATCGCCGAGGTGGTCGCGTCCTGGACCGGCATCCCGGCCGGCCGGCTGCTGGAGGGCGAGAGCGCGAAGCTGCTGCGGATGGAGGACGCCATCGGCGAGCGGGTCAAGGGCCAGAAGCAGGCGGTGCAAGCGGTCTCGGACGCGGTCCGAAGGGCGCGGGCCGGCATCAGCGACCCGAACCGTCCCACCGGCTCGTTCCTCTTCCTCGGCCCGACCGGGGTCGGCAAGACCGAGCTGGCCAAGGCGCTCGCGGAGTTCCTCTTCGACGACGAGCGCGCGATGGTGCGCATCGACATGAGCGAGTACTCCGAGAAGCACTCGGTGTCGAGGCTGGTCGGCGCCCCGCCCGGCTACGTCGGCTACGACGAGGGCGGCCAGCTGACCGAGGCGGTCCGGCGCCGGCCGTACAGCGTGGTGCTGCTCGACGAGGTGGAGAAGGCGCACTCGGACGTCTTCGACATCCTGCTGCAGGTGCTCGACGACGGCCGGCTGACCGACGGGCAGGGCCGCACCGTCGACTTCCGCAACGTGATCCTGGTGCTCACCTCGAACCTCGGCTCGCAGATCCTGATCTCCGACCTCGGCGAGGAATCGAAGAAGGACGCGGTGCTCGACGTCGTCCGGCAGCACTTCAAGCCGGAGTTCCTCAACCGGCTGGACGACATCGTGGTGTTCGACCCGCTCACCACCGAGGAGCTCGCGGGCATCGTGGACGTCCAGCTCGGCGCGCTGCAGAAGCGGCTGTCGGGTCGCCGGCTCACCCTGGACGTCTCCGAGGGGGCGCGCGAGTGGCTGGCGATCAACGGGTTCGACCCGCTGTACGGTGCCCGGCCGCTGCGCCGGCTGGTGCAGACCGCGATCGGCGACCGGCTGGCCCGGGCGCTGATCTCCGGCGAGATCGCCGACGGCTCGCAGGTGCACGTCGGGGTGTCGGATGACCGGGCGGCGCTCACCATCTCGGCCTGAGTGAGACGGCCCGGACCATCTCGGCCGGAGTGAGACGGTCCGGAGCCCTTGGCGGATCCGGGCCGTTCTCCTGTCCGGGCTGGGCGGTTGTTCGGGTTGGGCGGTTGTTCGGGCCGTTCTCCTGTTCGGGCCGTTCTCCTGTTCGGGCTGGGCGGTTACTCGGGCTGGGGCGGCGGGAGCACGCCCAGCCAGTCGGTCACCGGTCGCTGGTAGCCGAAGCAGAGCATGGTCGCGGCGGCGACGGCCAGCACGATCGGCACCACGACCCGGACGCTGCCGTCGATCAGCCAGAACCCGGACAGCAGGATGGTCGCCCAGCCGCCGATGGTGAGCGCGATCCGGCCCGACAGCCGTCCGGTCATCAGCACGATGCCGCCGATCGCGCAGCACCCGGCCAGCACGAAGTTCACCAGGCCGAGCACCACGTAGCCGGAATCGGTGCCGCGGTAGAACGAGCGGTCCGGCGCCCCGTAGTCGTTCTGCAGGCTGACGATGGTGAGCAGCAGCAGGCCGAACAGCCCCAGGGTGAGCCCGAGCGCGATGCCGATGATGCCGGCCAGGGAGGCGCCGGACGGGGTTCGGGCGGACGGGCGGGGCACCGGATCGGCCCGCTCCGGGACCGGCTCGCGCGCGGGTTCGGCGACCGGCCGGCTGAACGGATCGGTCAGGGTGCCGCGATAGGGGTCGGCCGGCGGCGTCCGGGCGAGCTCGCGGGCGTCCCGCTGCTGCGTGGTGGGCTTGCGCGCCGGAGCCATGCCCGCCACGGTAGCCGGTCCGGCGCTCCGGACCGCGGGCGATTGGCCGACGCCGGGACCGAAATCCGATAGGTTTCCACCAGCGGCGCTGCGCATGCGCGCCTCGCACGACCGTCGGTAGCGAGCACATGGAGCGGGGCAGATGACGCAATGGGGTAACGGTCCGGACGGCGAGCCGAACGAAGGCCAGTCCTCGGACCCGTGGGCACGTCCGCAGCAGCCGAACCAGCCCGCCGATCCGTGGGCCGCGCCCGGCCAGAATCAGCCGGGGCAGGGCCAGCCGGGGCAGGGCCAGCCAGGGCAGGGCCAGCCGTGGGGGACTCCACCGCAGCCCGGCTCCGGCCAGCCGAACTACGGTCAGCAGCCCGGCTCCGGCCAGCCGAACTACGGTCAGCAGCCGGGCTACGGCCAGCCGGGCTATGGCCAGCAGCCCGGTTACGGCCAGCCGGATTATGGCCAGCAGGCCGGTTACGGCGGGTACCCGGCGGCGCCGGGCTACTCGGCCTACGGCCAGCCCAGCGGGCCGGGCAACATCGCTGGGATGGGCAGCCGGTTCGGCGCGTTCGTCATCGACATCGTGATCCTCTTCGTCGTCGAGGTGATCGTCCGGCTGGTCTTCGGCGGCAGCACCGCCGGCCGCGCGCTGGGGCAACTGCTCGACATCGTCATCGCGTTCGGCTACTTCGGCTACTTCCTCGGCGTCCGGCAGCAGAGCCTCGGCATGCGCGCCCTGAACATCAAGGTGGTGGACGCGACCACCGGCGGGGCGATCGGCCTCGGCCGGGGCCTGCTGCGCTACCTGGTCCAGGTGCTGACCGGGCTGCTGTGCCTGGTCGGCTACTTCTCCCCGTTCTTCGACGGCAGCAAGCGCAACCAGGGCTGGCACGACAAGGCAGCCAGCTGCTTCGTCGTCACGACCTAGCGATGCGCCCGGCGGTGGCCCGGCGGCTGCTCGTCCCACGACGGGCGGCCACCGCGGGCGCCACCGCGATGGGCCTGCTGGGCCTCTACCTGGTGAACCCGGCCACCACGCATGTCCCGCTGTGCCCGCTGCACGCCCTCACCGGCTGGTGGTGCCCGCTGTGCGGCAGCACCCGCGCCCTGCACGAACTGCTGCACGGGCGGCTGGGCGCCGCGGTGCACGACAACGTGCTCCTCGTGCTCGGGCTGCCGCTGCTGGTGCTGATCTGGGCGCAGTGGGCCGGCTTCCGGCGACCGGTGCGGATCCCGGCGAGCTGGGCCTGGGCCGGTGTCGTGGTGGCCGCGGCATTCGCGGTGATCCGTAACCTGCCGGCCGGATCCTGGCTGGTACCGCCCGCCTGAGCCGCCGGTACGCTGCGCAGGATGAGTGCCAACGCCACCACCGAGATCAGCGCGCGAAGCCGCCCGCCCGTCGTCGACTACGCGGTCTACGCCCTGATCGCCCGCTGCGTCTTCTCGCTGCTGTCGGCACTCGCGCTGTACGGCGCGCGGGGCGAGGTCACCCGGAGCGTCGCCGATGCCAACAAGAGCAAGAACTGGTCGGCGGCCACGCTGCACCACAACGTCGACACGCTGCTGCGCGGCAACCTGATCTCGACTCTGGTGATGGTCGCGCTGGTGGCCATCCTGAGCAAGTTCATCCGCGACGGCCGCAACTGGTCGCGCTGGGTGTACCTGGTGTTCTCGGTGCTGATCACCCGCGACCTGTTCCAGGTGCTCGGCTTCTTCCAGTACCACAACGTGCCGGTGCGGCTGTCCACCGGACTGGTCGGGGTCAGCTCGATCGCGGCCATCGTGCTGATGTTCCTGCCCGAGTCCAACGCCTACTTCCGGCCCGCGTCCGGCGCGCCGGCGAGCCTGCTGGGCGGGCTGTTCCGGCCCCGGCCGAACGTCCGCGGTGGCCTGCCGGGTGGTCCGACGTCCGGTGCCCCGGAGCCAGCTGGGCCCGTGGCCGACGGGACGGCGGTGGGTGAACCGCCCGCCGAGCAGCCGCCGGTCACCGGCAACCGGCAACCGCCGCGGGGCAAGTCCCGCCAGACCGGCCGGCCGCGGCGCCCGGGTGGCGCGCGATGAGCCGTCGCGCCGGCGCCGCACAGCCCGACAGCGCCTCGCTGACCGGCTACGCGCTGGTGACCGGTGCGAGTGCCGGGCTGGGAGCCTCGTTCGCCCGCCGGCTCGCCGCCGAGGGGCGCGACCTGGTGCTGGTCGCCCGGGACACGTCCCGCCTGGAAGTGACCGCCGCCGAGCTGAAGCAGCGGTACCCGATCACCGTCGAGGTGCTGCCCGCCGACCTGAGCACCGAGGCCGGATGTGCCGCCGTCGTCGAACGAATCTCCACCGACGACCAGCCGGTGGACACGCTGGTGAACAATGCCGGCTTCGGCCTCTACCAGGCGTTCGGCAAGGCCCCGGTCGAGCGCGAGCTGGCGATGCTCGACCTGAACGTCCGGGCCGTGCTGGTGCTCAGCCATGCCGCGGTGGGCGCGATGACCCGGCGGGGACGCGGCGAGATCCTCAACGTCTCGTCGGTAGCCGGCTTCCTGCCGCGCGGCGCCGCCGCCACCTACGCGGCGAGCAAGGCCTGGGTCACCTCGTTCACCGAGGGAATCGCCTTGCTGGTCAAGGGAACCGGGGTCCGGGTGTGCGCGATCTGTCCCGGTTTCACGCACACCGAGTTCCACGCCAGGGCCAACGCGGACATGAGCAACACGCCGTCGTTCATGTGGCTCGAAGCGGACCGGGTGGTTGCCGACGGGCTGGCCGACGCCCGGGCCGGCAAGGTGGTCAGCGTGCCGAGCAAGCGGTACCGGTTCCTGGTCACGCTGGTCAAGCTGCTGCCCCGGCCGCTGGTGGCCAAGGCGATGGCGAGGCGCTAGCCGGGCCGCCGATAGGCTGGCCGGGTGACCGATCGCGATGAGCTGCTGGCCCTGATCTCCGATATCGCCGTGGTGCACGGCGAGGTGACCCTGTCATCCGGGCTGAAGTCCGACTACTACCTCGACCTGCGGCGGATCACGCTGCACCGCAAGGCGGCGCCGCTGGTCGGTCGGGTGCTGCGGGAGCTCACCGCGGACTGGGACTACGACGCGGCCGGCGGCCTGACCCTCGGCGCGGACCCGGTCGGCACGGCGGTGCTGCACGCCAGCGGCGGGGCGGTGGACGCGTTCGTGGTGCGCAAGGCCGAGAAGAAGCACGGCATGCAGCAGCGGATCGAGGGGCCGGCGGTGGCCGGCCGCCGGGTGCTGGTGGTCGAGGACACCTCCACCACCGGTTCGAGCCCGCTGACCGCGGTCGAGGCGCTGCGCGAGGCCGGCGCCGAGGTCGTCGGGGTCGCGATGATCGTGGACCGGGGCGGGGTCGAGGTCATCCGGCAGGCCGGGCTCGACTGTCGTGCGGTGTATTCGCTGGCCGACCTGGGGCTTTCCTGACCGGCGAGGTGAGACCCGCCGACGAGCCCGGGCAGCCGGGTCCCGAGCCACCGGTCGCCGACGCGGCAGTGCCACCGGTTGCCGACGCGACGCCCGACCTGCCGGTGGGGGTCGGACCGCATCCCGACCCGTGGCCGGCCGGCCCGCGGTACGACCCGGCGCTGCTCGCCGCCGGCGACCGGCGCAACGTCGCCGACCGCTACCGGTACTGGACGGTCGAGGCGATCGTGGCCGACCTCGACACCCGGCGGCACGAGTTCGTGGTGGCGATCGAGAACTGGCAGCACGACGCCAACATCGGCACCGTGGTGCGCACCGCCAACGCCTTCCTGGCCCGCGAGGTGCTGATCGTCGGGCGCAAGCGGTGGAACCGGCGCGGTGCCATGGTCACCGACCGGTACCAGCACCTGCGACACCTGCCGTCGGTGGCCGAGGTGATCGGGTACGCCGCAGAACGCGACTACACCGTGCTCGCCATCGACAACACCCCCGGCGCGGTGCCCCTGGAGACCGCGATGCTGCCGCGCCGGGCGCTGTTCCTCTTCGGGCAGGAGGGCCCGGGCCTGACCGACGAGGCGCACCGGGCTGCCGTCACCACCCTGTCCATCGCGCAGTTCGGCTCGACCCGGTCGATCAACGCCGGGGTGGCCGCCGGCATCGCGATGCACGCCTGGATCCGCCAGCATGCCGCCGGCTGACCTGTCGAGCCGGTTACTTACACGCCTACAATGGTTGTACCTACACAACTGATTGGCGTACGAGACCGCATGACCGAACCGATGCCGCGTGCCTGAGCTGACCCGTTCCCGCCGCCTGCTGATCTTGGCGATCTGCTGCCTGAGCCTGCTGATCGTCGGCATGGACAACACGATCGTGACGGTGGCGCTGCCGTCCATCCGCCGGGACCTACACGCCTCGGTGGCGGGCCTGCAGTGGACCGTCGACGCCTACACCCTGGTGCTGGCCAGCCTGCTGATCCTCTCCGGCTCGACGGCCGACCGGCTCGGCCGGCGGCGCACCTTCCAGACCGGCCTGGTGCTCTTCACGGTGGGCTCGCTGCTGTGCAGCGTCGCGCCCGGGCTGGGCTGGCTGATCGCCTTCCGGGCGGTGCAGGCCATCGGCGGTTCGATGCTCAACCCGGTGGCGATGTCGATCATCACCAACGTCTTCACCGATCCGCGCGAGCGGGCCCAGGCCATCGGCGTCTGGGGTGGGGTGGTCGGCATCAGCCTCGGCCTCGGCCCGATCCTCGGCGGCCTGCTGACCGAGACCATCGGCTGGCGGTCGATCTTCTGGGTGAACGTCCCGATCGGCATTGCCGCCTGCGTGCTGGCCGCGCTCTTCGTGCCGGAATCCCGCGCGCCGCGGGCCAGGCGGCTGGATCCGCTCGGGCAGTTGCTGGTCATCGTGGTGCTGGCCAGCCTGACCTACGCGATCATCCATGCGCCACAGGTGGGTTGGCTGTCCGGCCAGACCTGGCTGACGATCGCCGTCGCGGTGCTCGCACTGGGCTGGCTGCTGCGCCACGAGGCCCGGCGCCGCGACCCGCTGATCGAGCTGCGGTTCTTCCGTAGCGTCCCGTTCTCGGCGGCGACCGTGATCGCGGTCTGCGCGTTCGGCTCGTTCGCCGGCTTCCTGTTCCTGAACACCCTGTACCTGCAGGACGTTCGTGGCCTGAGCGCGCTCGACGCCGGATTGTTCCTGCTGCCCCAGGCGATCACGGCGGGCATCCTGGCACCGATCTCGGGACGGATCGTCGGCAGCCGCGGTCCGCGCATCCCGCTGGTGACCGCCGGCATCGCGATGACGCTGGGCGGCCTGATGCTCACCCGGCTGTCCGACAGCACCGGCTACCTCTGGGTGATCGGCGCGCTGGTCGTCTACGGCATCGGGTTCGGCCTCGTCAACGCCCCGATCACCAACACCGCGGTGTCCGGCATGCCACGGGAACAGGCCGGGGTCGCGGCGGCGGTCGCCTCGACCAGCCGGCAGGTCGGCAGCTCGCTCGGCGTCGCCGTGATCGGCTCGATCGTGAACACCGGCGCCGCGGCGGACTTCAGCCGCAACCTGGCCCGGTCGAGCCACCCGGCCTGGTGGATCGTCGGTGGGACCGGCCTGGTGGTGCTGCTGCTCGGCCTGCTCTCCACCACCCGCCGGGCCGCCGCGACCGCCCAGGCCGCGCAGGTCCGCGGGGAACCGGCCGTGGTGCCGGCATGACCACCCCCGACGCTGCCCGCGCCTGGTCGGCGATGCGCACCCTGGTGCTGGAGGCGCACGACCGGCGCGGTGCCGTCGCCGAGCGGCTGCAGCTCAGCTTCATCCGGGCCAAGGCGCTGCTCAAGCTGACCGGCGGCCCGCTCACCATGCGCGAGCTGGCGGGCCGGCTGGTCATCGACCCGCCGTACACCACCGTGGTGATCGACGACCTGGAACGGCGGGGCCTGGTGCTGCGCGCCGCCTCGCCGGACGACCGCCGGGTGAAGCTGGTCAGCCTGACCGGCGCCGGACGCGAGGCGGCCGCGACCGCCGCCGCGATCCTGGACGAGCCGCCGGCTGCGCTGTCCGCGCTGCCGGCCGGTGACCTGGCGGCGCTGGCCCGGATCCTGACCGGGCTGCTGCCTTCCGAATCCGGTGGCTGATCAGGCGGTGGCGGCTGCCGCGGCCCGCCCCGCCACCCGGCCGGAGAACAGGCAGCCGCCGAGGAAGCTGCCCTCCAGCGACCGGTAACCGTGCATGCCACCGCCGCCGAAGCCGCTCACCTCGCCGGCCGCGTACACGTTGCCGAGCGGCGTTCCCGCCGTGGTGAGCACCCGGCCGGACAGGTCGGTCTCCAGGCCGCCGAGCGTCTTGCGGGTCAGGATGTTCAGCCGCACCGCGATCAACGGGCCGGCGGCCGGGTCGAGCAGCCGGTGCGGCGGCACCACCCGGATCAGCCGGTCGCCCAGGTAGCTGCGGGCGCCGTGGATCGCGGTTACCTGCAGGTCCTTGCCGTACGGGTTGTCGATCTCCCGGTCGCGGGCCACGAGCTGGGCCTGCAGGTCGTCCGGGTCGATCAGGCCATCGCCGGTCAGGGCGTTCATGCCGGCGGCCAGTTCGCGGACGGCCGGCGCGGTGACGAAGTCGACGCCGCGCTCCTGGAACGCCGCGATCGGCGCCGGCGCGCCGCCCCGGCCGCGGCTCAGCACACCGCGCACCGACTTGCCGGTCAGGTCCGGGTTCTGCTCCGAGCCCGAGAGCGTGAACTCCTTGCCGATGATGCGCTGGTTGAGCACGAACCAGCTGTAGTCGTAGCCGGTGTGCATGATGTGCTCGAGCGTGCCCAGGGTGTCGAAGCCGGGGAACAGCGGCACCGGCAGCCGGCGGCCGCGCGCGTCGAACCACAGCGACGACGGCCCGGGCAGGATCCGGATGCCGTGGTTCTGCCAGATCGGGGTGTGGTTGTGCAGGCCCTCGGTGTAATGCCACATGCGGTCGGGGTTGATCACCCGGCCGCCGGCCTGCTCGGCGATCTCGAGCATCCGGCCGTCGACGTGCGCCGGCACCCCGGAGACCATGCGCTTGGGTGCGTCGCCGAGCCGGGCCGGCCAGTTGCGCCGGACCAGGTCGTGGTTGCCGCCGATGCCGCCCGCCGTCACGATCACCGCCTGCCCGGTGAAGGCGAACTCACCGGCCTCGTCCCGGTTGCTCGCCTCGCCGCGGGCCACCCCGCTCGGGGCGAGGATCCGGCCGCGGACACCGTCGATCACGCCGGCGGTGCTGGTGAGCCCGTCCACCCGGTGTCGGAACAGCAGCCGGACCAGGCCGTCGGCCTCGGCCTGCCGTACCCGCCGGATGAACGGCGCGAGCAGCCCGGGCCCGGTGCCCCAGGTGACGTGGAAGCGCGGCACCGAGTTGCCGTGCCCGGTGGCCAGGTAGCCGCCGCGCTCGGCCCAGCCGACGACCGGGAAGAACCGGACGCCCTGCGCGTGCAGCCAGGCGCGCTTCTCGCCGGTGGCGAAGTCGACGTACGCCTCGGCCCATCGCCGCGGCCAGTGATCCTCCGGCCGGTCGAAGCCGGCGGTGCCGAGCCAGTCCTGCAGCGCCAGCTCGTCGCTGTCCCGGATCCGGAGCCGGCGCTGCTCGGGCGAGTCCACCAGGAACAGCCCGCCGAACGACCAGAACGCCTGGCCACCCAGGCTCTGCTCCGGTTCCTGGTCGAGCAGGATCACCCGGCGTCCGGCGTCGGCCAGCTCGGCGGTCGCCACCAAGCCGGCCAGCCCGGCGCCGACGACGATCACATCGGCATCGCTCATCGGGCCAGGTTATCTGCCCGAAGTGGATGCCTGCGGTGCCTGGACGGACACCGCGCTCCACTCTCTCCGAGAGCCCGCTAGGCCTGGGTGAGGATCTCGGTGCCGTCCTCGGCGACATGCACGGTGTGCTCCCACTGCGCGACCCAGGACTTGTCCTTGGTGACGACCGTCCAGCCGTCCTCCCACATGTCCCAGGCGTACCCGCCGAGGCTGAGCATCGGCTCGACGGTGAAGGTCATGCCGGCCTCGATCAGGGTGGCGGCCAGTGGCTCGTCGTAGTGGAAGATGGTCGGCTTGGTGTGGAACGACTGCCCGACGCCGTGCCCGGTGAAGTCCTTGATCACCCCGTAGCCGAAGCGCTTGGCGTAGGACTCGATGACCCGGCCGATCACGCTCACCGGCCGGCCCGGCCGGGCGGCCTTGATGCCCCGCAGCATCGCCTCGTGGGTCCGTTCGGACAGCAGCCGGATCTCCTCGCTCGGCTCGCCGGCGAAGAACGTCCCGCAGGTGTCGCCGTGGACCCCGCCGACGTAGGCGGTGACGTCGATCTTGACGACGTCGCCCTCGGCCAGCGGCCGGTCGTCCGGGATGCCGTGGCAGATCACCTCGTTCACCGAGGCGCACAGCGACTTCGGAAAGCCCTTGTACCCCAGGGTGGACGGGTAGGCGCCGTGGTCGAGCAGGAACTCGTGCCCGATCCGGTCGAGCGCGTCGGTGGTGATGCCGGGCGTCACGTGCCGGCCGACCTCGTCCCGGGCCAGCGCGGCGATCCGGCCGGCCACCCGCATCCGCTCGACGGTCTCGGCGTCCTTGGGCTGCGGGTCGTCGAGGTCCCAGGGCTGGCCGGTGGGCTTGCCGGTCCGGTCGACGTAGCGCGGCGGCGTGACCGAGGCCACCGTCAGCATCGGGGAGACCTTGCCCGGCGCGATCACGGCGGTCATACCTCGATCACCATCGGCATCAGCATCGGGCGGCGCCGGTAGGTCTTGTCGACCCAGCGCCCGACGGTCCGGCGGACGATGTGCGCCAGCGCGTCGGCGTCCCGCACGCCCTCGGCGACCGAGTGCTCGACGGTGGCGATCAGCTCCAGGCGGATCGGGTCGAGCGCCTCCGGGTCGTCGGTGAAGCCGCGCGCGGTCAGCTCGGGGCCGTAGACCACCTTGCCGGCGTGCAGGTCGACCGCGACCAGGATCGAGACGAAGCCCTCGTCGCCGAGGATCTGCCTTTGCTTGATGACCTGATCGCCGATGTCGCCGACCTGCAAGCCGTCCACGTAGACGTTGTCGATGTCGATCTGGCCGACGATCCGCGCCTGGCCGCCGGCGAGATCCACCACCACGCCGTTCTCGGCCAGCATGATCCGTTCGTCGGCCAGGCCGGTGGAGCGGGCGATCGCGGCCTGCGCCCGCAGGTGCCGCCACTCGCCGTGCACCGGCATCAGGTTCTTCGGCCGGACGGCGTTGAACAGGTAGCGCAGCTCGCCGGCCGGGGCGTGGCCGGAGACGTGCACCAGCGCGGTGGACTTGTGCACCACGGACGCGCCCATCCGGGACAGCCCGTTGATGACGGTGAACACCGAGGTCTCGTTGCCCGGGATGAGCGAGGAGGCCAGCAGGATGGTGTCGTCCGGCACGATCCTGATCGTCGGGTGCTCGCGGTTGGCCATCCGTGACAGCGCGGAGAGCGGCTCGCCCTGGGAGCCGGTGCTGACCAGGATGACCCGGTTGGACGGCATCGCCTCGGCATCGTTGAGGTCGATCAGGACGCCGTCCGGCACCTTGAGCAGGCCCAGGTCGCGGGCGATCTGCATGTTGCGCACCATCGAGCGGCCGACCAGGGCCACGTGCCGCTGGCATTCCACCGCCGCGTCCAGCACCTGCTGCACCCGGTGGACGTGGCTGGCGAAGCAGGCCACGATGATCCGCCCGGTCGCCCGGGTGATCACGTCGGCGACCACCTTGCCGACCTCACGCTCGCTCGGGATGAAGCCCGGCACCTCGGCGTTGGTCGAATCGGCCAGCAGCAGGTCGACGCCCTCGTCGCCGAGCCGGGAGAAGCCCGGCAGGTCGGTGAGCCGGCCGTCCAGCGGGGTCTGGTCCATCTTGAAGTCGCCGGTGTGCAGGATCGTCCCGCCCGGCGTGCGGATGGCGACGGCCAGGGCGTCCGGGATGGAGTGGTTGACGGCGTAGAACTGCAGGTCCCAGCCGTTCGCGGTGACCCGGTCGCCCTCACGGACGTGGCGCAGCTCCGGGCGCAGCCGGTGCTGCTCCAGCTTGGCCGCGACCAGGGTCAGCGTGAGCCGCGAGCCGATCAGCGGGATGTCCGGCCGGGACCGCAGCAGGTACGGCAGCGCCCCGATGTGGTCCTCGTGGCCGTGGGTCAGCACGATCGCGTCGATGTCGTCGAGCCGGTCGGCGTAGGCGGACCAGTCGGGCAGCCCGAGGTCGACGCCGGGCGCGTTGGTCTTGCCCAGCAGCATGCCGCAGTCGACGACCAGCAACCGGCCGCCGAACTCGAACATGGTCATGTTGCGGCCGACCTCGCTGATGCCGCCCAGCGCCACGATCCGCACCGCGCCTGCCGCCAGCGGCGGGGGAGCGCCGAGCCCTCGCTCTGGCATGGTCACGGTTGGTTGCCTCCTGGTGACATCGGGGGTGGACCGGCTCCGAGTCTAGCTACGCCGAGATCCGGCGGTCATGGTCTAGCGTGGGCCGCCATGACCCCCCTCGCGCTCGACACCAGCCAGGCCAGCAACGTCGGCATCGGGACCATCGTCGCGGTGGTGGTGATCGGGCTGCTGCTGGTGGTGCTGATCAGCAAGCTGGTGATCAGGGCGATCGTGGTGGTGCTGATGGTGGTGCTGGCGGTGGTCGCCTTCCAGCAGCGGCACCAGCTGCAGCACGACGCGCGCAGCTGCGACGCCACCTTCTTCGGGGTGCACATCACCCCGCACGACCAGTCGGTGAAGCAGCGCTGCCTGGAGATCACCAACCACCACACGCCCTGAGCGGGCTCGATCGCGGAGGATCTGCCACCCGTGCGGTGGCGAACTCTCCGCACTCGCTCGTGGGTCAGGCGGCGGCCGGCGGCGTCATCGCCCAGCGGATCGTCCGCACCAGCCCGTCCCCGGCCAGCCGGACCACGGTGGCCTCGGCGACCGGCAGGTACGGCAGCCGCAGCGGCCAGCGCGCCCACCGCGGCAGCACCCCGATGGCGGCTGCGGCGAGTACGGCATAGGGCGCCCGGGCCGGCAGCGGCAGGGGCGGTTGCAGCAGCAGGAAGCGGGCCGCGTCCCGGGCCTCGGCGGTGCCGGTGAGTTCGGGCCGGTAGGCGGCCAGCCCGGCGCGCAGCTCGGCCTCGGTAGTGGGCGCGCCGGGCACGTCGAGCGCCGCGGCCACCCGCGCGGTGTCGGCGACGTAGCCGTCCCGGCCGGCCTGGTCGAGCGGGGTGCGGCCGTACCGCTGGTACGCGGCGAGGAAGCTGTCCACCTCGGCCAGGTGCACCCAGCGCAGCAGGTGCGGGTCGGTGGCGGCGTACGGGCGGCCGTCCGGCGCGGTGCCGGTTACCCGGTCGTGGATGGCGCGGATGCGGGCGACCATCGCCTCGGCGTCCGCGGCGGTGCCGAAGGTCGTCACCGCCAGGAAGTGGCTGGTGCGCTGCAGCCGGCCCCACGGGTCGCCCCGGTAACCGGAGTGCCCGGCCACGCCCGCCATCGCGAGCGGGTGCAGCGACTGCAGCAGCAGCGCGCGCAGGCCGCCGACGAACATCGCCGCGTCGCCGTGCACCTGCCGGATCGGCCGGTCCTCGGCGAACCAGCGCTCGCCGGTGCTGAGGTGGATCCGCTCGCGCCGCTGCGGCCCCTCGGCACCGGCCACCTTCTCGAACAGTGCGCCGCCGAGGCGGGTACGCACCGCCTGCAGGCCGGGCAGCTCCATGCCCTCGATGCTACGGCGCGTCGTTGTCCTGCCCATCGTTGGCAGGTTTCGGTGGATCGACGGCACCCCGTGCTGCCGGCTCACGCTGGACATCCAGCAGGTTCAATGCGCGGGCACTTTGGGTGAAGGCCGAGACGGCGCCGGCCAGATCGCCGCGATTGGCCAGGGTGGTGGCCAGTTCCACCCAGACGCGAGCCGCGGATCGGCTTGCCCCCAACCCGGCCAGGATTGTCGCAGCCTCGGTAAACAGCTTTCTGGAGCGCTCATGGTCACCGCGTGCATTGGTGGCCGCGGCTAGTGCCACCGTCGCCCGGGCGTATTCGAGCCGCGCTGTCGGCAGCAACTGCTCTCGGGCCCGTTCCGCCGCCAATATTGCGGCATCGACGTCTCCCAGAGCCAGGTGGAGGCGGGAAAGCTCACTATGAGCGACGGCTTGGTGTACCGAGTCAAGTCCTGACACGACGGCCAAGGCCTGGTTCAACGTGGACAATGCCTCGCTCAACCGAGGTGGATCGGTGTGTTGCAGGAAATGGCCTCGGATGGTCAGCAACATGCCGAACGCCCGTGGGTCAAGCCCGTGCCGGTACACGGCCAGCGCCTCGTCTGCCAACTCCAGTGCCTCGAGATAACGCCCGCGCTCGGCAGCCACGGCGCTCGCGTTCCACATGATGGCGCCCCGTGCCAGTGGGGACTTGACCCGAGTCGAGCGCTCCATTCCTTCCCTGAGCAGGTTCTCTGCCTGGCGCAGCTCGCCAAGCTCGAACCAGGCGGCGGCAACGGTGGCAAGCAATTGGATCGACTGGTCGGAGTCCTCGGCTCCCAGACTCTCCAATTCCTCGAGGGCTCGGGTGCCGACCTCGATGGCCCGGTACAGCTCGCCCAACTCGTACAGGCATCGGCACCAGCCCTGGGTGGCCGAAAGCGAGACCGAATGGGCCGGATCAAGCAGACCGGATCGCACGCAACTCTCGAAGATACTGACTGCCTCGGTCAGTTCCCCCTCGCGTTGCAGTGCCCTCGCCAATCCGACCGTGGCCTGCATACGCATGATCGGATCGTCGATGCCTACGTCCAGGGCCTTCTGATAGCCCTCCCGGGCCGCGGCTACCCTTCCTACCTCCATGTTCAGCTCGGCGTGTCGAACGGCGAGCGCGGCCGGACCGGTGCTCTCATCCGCTCGCCCTTCCAGAACTGCCGGCTGGCAACCCAAGGCTTTGGCAAGGATCTCCAACGTCTCTCTGGTCGGCTGTCGCTGGTTTGACTCAAGCAGGGATATGTAGCTGACGGACAGCTCGCCTCCGGCCACATCGGCCTGGGTCATGTTGCGAGCCCGCCGAAGGGCGCGGAGCTGTTCACCGAACGCCACTTGACCTCCAGTTGACTATCCAGCTTGACTGCTGTAAACCGTACTTTACACCGTCCGCCGGGCTTGACCACGAACACGGGAAATTTCTCAGAAGGGGTGTCATCATGCGTCGCCTAATCTCACGCGCAGTCCTTGTCCGTCTGGTTATGCTGACTATCGCCGTAGGTGCCGCGGTGCTCCCGGCCTCGGCGGCTGTCGGGTCACACTCCCTGCCGGCACGCACCGCTGGTGGCGGACTGTGCTGCGGCAATTGACCTACCCCTGCAGAATGTCGGCGAGGAGTTCGTCCTTCGCAATTTCTGAGTATTGCATGACGGGTTCCATGATAGGCGCTCCAAGCTCGGGGAATCGTCACGGCCTCGGGTGAAATCTCATCACCCAGGCCGGGCATTGATTTCTGGCATCGAAGTGGATCTTCACCGGTAAATTCGTCCCACTCGTCGATTCGGGGTTTCGAGAGGGTGGGCATCACGCAAGCGCTCCGAGGTTGGAATGGAGGTGAGATCGATGAAGAAGGTCACCATTCGCAAGGCCGGCACCGTCCGGCTGACCAGTGCCGCCATGCCGCTGTACGGCTGCAGCGGCACTTGCCCGGTGTCGGTGTGATCAACGAGCCGATGGCGGGCTTTCCCTAGAAGTCCGCCATCGGCTCGCCTCGTGCATCTTGAAGGGTAGCCTCGTGACGAATAACCCGACGCGGACGGAAGCCGTACCCGGCGAGCCGCTGGGGAGGGCTCGTGAGCGGCTCGAACTGCCGCCGTTGACCTACCTCGAAGAGGGCGACGAAGTCACGGTGGGCCGGCCAGACCGCGATGAGTACATCGTGCTGCCGGCCGACGCGGCAGCCCTGCTGCGGCGACTCGGCGAGGGTGCGTCGATCCAGGAAGCCGCCGACTGGTACGTGTGGACCTACGGCGAAGCCATCGATGTCGAGTCCTTTGTGGATGACCTCGGCGCCTTGGGATTCACCAAGCGGCCAGGCAAAACGATCACCGGGCCGGTGCGTTGGCAACGTCTCGGCACCTGGTTGTTCAGCCCGATAAGCGCAGCCTGCTACCTGCTGCTGGTGACCAGTTGGCTAGTCGTAGGTGTGCGGACGCCTCGGCTCCTTCCTCAGCCACAGAACCTGTTCTTCGTCCACTACATATCGTTAACCGTGGCGACGCTGTTTATCACGCAGCTCCCACTGGTCCTGTTACACGAGATGGCGCATGCACTGGCAGCCAGACGCCTCGGCTTGCGTTCACGGCTCTCCATTGGCCGTCGGCTGTACTTTGTCGTCTTTCAGACCACCATGAATGGTCTCGTTTCGGTACCTCGGTCAAAACGATACCTGCCCATCTTGGCGGGCATGCTCACCGACGTGGGGGTGATTGCGAGTCTCTCCCTGGCTGCGGACATCCTCCGTCAGGGTGACGGCACATTTGGACTGGCGGCTCGGTATTGTCTAGCTGTTGCGTACCTGACCGCGCTCAGGGTGCTGTGGCAGCTATGGTTCTTTCTGCAAACAGATATCTATTATTTGGTTGTCACCGTTTGTGGCTGTATCGACTTGCAGAGCGCAGCGAGGCAAACTCTGCGGAACCGGCTCAATCGGTTACTCGGGAAACCGCCGAAGTACGACCCCTCCGCCTGGTCAACCCGGGACGCCTCGGTGGCGAAGTGGTATTCCTGGCTGATCTTGGCCGGTTACACCGGCTGCTTCGTCTCATTGATATTCACTGTGCTGCCGGCGGTGAACCGCATTGCCATCCATGTCTTTCAGGGTCTTGCGCAGTCCGGTCACCGCGACGCGGCCTCGACTGTGGACAGCGCGGTGTTCCTGGGTCTGATCGTGATGGAGTTGGCGATATCCACGACCCTGTACCTGCGCGAGCGCCGGAACCGGCAGGCGTTCGGAGATGCCCGACCAAATCCTGCCTAGCTCACAATCCGAAGGAGCACCATCGTGTCCGAGGGCAAGCACTACTTCGTTGCCGGCGGCAGCCGCAGCGCACGAATCGCCGCTATGGAGACACTGCCACTGCCACCGCGCTGGATGAAGCCCATCTCGGCTCACCGACGCCTGCGCGGACCGTATACGGCAGCCGGTACGTTGCTGCGCGCGATCGTTCCGACCGCCGTGCGGCGCTGGCCCGAGTTGGTGGCTGCGCACCAAATTGAAATTCTCACCCTGGTTCCGGAAATGGCAGGAGCAATCGAGGCCACTCAGGAGACCCTGACCTCACTCGCCTCACCCACTGAACGCACCCGGTTCTACTCCAGCCTGCGCAGCCTGCGACTGGCCCACGGGGTTGCCGACTTCCTGATCGCACATCTACAGCGCTCCGAGTGCACTGGTAGCTCCCTCTTCATCGATGACATACAGGAAGCGGACTACACGGATCACGAGTTGCTGGCGGTGCTGTTGCGGCGGGTAGACGCAGCCCTGCTGACCATCGTTCTGGGGGGCACGCCGGACTTCGGCAGGATGGCTCCGGCGGAGCTGGCCACATTCGGACAGGCTCATCCGCCATTCGGGGCGCTGGAACTCGCCATCTCTCGCTGGTGCACGCAGGTGTCGGCGCCCGAGGGGGAGGACGGGCCGCCGCCCGCGGTGGCCGCCGATGAACTCGGACGCATCTTCATCAACAGTGACGGAACCGATGACCGGCCAGCCGTGACCGCTGGCTACCACACGATGAATCCGCAGGTACGAGCGGCACTGCACGACGCGCGCGCCGACTTGTTGGCGGCGACCGGTGAGGGGTCCTACGCCTTGGGTGCCATTCCCTGGCACCGGGTACGGGGCGCGGATCCGCTTGGCGCGGGCGCAGACGCCCTCGACGCGGCCATGAACCACTGCATGCTCAGAGGGTTCTACGATGCCACCATCGAATTCTGCGAGCAGGGACGCGCGCTAGCAGATTGGGACGCCGAGCCCGCCCTGTGGTGGCGGTTCACCACGAAGCTGCCGACATCGCTTTCCGCGATCGGTCGGGGTGGTGAAGCCGAGGCGATCTGTGATGAGGTGCGATCGCGCAGCGAGGACTGGCGGACCCACATACAGGTGGCTTACGCCACGGCGATGCTCTACACCCGGCATCTGGCGCCTGAACGGCGCGATCACGAGGTGGCCCTGGGCTGGATCAACGTGGCCATCGCGCTGTCCCTGCTCACACCGGACCCCAAGGAGCGCAGCTTCCACACCGTGTTCAACCGAAACGGTCGAGCACTCATCGAGGCCCACCGTGGGCGCCCGGAGTTCGCGCTGCAGCTGGTCACCGACGGTCTCGCCCAGCTCGATCGCGATCTCGGACCGGATGAGCATGCGCTGCACCGCTCCGTGCTCCGCTACAACCGCGCCCAGGTGCTGGTCGGTATGGGCCGGCTGGAGGAGGCGCTGGCTGACTACGAGACAGTGATAGCGCTTGACCCCAACTACGCTGAGTACCACTTCGACCGCGGGAACCTCCTGCATCGGTTGGGCCGTGATGTCGAGGCCCTGGCCAGCTACGACCGGGCAATCGAACTGAGCCCACCGTTTCCAGAGGTGTATTACAACCGGGCGGAACTGCTTGTTGCTCTCGGCGAGCTCGAGCAAGCCATCGCCTCGTTCACCTACCTGCTCGAGCTCGACCCGGGCTATCTCGACGCGCTAGTCAATCGAGCCAGTGCCTACGCGGAGTTGGGCCTGAACCAAGACGCGGCCGCCGACGTGGCCCGGGGGCTGATCCTGGACCAGGCCAATCCGCACCTGCTCGCGTTGAGAGCTCGGTTGGAGCTGGAAGCGGAACGCTTTGACACCGCGCGCGCCGCGGTAGAAGCAGCGCTGGCAATCGATGCGAACCTTGCCGGCGCGTGGGCTATCCGCGGAACCTTGAACTACACCTCAGGCGCTCTGACCGAGGCGCTTGCAGACTTCGACCGGGCGCTGGAGCTATCTCCGAGCGAGGCAATCACGTTCAACCGAGGCGTAGTCGCGCTGGCGCTCGGCCGGCATGTCGAGGCTGAGCGGGCCTTTACCGAGGTGATCGAAGTTGATCCAGATCAGCCGGACGCTTGGCTGGAACGCGCCCGGTGCCGGTCGGGTGCCGGGGACCGTCCTGGCGCGGTGGCTGACGCCGCGGAGTTCTGCCGGCTGGCGCCTGAGCGCGGCCACGAGGTCGCCGACTTGCTCGGCTCGTTGCTCGAAACGGCTCGGATCCGGTGAACCGCTGAGCGTCCGCGCCGTCGAACCTCACGAAGATTCGGTGCCCTCGACCGTTGATTCGGGCCGGGAGTGCCCGGCAGGCTCGATCCGCCGGCTGCGCCACCAGTGGATGAGGGTGGGCAGCACCGAGATCACCACGACCGCGACCAGGATCAGGTCGATCTTGGGTGCGATGGTGTTGCGGACGAACGCGATGTGGCCGAGCGCCCGGCCGAGCAGCAGCATGCCGTCGGTCCAGAGGACGCCGCCGATGATCGAGAAGATCGCGTAGAGGGCGAACCGCATCCGGCCGACGCCGGCCATCACCGTGGCAACGGTGCGCACGATCGGCACGAATCGCGCCACCATCACCGTGCTGGCGCCGAACCGGTCGAAGAACCGCTGGGCCCGCACCACGTACTCCGGCCGGAACATCCGCGACCGGGGCCGGTCGAACACCTTCGGCCCGGCCGACCAGCCGATCCAGTACCCCACCAGGTTGCCGACGACGGCCGCGATCGGCAGCACGACGAGCATCACCGGCAGGCTGGGCAGGTGGACTGTCGGGTCGTCGACCGCGATCAGCAGGCCGGCCGAGAAGAGCAGGGTGTCACCGGGCAGGAAGAACCCGATCAGCAGGCCGCACTCGGCGAAGATGATGAGCGCCAGGCCGGCCAGGCCGTAGCTGCTGATCAGGTGCTTGGGCGTGATGGGGCTGGCCAGCAACTGGTGGGCCAGGACATGCGTCATGTCCTGGAAGTTTACGGACGCGAACCGCCGCCCCGGCCGGGATGCTCAGCCCCGCATCATGCGGCCGTCCTTTCACAGTTTTCTCCAAGCAGGTGCGCAGAGTCGTGAGAACCCCGGCCTGCATGGTGGACGCATGAACACCAACGGCCTGCTCAACCGGGCCCGGCTCACCGGCGTCGCGGTCGCGGCGGCGGGTGCCCTGGGACTCGGCTTCTTCGTCGACCAGGCGGCGCACACCGCCACCGCTACCGGCACACAGCAGTCCGGTTCCACGCAGTCCGGTTCCACGCAGTCCGGCGGGTCGAGTTCGGCGGGTACGTCGAGCACCTCGGGCTCGTCCAGCACCTCGGGTACGTCCAGCACCTCGGGCTCGTCCGGGATCTCGGCCGGCACCGGCCAGGCCAGCAACGGCGGGAGCCACGGGTCATGACCGCGCTGCTGAACCGGGACGAGGCGGCCACGCTGCCCACCGGCACCTGGCGGGACTGGAGCTGCCTGGTGCGGCTGGTGGTGGCCGACCCGGCCGCGCTGGAGCCCGCCGCGCTGCACCTGCGCACCCTGATGGGCCGGATCGAGCGGGCCGCCAGCCGGTTCCGACCCGGCTCGGAGCTGAGCCGGGCGAACGCGCTCGCCGGCCGCCCGGTGCCGGTCTCGCCGCTGCTGGTCGGCCTGGTCGAGACCGCGCTGGCCGCGGCCAGGCAGAGTGACGGCGCGCTGGATCCCACCATCGGGCGGGACCTGGTGCGCCTCGGGTACGACCGCGACATCGGGGAGGTACTTGCCGGGCCGGTCGGCGACACGGGGGCGCCGACGGCCCGGCCGGCGAACTGGCGGGACGTCCGGCTCGACCGGGCCAGCGGCCTGCTGACCGTTCCGGCCGGGACGGCGCTCGACCTGGGCGCCACCGCGAAGGCCCAGACCGCCGACCGGGCGGCCGCCGAGCTCGGGGCAAGGTACGGCTGCCCGGTGCTGGTGGAACTCGGCGGCGACCTGGCGGTCGCCGGCGACAAGTCCGACTGGCAGGTCACCATCGCCGAACAGGCCGGCACCGGCGGCCAGCAGATCAGCCTGCACGCGGGCGGCCTGGCCACCTCGACCACCACCGTGCGGCGGTGGTTGGCCGGCGACCGGCCGGTGCACCACATCGTCGATCCGCGGACCGGCGAGCCGGCCGGTGGCCGCTGGCGGACGGTGACGGTCGCCGCGCCCAGCGCGGTCGCGGCCAACACCTGCAGCACCGCGGCCGTGGTGCTGGGCGATGCCGCCGAGGACTGGCTGGCCGGGCAACGGGTGGCCGCCCGGCTGGTCGGGCAGGACGGCGACGTCCGCACGATCGGAGGCTGGCCGTGCTGATCTGGTACCTGTCCCGGGGCGCGGGCATCGCCGCGTACGCCACCCTGAGCGTGGCTACCGCGGCCGGCGCGCTGGCCTCCCGCCGCGGTGACACCCGGCGGGCCGCGGCGATCGAGCGGCGGGTGGTGCTGCAGTACCTGCACCGGTCCGCCGCGCTGACCGGGCTGGCGCTGCTCGCGCTGCACATCGTCACGATCGCCGGCGACTCCTACGCCCACGTCGGGACAGCCGGTGCGCTGCTGCCGTTCGCCTCCGGGTACCGGCCGGTGGCGGTGACGTTCGGCCTGCTGGCTGCGTACCTGCTGGTCGCGGTGGCCCTGACCGGACTGCTCCGTTCGAGATTCGCTCGTTCTGGCAAGGCCTTGCGTCGCTGGCGTGGCGTGCACCTGGTCTCCTACGCGGCCTGGGCGGCGGCTGCCTGGCACTTCTGGACTGCCGGTTCGGACGCCCACCAGCAGTGGGCCCGGCAGGTGCTGCTGGCCGGGGTCGCGGCGGTCGCGCTGGGCGTGACCGTCCGGCTGTCCGGCCGACCTGCGGAGCCGGCCCTCGTCCGGGGTGCCCCCGCCCGCCAGGAGACCTCGATCGGAGGAGTTCGATGACCGCCGTGCTCAACTCACAGCGGCTGGTGCCGGTCGGCTACGTCGGCACGCCCAGGCTGCTCCGGGCGCTCGACCTGCTCGACCCGGCCGAGCACCTGGCCGCGCACGGCCCGCTGCCGGTGCTCGATCGGGCCGGCCTGCTCGGCCTGCTCGGCGCCGCGCCGCTGGCCGGCCGCGGCGGCGCGGGCTTCCCGCTGGCGGCCAAGGTCCGGGGCCTGCGTGCCGGACCGGCGCCGGTGGTCGTGGTGAACGGCGCCGAGGGCGAGCCGGTCAGCGCGAAGGACCGGGCCCTGCTCGGCCGGGCGCCGCACCTGGTGCTCGACGGCGCCCAGCTGCTGGCCGGCGCGGTGGGTGCCCGGAGCATCCTGGTGGCGGTCGGCGACCCGGCACTGGCCGGGCTGCTGGAGCGGGTACTGGCCGGCCGGCCGCGGGTGTCGAAGCTCGACGTCGAGGTGCGCGAGGTGCCGGACCGGTTCGTCACCGGCGAGGCCCGGGCGCTGGTCTCGGCGCTCAACGGCGGGGCCGCCCTGCCACCCGGCCGGCGGGTGCTGCCGACCGAGCACGGGGTGGGCGGGCGCCCGACGCTGGTGTGCAACACCGAGACGCTGGCCCAGCTGGCGGTGCTGGCCAGGATCGGGCCGGCGGCCTTCGCCGCGACCGGCACCCGGGGCGAGCCCGGCACCACGCTGCTCACCGTCACCGGTGCGGTGGCCAACCCCGGGGTGCTGGAGGTGCCGCTCGGCACCCGGCTCGGCGATGTCGCGGCGGCGGTAGGCGCGCAGCCGAGCCAGGCCGTCGTGATCGGCGGCTACCACGGCATGTGGCTGCGGCCGGCCCCGAAGCTGGAGCTCTCCCGGGCCGGGCTGGCCCGGGACGGCGGGACGCTCGGTGCCGGGGTGGTGATCTTCGTGGGCGAGCGCACCTGCCCGCTGGGTGAGCTGACCCGGGTGGCCGGCTGGCTGGCCGGGGAGTCGGCCAGGCAGTGCGGGCCCTGCACGTTCGGCCTGCCGGCGCTGGCCGGTGAGTTGCGACGGCTGGCCGGTGGCACGCCGGTGAAGCGGAACGCGCTGCGGATGGCCGACCTGGTGACCGGGCGGGGTGCGTGCGCCCACCCGGACGGTGCGGCGCGGTTCATCCGGTCGGCGCTCGGCCAGCTGACCGAGGAGCTGCAGCTGCACCAGGCCTACGGCAGCTGCCGGCGTTCGGACCTGGGCCAGCTGGCGACGACGAGGACGGTGTGGTGATGGCCGCGCGACTGCAGATCGACTGGACCCGGTGCGACGGGCACGGCCTGTGCGCGGCGCTGCTGCCGGACTCGATCGGCCGGGACGACTGGGGCTACCCGGTGCTGGACGAGCGCCGGCTGGCCGGCGAGCCGGTCGCCGCGGTGAAGCGGGCGGTGGCCTGCTGCCCGGCGCTCGCCCTGCGCCTGGAGAGGGTCCCGGCGCGCACCTAGCCCGGGGTGCATCGAGTTCGCGGCGCGAACCTAGCCCCGGTAGCCGGCCAGCAGTTCCCGTTCGCGGTCCGGTGCCAGGCCCGGGGTCATCGTGGCCGGCTGCCAGCCGCCGGGCACTCCTGCCATCCACTCCCAGGTGTCCAGCAGCGTCTCGCGTACCGGCCGGCAGGCCAGCCCCGCCGCCTCGGCCGCGGTGGTGTCGTGGGCGAAGAGGCCAGGGGCGTCGGCGGCAGGCACCCACAGCGGGAGCTCGGTCCAGCCGGCCACGCCGGCCGCGGCCAGGTAGCCGTCGGCCACCCAGCGGAAGGTCGCGTCCGAGCCGGTGACCGTCCGGATCTCCTCGACGAGCTGGCGGCGGCTGATCTGGTGCGCGGGCCCGGTCACCTCGAACGTGCCGGCCGGGCGGAGCAGCGCGAACTCGGCGAGGTCACGGGCGTCGATCAGCCGCAGCTCGGCGTCCGGGTCGCCGGGAGCGAGCACCTCACCGCCGCGGGCGACCCGGCTCAGCCACCAGGGCAGCCGGCCGGCCCGGTCGTGCGGGCCGACGATCAGCCCGGCCCGCAGGATGGCCGTCCGGTGCTCGCCGAAGGCGCGCAGCACGGCCCGTTCGGCGCCGACCTTGCGCCAGCCGTACGCGCCGTTCTCGGGGAGCCCGCCGGGCAGCTGCTCGCCGACCGCGTCCGGGTCGCCGTCGAAGACGCCGCCGGCGTGGTAGTCGGCCTGGTCGGGCCAGCCGGCGAAGACGTTGATGGTCGACGTGAACGCATAGTGCCCGGCGTTCGGCTCCAGCAGTTCGACCGCCTGGCGGACCCGGTCGGGGAAGTACGCGGTGTCGAAGACCAGGTCGAACTCCTGCCCGGCCAGCTGCTGCAGCGACTCCGGATCGGTGCGGTCGCCGGTGATCGTGCGGACGCCGTCGACCTGGGAGCCGCTGACGCCCCGGTTGAAGACGGTGACCGTGTGGCCGTGCCGGACCGCGGTCTCGGCCACGGTGCGGGAGAGGAAGACGGTGCCACCGAACACGAGGACCTTCATGCCCGCCAGCTGACCAGATCGGCCGCGCCCGCGGCAACCGGTGTTCGCCGCGGGCGCACCGGGCCGGGTGGAATACTCGGATCCAACGAAAGAGTCCTGACCGTTCGCGAGCAGTACGGAGACTTCAGATGCCCATCGCAACGCCGGAGATCTACAACGAGATGCTCGACCGGGCCAAGTCCGGTGGCTTCGCCTATCCCGCGATCAACTGCACGTCGTCGGAGACGATCAACGCGGCGCTCAAGGGTTTTGCCGATGCCGGCAGCGACGGCATCATCCAGTTCTCCACCGGTGGCGCGGAGTTCGGCTCCGGCACCGCGGTGAAGGACATGGTCACCGGCGCGGTGGCGCTGGCCGAGTTCGCGCACGTGGTGGCCGAGAAGTACTCGATCAACGTCGCGCTGCACACCGACCACTGCCCGAAGGACAAGCTCGACGGCTACGTCCGGCCGCTGCTGGCGATCTCGGCCGAGCGGGTGGCCGCGGGCCAGAATCCGCTGTTCCAGTCGCACATGTGGGACGGCTCCGCGGTGCCGTTGGATGAGAACCTGCAGATCGCCGCCGAGCTGCTGAAGCTGGCCGCGGACGCCCGGATCATCCTGGAGCTCGAGGTCGGCGTGGTCGGTGGCGAGGAGGACGGCGTCGCCAACGAGATCAACGAGAAGCTCTACACCGCCGAGGGCGACTACCTGCAGACCCTGGAGGCGCTCGGCTCCGGCGACCGCGGCCGGTACCTGCTGGCGGCGACGTTCGGCAACGTGCACGGCGTCTACAAGCCGGGCAACGTGAAGCTGCGCCCCGACATCCTGGCCAAGGGCCAGCGGGTGGCGTCGGAGAAGCTCGGGCTGCCGGAGGGCTCGAAGCCGTTCGACCTGGTCTTCCATGGCGGGTCCGGCTCGTCGCTGGAGGAGATCCGCGAGGCGGTGTCGTACGGCGTGGTGAAGATGAACGTCGACACCGACACCCAGTACGCCTTCACCCGGCCGATCGTCGGGCACATGTTCGCCAACTACGACGGCGTGCTGAAGATCGACGGCGAGGTCGGCAACAAGAAGGCCTACGACCCGCGCTCGTACCTCAAGGCCGCCGAGGCGGGCATGGCCGCGCGGGTGGTCGAGGCATGCGAGAACCTGCAGTCCGCCGGCCACGCGATCAGCGGTTCCTGATGGATCTGCTCGCGCCCCGGACGCTGCTGCCCGAGGACCCGGCCGTCGCGGAGCTGTCGGCCGGTGAAGATGCTTTTGCGGTTGCGGCTCGGTACCCGGCCTCGTGCGCCGCGTGGGCGTCGCTGGCCGAGGTCGCACTGGCCCGGCAGGCCGTCGTCGAGGGCTACGCCTACGCCCGGACCGGGTACCACCGCGGTCTGGACGCGCTGCGCCGGGCCGGCTGGCGCGGTACCGGACCGGTGCCGTGGTCGCACGAGCCGAACCGGGGCTTCCTGCGGGCGCTGCACGCGCTGGCTACCGCCGCCGGGGCGATCGGTGAGGCGGATGAGGCCGAACGCTGCTCGAAGTTCCTACATGATTGCGACCCGGCGGCGGCCGAAGCCCTCGGCTGACGTCTCCTTCCGCGCCAAAAATTTGTTTATCGTCGCTCAAAACCACGTATCGCGACCCGGGGCGGCGGTCAGCCTGCCACGTCCGTTGTTGGCACGTAGGGGAGTTGGTGGCAGCGAATCCGTTATCGGCTCGCTGCTGCCGTGCCACCGCCGATGTATACGCATGCTTGGTCGTCTCCGACGGCTGTCCCACTTGAGTAGCTTGCTTGCCCGCTGGCGGTCACGCAGACCTGCGGACTCTGCCCGAAGATGTAGGTGAAGGAGACGGGCCCGTCGGAGACAGAGCAAGAGGTCGAGGCGTAGCAGATGTGGCTGTTGGAGCCGAGCTTCGTGCCGTTGGCGTACAAGTTGACATAGACGTGCAGCGCCGCGCTGGACCAGCCGGTGAGCTGGGCGGTGCCGGAGAAGGTCGCCTGACAGAGGTTATTCGCGTTGCAGCTGTGCGATATGCCCCAGACAGTCGCGTAGGTATCACCCGGGTCAGGTGGTGGCACCACGGATGGGACTACGGTCGGGCTGGTCGCTGGCGTCGCGGCTGCCGAACTCTGAGCAACAGGACCAAGACACATCGCCCCTATATGCTGGTAATTGAAAGGAGGAGCTTCAGCACACGATTTCCAGACAAGGGTTGTAGGTATGTGGCAGACTTTGACCGGTTCGATAGTGGATGTCAACAGGACAAACGGTGTTGAGGAACGGCTCAAGGCTGAGTTTGTCTGTGACTCATCCTTGATGACGGTCGATGCGACGATGACGGAATTCATCGGCCCGGGGGAAAGGCCAGCGGAAATCCACTGGCGGGCGCAGGGGCGCGGTTGGATCGTTCTGCTGGCGGGAACGCACGTCGAAGCCGGCGAGGACGACCACGACTTCTTCGATCTGCCCAAACTCCTCTGGCCGCAGCGGTATCCCGATCTTTCCGTGGTGAGCGACGGCATTGCGCAGTCCGTGGCCCTGGACCAACCGGCCATGCGGCTGTTGGGTAATGGTCGTGCCCACCTGGTTACGGCGACGGTGGATCGCGAGCGCGGCCTTATTCGCTCTTACCGGTCCGAGGCCGCCGATGGCACGACGCTACGCAGTGTGGAGCTGACCTATACGGCCGAGTAAGTACCGGAAGGCGATACCTGCTCTGCGCATCGCGGTTGAGGAGTGACTGCCACGCGTGCAGCGTGTCGGCCCCTGTGGGTCCTGATGGATCTGCTCGCACCACGCACGCTGCTGCCCGTGGACCCCGGCCGTCGAGGAGTTGGCGGCCGGTCAGGATGCGGCTGCGGCCGCGGCCCGCTACCGACGTCGTATGCGGCCCAGGCGTTGCTGACCGTAGTCGTGGTGGCCCGGCAGGCGTTCGTGGAGGGGTACGCCTACGTCCGGACGGGCCGGTTCGGTGGCCGCAGAGCCGAACCGAGGCTTCCTTCGGGCGCTGCACCCGCGTGCTGTCGGCCCGTGGAGTTAAGCTCGCAGCCCAGCCTGAGGTATCGAGTCGGGCTCAGGAGCAAGAACGTGGCGTAACGGAAAGGTACTGGAGGGCGATCGGTGGCAGAGCCGCAGGATGGGCTTCCACAGCATTGGCTCGTTTCTGAGGTCGGATCTGTCGACGGCAGGTGAATCCTGACCCCCGCGCGGCATGGCGAAAAGGGGTCAAGATTCAGCTGCCGTTGACACCCGTCTTCGGACCGTTAGCCGTCATCACCGGCTTCCTGGGTCTTCGACAGATGAGACGGAACTCGCGCCTGCACGGCAAGGGCCGGGCCGTCTTTGGAATCGTCGTCGACTCGATCGCGACGTGCGTCTTGGTAGTGCTCTTGGCGCGGAGCTAGCCGATCAGGGCCGGGATTGCCGGGCTCAGGTCAGCAGCAATGCGCCCAATCGGCGGGCGGCGAGCCAGAGCCCGACCGCGGACATCGCCACAAAATAGGCCAGGTGCCACAGCAGTCCGACGCTCAGATCGCCGATGGCGAGGCTGCGCATCACGATCACCGCGTGGTTCAGCGGCAGGCATTCGACGATCACCCGCAGCCACGTCGGGTAGGCGCTCAGCCCGTAGAACGTGCCGGAGAACAGGAACATCGGCAGCGTCACCAGGGTGACCAGCTGCAGGTCCTGCCAGCTGCGCAGGTACGTCGTCACCGCCATGCCCACCGCCGCGAAGCCGAAGCCGACCACCAGCGCGGCCGGCACCAGCAGCAGCGCCCACGCGGTGTGCACCAGGCCCATGATGAGCATGACCAGCACGAAGCCGACCGCGTACAGGCCGCCGCGGATCACCGCCCAGCCGATCTCGCCCATCGCCACGTCCAGCACACTGAGCGAGCTGGCCAGCATGCTGTCGTACAGCTTGGCGAACTTCAGCTTGAAGAACACGTTCATCGTCGAGTCCGCGATCGCGCCGTTCATCGCCGACGAGGCCAGCAGCGCCGGTGCGATGTACTCGGCGTAGGTCAGCGGGTGGCCGTTCGGTGCGGTCACCCCGCCCACCAGCGTGCTGAGCCCAGTGCCGAACGACAGCAGGTAGAACAGCGGCTCGAAGAACCCGGACACAATGGTCAGCCAGGACCGGCGGTACACCAGCGCGGACCGTTCGAGCAGCACCCAGGGCCGGCCGGCGAACAGCCCCGGCGGCAGGATTCGCAGCAGCACGCCGGTGCGCAGCGGGGCGGTGACCGTGCTCATCCGGCCAGCCTCACCGCGAACCGCCAGACCGCCAGCCGCACACCGACGACCGTCGGCACCAGCAGGAACAGCAGGTGCACCAGCACCATCGCGAGGCTGAGCGAACCCACCCCGGACGCCAAGTGCAGCGGCCCGAGCGCCACCCACCGGGACAGCTCGGTGGCGTGCCAGAGCGGCGAGACCCAGGCCAGCACCCGCAGCCAGTGCGGCAGCGCGCGGATCGGGTAGAAGGTGCCGGAGAACAGGAACATCGGCATCACCACGAACCGGAAGATCGCATTGAAGCTGCCGCCCTCATCCTTGACCGTAGCCGAGAACGCGGCGATCGGGAACGCCAGCGCCTGCGCGCCGAGCACCGCGACCGGAATGCACAGCAGCGCCCCGGCCGACCGCAACCCGCCGAAGCAGGCCACCACCGCCAGGTAGATCGCGGAGGCGAAGGTCGCCTTGTAGGTGATCCAGATCAGCACCGTCCGGGCGATCTGGCTCGACGTCATCGGCGTCGCACTCATCGCGAAGTAGATGCGCTGGTACTTGAAACCGCCGTGCAGGATCGGGTACGTCGCATCGCTGATCGCCAGTTGGAGCGCGGTGCCGGCAACCAGCGCCGGAGCGATGAAGCTCAGGTAGCTGGTGCCCAGGCTGGCCGCGCCCCCATGCGAGTTGACCACGCCGCCCAGGCCGAGCCCGAGTGCCAGCAGGTACAGCACCGGCGCCACCAGCTGGGTCAGCAGCGACACCTTGAGGTAGCGCCGGTCGGCGATCAGGTTGTAGATCAGCAGCGTCCGGATGCCGCCGCCGGCCGGCTTCACCAGGTGCGCGGTAGGGGTAGGCGTGTCAGTCGACAAGGCTGCGCCCCGTCAGGGTGAGGAAGACGTCCTCCAGGCTGGCCCGGCGCACCAGGCCCGACACCGGCTGCAGCCCGCGCTCGTGCACCAGGCGCAGCACCCGCTCGCCGTCGTCGACATAGAGCAGCAGCCGGTCGGCCAGCACCTCGACCCGGCCCGCGAGGTCGGCGACCTTCTCGGCCATCGTCTCGTTCTGGTCGATGCCGAAGCGCAGCTCGGCCACCTCGCGGCTGCAGTGCTCGGCGATCAGCTGCCGCGGCGAGCCCTCGGCCACGATCCGGCCGTGGTCCATCACCACCAGCCGGTCGCAGAGCTGCTCGGCCTCGTCCATGTAGTGCGTCGTGAGCACCAGCGTCACGCCCTGGTGCTTGAGCCGGTAGAGCCGGTCCCAGAGGATGTGCCGGGCCTGCGGGTCGAGGCCGGTGGTCGGCTCGTCGAGCAGCAGGATCTCCGGGTCGTTGATCAGCGACCGGGCGATGGTCAGCCGCCGTTTCATGCCGCCCGACAGCGGTTCGACCTTGCTCCTGGCCCGGTCGGCGAGCTGGGCGAACTCCAGCAGCTCGGCGATCTTCGGCCTCAGCACGCGCCCCGGAATGCCGAAGTAGCGGCCGTAGACGTAGAGGTTCTCCCAGACGGTCAGCTCCACGTCGAGGTTGTCCTGCTGCGGCACCACGCCGAGCCGGGACCGGATCCGCGGGCCATCGGCCGCCGGGTCGCTGCCGAGGATGCGCAGCGTGCCGGAGCTGACCGGCGACACGGTGCCGATCATCCGCATGGTGGAGGACTTGCCGGCGCCGTTCGGGCCGAGGAAACCGAACGATTCGCCGCGGGCCACGGCGAAGTCGACCGAGTCCACCGCGGTGAAGTCGCCGAACGACTTGGTCAGCCCGCGCGCTTCGATCAGGGCTGGGGTCTCGTCCGGAATCACCCGAGGGAGGTTACAAGCACCCTCCGACAGCTGTCGCCCGGAATCTAGCTGCCGAGCGGGAACGTCTCGACCGCCCGGTAGCGGGCCGGGCCACCGCCGAGCTGGGAGTGGAACAGCACGATCTCGGCCACCTGCCAGCTGGCGCTGGCGTACAGGTCGAACACCCGCAGCCACCGGGTGACGTCGAGCGGCCGGTTGATCCGGGCCAGGGTCAGGTGCGGCCGGAATTCGCCACCCTCGACGTGGGTGCCCGCCCGGCCGGCCGCGGACCGGACGTTGCCTGCCAGCCGTGCCAGCTCGCCGAGCTCACCAGTAACCCCGGCCCAGAGCAGTTTCGCCCGGGCCGGATTGGGAAAGGCCCCGGCCCCGGCGAGCTGCATCGCAAACGCCGGCCGGGTCGCGGCGGTGTCGGTGAGCCGCTCGACCAGCTCGTCCAGCACCCGGTCGGCGACGTTCGGCAGGAAGGCCAGCGTGACGTGCCAACCCTCCGGCCGGCTCCAGCGCAGCGGGCTGTCCACGTCGCGGCGCGGCTCGACGTACTCCGCCAGATCCTCGATCACCGCGTCCGGGGGCCGCACCGCGACGAACATCCGCATGCCGGCCATCATCCCAGGGCGAACTTGTGAGGTGCGGGCGCGTCCGCTGTCTAGACTCCGGCCCATGACCGAACTGTCCGACCGCGACTATCGCCGCGACTTCTATCGAGCCGTCGAGCAACGGCAGGCGACGGACGAGCGGCAAGGCCAGTTCTACGTACCGATCTACGACAACCCGGCCCTCAAACCGTACGACATCGTGTCCACGCTCAAGGACGGAATCGAATTCAGTGTCGGGGAGTCGGTGCAGATCCTGTCGGGATTTCGGGGTTCGGGTAAGACGTCGGAATTGATGCGACTGCGGGACGAACTGAAGCGAGACGGCTACGCGGTCGTCTTCCTCGACATCGAGGACTACTTCAACACCGAGCTTCCGGTCGAGGGAGCCGCCTTCGAGCTCGCGCTGGCCGCGGGCTTCGCCGAGGCTGCGCAGGCCCAGCAGGCTCTCAAGCCGGACGGCCCGGACTTCTTCGGCCGCTTGCGCAACTTCTTCAGCAGGATCGATGTCGAGGTGGGCGCCGCGGTAGGGCCACTCGATATCAAGGCCTCGCTGCGCGACGACGAGAGCTTCCGGGCGAAGGTTGCCGCCGCGTTGCGGAACAGTCGCCGCAAGTTCCGGGAAGAATTGCACACATTCTTCGAAGACTCCGCAGCGGCTATCAACAATCCGCTGGGCGTGGTCTTCATCGTCGACTCCATCGATCATTTCCGCGGCCGTGCCGAGCGCTTCCACGAAGTGCGCGAATCTGTCGAGATGCTTTTCAGCGAGGGTGCCGAAGATCTGAAGCTGCCCCGGCTCAATGTCATCTACACGGTGCCGGTCTACGTTCAACCGGCCTTGGGGTTGCGGCGGGACATTCTCAATATCAAGGTGGCGGACAAGGACGGTTCGCCGTTCGAACCGGGGATGGGTGCCTTGCGGGCCGTGCTGGCCAAGCGGGCGCCGGACGGCGACGTACATCGGCTGCTCGGCCCGTACGTCGACCGGGTGCTCAACCATTCCGGTGGCCTGATCCGCGACCTGCTCCGGCTGACCAGTGAGATCGCACTGGTCGCCACTGCCATTCCGGTCAGTGAGACCGAACTGCTGCGCGCCGAATCGACGGTGCGCGCGAACATGCAGCTGTCGCTATCGCAGGAGCAGGTCGAGATCCTCCAGCGGGTACGCGATAGCAACGAGCTGATCCCGACGAGGGATGGTTGGTCGGATGCCATCGACCTGATGGCGCGTGGGGCGGTGCTGCGCTACCCCAACGGTGAGCAGCCGTGGTTCGGGGTTCATCCGCTGCTGATGCCCCTGCTCGACGACGAGTCATGAGCGCGCCGGGCAATGCGCGGCCGTCGGATCGGACGGCCGACATTGCCGAGGCGTGGCTGGACCTGCAACGTCACCTGGAGTGGACCTACGGTCTGCCGTCGCTGCCCTTCATCCTGTCCGACTCACGGACGGTGCTCGATGAGGTGCTCGTCCGCGTCCGGCTGTTCGCCCGGCAGCACGGCTGTGCGCTGCACGAGATCGAGGTCGGTGACGATCCGGGGCCGCAGGTGCGAGCGCTGCTGCCGGGCGAGGGGATCGCCTGGCTCACCGTTGCTGGGTCGGCGAGCGAGCAGGAGGGCCGCTGGCGCCGGCTGCTGCACCTGCTCAACGAGCTGCGTACGCCGCTGAACCGCGACTTCCACGGAGCCGTCATCATCGCCGGGCCGGCCTCGGTTGCCGCGCTGGCGGCGGGGGTGGCCGGCGACCTCTGGGCGGTGCGGTCGTTCGTCCGGACCGTCGCGTCGCCGGCGCTGCCCGTGAGCCCACCGGCTCGGCTTGAGAACCATGACGAGTTCGGCGATCCGATCGGCCGGTCGACGTCGCAGCCGGTTCCCGCGGATCGACGTGGGCCTGCCACCCGTGAGGTGATCGACCTCGTCAGGCGCTCCTCGCGGGAAGCAGTTCGTGGCGATGTGGCCGAGGCCTATCGGCTGATGGAGAGAGCGGCCGAGTTGGCGGTCACGGACACAGCCGAGACTCGCGGGTTGGTGCGATTGAGTCATGCGGGGCTGGCAATCGAGCAGGAAGACTGGCCTCTCGCGCAACGTTTGCTAGCAGCGCCTGCCGAGCCCGACGTCTCGCCAAGCTTGGAACGGCCGTTGCTGGATGCGCGAGGTCGGCTTGCACAGCGATTCGGGGATTGGGCGGTCGCCGCCGAGGCGTACAGGCGATCCCTGGAACTCAGCCGCGAGATCCTCGAGCGGTCGCCGTCGGATGGTGCGGCGCGCGATGTGTCGGTCAGCCTGGACAACGTGGGCCGGGTGGCAGAAGCGCGCGGTGACTGGGCGGCGGCGGAGGCGGCGTATGCCGAGTCGCTGGGTTTGGCGCGGGAGTTGCGGGATCGGTTGGGTACGCCGGAGTCGGTGCGCGATGTCTCGATCAGCCTGAACAACCTGGGCCGGGTGGCAGAAGCGCGCGGTGACTGGGCGGCGGCCGAGGCGGCCTTCACCGAGGCGGCCGAACTCTTCCGTCTGGTCGCCGACACCGTGAGAACCCCGGTGGCCGAGGAGGAAGCAACGACAGCGCAGGCGCGGCTCGCCGAACTGCAAGAGCGGCGCGCGGCCGAAACCGCAGACTGACTGTTACCGCCGCAGTCGTTCCGGTGGCCGGGGCGGCACCAGCCCGGCCGAGGCCGGGTTCTCCCGCAGCGGTTGCTGGGCCTGGGCCCGGGTGAGTGCCAGCGCCTGCACCAGCTCGGCGTGCAGCCAGTAGGCATCGGCCGGTCCCACCCCGCGCTCGACCCGGTCGCGCAGGAACGCAAGCTCCGTCGCGGCCTGCTGGAAGCCGCGCAGCGCGCGCGCCCCGGCCGGCCCGGACCGCTGCCGCACCGACCGCAGCCAGACCCGGCGGGCGGCGATGCTGGCCAGCCAGCCGGCCTCGGCGGGGGTGATCCAGCGGTAGTAGACCATCGCCGGCAGCTGGCGGCGCACCACGTCGCGTTCCCGGCGCCGGGCGTGCCGGGCCACCAGCACCGCGACCACCAGCGCCGGCAGCATGATCAGCACGTACACCACCAGGTAGCCGGCCAGCCCGAAGACCAGCGAGCTGTTCCACAGCGCGTGCAGCGCCACCGCGCCCAGGTAGCCGGCGGCGACGTACAGCCAGCGGTGCGGCCCCGGCCGGCTGACCGCGACCCCGACGCTCAGCCCGATCAGCGAGGTGAACAGCGGGTGCGCGAACGGCGCCAGCACCAGCCGCAGCACCACCGTGGCCACCCCGGTGTCGGTGCCCTGGCCGAACGCCTCGGCGAGGTAGCCGACGTCCTCGATGAAGGCGAAGCCGACCGCGACGAAGCCGGCATAGACGAGGCCGTCCACCACGCCGTCGAACTCCCGGCGCCGGGCCCCGGTCAGCATCACCAGCAGGAAGGCGCCCTTGGCGGCCTCCTCGATGGCCGGCCCGGCCAGGGTCAGCACCACGCCCCGGCCGAGCACCTCGCTGGTGGCCAGCTCCAGCGCCAGGCTCACCAGAACCGCGACCACCGCGCCCCAGAGGAAGGCCAGCAGCAGCAGCCGGGCGGGCTCGGGCTCCCACCGGTCCAGCCAGAGGTAGCCGGCCAGCACCACCGACATGGCCAGCGCCGACAGTGGCGTCGCGACGATCAGCCCGGCCGGATGCTTGGCGCCGGAGGCCAACAGCAGCGCGGCGGCCACCAGCCCGAGCAGCACCAGCACGCCGATCGGGGCGCCGGTGCGCCGGTGCGAACGCGCCAGGTTGGGCTGATACATCGCCATGCCACGACCCTAGGGCCAGCGGGTGACTATTCCGGCAGGGCCAGCTGCCAGAGCTTCGGCTCGGACCAGAACGTGCGCTTGGCGCGCGGCCCTTCCCGGGGGATGCCGTCGGCGACGATCTGCGCCGGGTCGCACGCCAGTTGCAGCGCCCGTCCCCGGCACCGGCGGGTACGCCAGCGGCCGATCCGCACCTCGGCCTCCAGCGCGGCCGGGCCGAGCCGGCGCACCGTCAGCCGGCGGGCGTTGCCGTCGCACAGCCGCTGGTCGTCCACCACCGCCCGCACCCACCACCCGTCGCCCGGCGTCCAGGGGGTCAGGGTCGCGCCGGTGACGCACACCCCGCCCGAGTCGTCCTTGACGATGCCGACCAGGCGGGGCCGGCCGGCGCGTGCCAGTTCCCGTTGCTGCGCCCGTCCGGCCGGCAGGCCCAGCCCGGCCAGGTAGGGCTCCGGCCGTTCGAGCAGCACCGCGGTCTCGGTCTCGGCCAGCAGGCCGGCGCGCAGCATCCGGCCGAGCACCAGGCTCAGCCCGGCCACGTCCACCGCGTCGATGACCAGCCGCCGCCCGTCCAGCTCGGCCAATGCCGTGTCGACCTCGGCCGGGTTCGCGGCCGTCCGGTGCGACGACATGCCGGCGACGTCCGCCGCGGACGGCTCCCGGCCGACGCTGAGCAGCGCCTGGAGCACGTTCGTTACCCTTTCCCTGCGCCCTGGTGTCGTCCCGACGCCGTGGCGACCGTGCGTTGCACGTGAAACACGCCGAGTCAGATCAGGAGTCTGCTACATGCCGGCAGTCATCGTGCTGGGAGCCCAATGGGGCGACGAGGGTAAGGGCAAGGCGACCGACCTGCTCGGCTCCGGCGTCGACTACGTGGTCAAGTTCAACGGCGGCAACAACGCCGGGCACACCATCGTGATCGACGGCGAGAAGTTCGCGCTGCACCTGCTGCCGTCCGGCATCCTGAGCGAGAACTGCGTCCCGGTGATCGGCAACGGCGTGGTGATCGACCTGCAGGTGCTCTTCGCCGAGATCGAGGCGCTGCAGGCCCGGGGCCGGTCGGCGGCCAAGCTGGTCGTCTCGGCGAACGCGCACATCATCCCGCCGTACAACACCACCATCGACAAGGTCACCGAACGGTTCGCCGGCAGCCGCAAGATCGGCACCACCGGCCGCGGCATCGGCCCGACCTACGCCGACAAGATGAACCGGGTCGGCATCCGGGTGCAGGACCTCTTCGACGAGCAGATCCTGCGCGACAAGGTGACCAGCGCGCTGAACCTGAAGAACCAGGTGCTGGCCAAGATCTACAACCGCCGGGCGCTCGAGGTGGACGCGGTGGTCGAGGAGCTGCTCTCCTACGCCGACCGGCTGCGCCCGATGGTCGCCGACACCGCCCTGCTGCTGCAGCAGGCGCTGGACGACGGCAAGACCGTGCTGCTGGAGGCCGGCCAGGCCACCATGCTCGACGTCGACCACGGCAACTACCCCTACGTCACGTCCTCCTCGGCCACCGCGGGCGGCGCCTGCACCGGCAGCGGCATCCCGCCGACCCGGATCGACCGGGTGATCGCCATCGTCAAGGCCTACGCCACCCGGGTCGGCGAGGGTCCGTTCCCGACCGAACTGCTGGACGCCAAGGGCGACGAGCTGCGCAACGCGGGTGCCGAGTTCGGCACCACCACCGGCCGGCCGCGGCGCACCGGCTGGTTCGACGCGCCGGTGGCCCGGTACGCGGCCCGGATCAACGGGGTCACCGATTTCGTGCTCACCAAGCTCGACGTGCTGACCGGCCTGCCCGAGGTGCCGCTCTGCGTCGCGTACGAGATCGACGGCCACCGGGTCGAGGACATGCCGATGACGCAAGCCGAATTCGCTCGCGCGGTGCCGGTGTACGAGACCTTCCCTGGCTGGGAGGAGGACATCTCCGAGGCCCGGTCGCTGGCCGACCTGCCGGCCAACTGCCGGGCCTACGTGCAGTCCGTCGAGTCGATGATCGGCGCCCGGATCTCGGTGATCGGGGTCGGGCCGGACCGGTCCGAGTCGATCATCCTGCACGACCTGGTGGGCTGAGCCGGGGCACCCCCGGGGGTGACCAGCACGCCGCCCGGGCTGGTGCCGAGCTGGCCGTCGAGGAGCTGCGCGCGGGCCGATGCAGGGTGCAATTTGCACTAATTGGCGCTATTGGGCACTATCTGCGCCATGAATCGACTCCTTCACGGGCTGGCCGGGCTGGTCGCCGGGTTCGCCCTCGTCCTTGCGGGCACAGTCGCCCTCGCGCCGGCCGCCGGCGCCGCCACGACCCTGTGCTCGACCACCCTGCAGGAAGGTGACACCGGCTCCTGCGTCACCCAGCTGCAGCAGCGACTCAACCAGCTCGGCGCCACCCTGACCGTGGACGGTGACTTCGGCCCCGCCACCAAGAACGCGGTGCTCGCCTTCCAGGGCCGCTCCAAGATCGGCTTCGACGGAATCGTCGGGCCGACGACGCAGAGCTACCTCAACAACCCCGGCTCGGTGAACCTGAACCGCGCCTCGGTGTCGACCATCCAGTCCTACATCACCACGGTGTTCGGCTCGACGAACGCGGTCACCGCCAAGAAGATCGCCACCTGCGAGAGCAGCAACAACGAGATCGCCTTGAACTACAACACCAATTCGACGTGGGACCTCGGCGTGTTCCAGGACAACACGGTGCACGCGACGAACATGACCAACTACATCCACGACATGTTGTACTACACGACCAATATCCAGGAAGCGCACTCCCTCTTCGTCGCCGCCGGCGGCTGGAGTCCGTGGAACTCGTCCAAGAGCTGCTGGGGGTAATCACCAATGTTCATCAAGCGAATCGCCGTTCTCGCGACTGCCCTGGTGGCCAGCGCCGTCGCCTTCGTCGGGGTCAGCAGCACTGCTGACGCGGTCACCAAGCTGACCCAGTCCCAGGCCGCCTCGCAGCTCAGCGCCGCCGGCGTCACCTGGAGCTCCAGCGGCCACTGCACCACCCGGTCGAACTCCACCTGCACCTCGTTCGACCAGATCAACCAGAGCACCGTCTCCGGCGTGATCACCC
This sequence comes from Jatrophihabitans sp., assembly GCA_035507775.1. Classification (GTDB taxonomy): domain Bacteria; phylum Actinomycetota; class Actinomycetes; order Mycobacteriales; family Jatrophihabitantaceae; genus Jatrophihabitans_A. The sequence goes on from DATJNU010000073.1 coordinate 42,620, forward strand.
TCAAGCACGCCAGCGGCTGCGCCATCAACATCACCGGCGGCACCGAGGTCGGCCACGCCAGCGGCACCTACAGCCACTACAACGGCTACAAGGTCGACATCGCGCACAACAGCTGCATCGACAGCTACATCCACAACGCCTTCACCCACATCGGCAACCGGGGCGACGGCTACCCGCAGTGGGAGGCCGCCTCCGGCAACATCTATTGCGACGAGGGCAGCCACTGGGACATCACCTACTACACCTGCGGCTGCTAGCCGCCCGACCTTCTCGCCGCGCGGTCATCCGGTTCGCCGGGTGGCCGCGCGGTGGCATCCGGGGCGGTGACCGGACTCCGGCGACCTGACGGCGGCTCGATACCCTGCACCCATGCGGGTTCTGGTCATCGGCTCCGGCGCGCGGGAGCATGCGCTGTGCCTGTCCCTGTCGGCCGACCCGATGGTCACCGCGCTGGTCTGCGCCCCGGGCAACGCCGGCATCGCGGCCATCGCCGAGCAGCGGCCGGTGAACCCGGTGAACCCGGCCGCGGTCGCCGCGCTGGCGGGTGAGCTGTCGGCCGACCTGGTGGTGATCGGGCCGGAGGCGCCGCTGGTGGCCGGGGTGGCCGACGCGGTCCGGGCGGCCGGCATCGCCTGCTTCGGGCCGTCCGCGGCGGCCGCTCGGCTCGAGGGCAGCAAGGCCTTCGCCAAGGACGTCATGCAGGCGGCCGGGGTGCCGACCGCGCGGGCCCGGCTGTGCGTGACCCCGGCCGAGGCGGCGGCGGCGCTGGACGAGTTCGGCGCGCCCTACGTGGTGAAGGCCGACGGGCTGGCGGCGGGCAAGGGCGTGGTGGTGACCGGCGACCGGGCGGCCGCGCTGGCCCACGCCGCGGCCTGCGAGCGGGTCGTCGTCGAGGAGTACCTGGACGGGCCCGAGGTGTCGCTGTTCTGCGTCACCGACGGGGCCGCCGTGGTCCCGCTGCTGCCCGCCCAGGACTACAAGCGGCTCGGGGACGGGGATGCCGGCCCCAACACCGGCGGCATGGGCGCCTACGCCCCGCCGGCCTGGCTGCCGGCCGGAACGGTGGACGAGGTGGTCGCCACCGTCGCCCGGCCCACCGTCGACGAGCTCGCGCGGCGGGGCACGCCGTTCGCCGGGCTGCTCTACGTCGGGCTGGCGATGACCGCCGCCGGCCCGCGGGTGGTCGAGTTCAACGCCCGGTTCGGCGATCCGGAGACCCAGGTGGTGCTGGCGCTGCTGGAGTCGTCGCTGGCCGGCCTGCTGCACGCGGCGGCGACCGGGACGCTGGCCGAGCAGCCGCCGCCGCGCTGGCGGGACGGTGCCGCGGTCACGGTGGTGATCGCCGCGGCCGGGTACCCGGCCGCGCCGCGCACCGACGACGAGATCGTCGGCGCCGAGGTGTCGGGGGTGCTGCACGCCGGCACCCGGCGGGACGGCGGCGGGGTGCTGCGCTCGGCCGGCGGCCGGGTGCTGTCGGTCACCGCGGCCGCGGCGTCCCTGGCCGAGGCCCGGCAGCGGGTCTACGAGCGGGTGGCCGGCATCGAGCTGGCGGGCAGCCAGCACCGGACGGACATCGCCGCCGGCGGCTGACGCGGCCCGACCTCGCCGCGGGCGCGGGGCGAATTGACATAGATCAGAGCAATCCAGGTCATTGGTGGGATTCGTCGGCCACACTGAATTCCGGTATGTGCCTGCACCTGAGGTTTGCCCGGTGGGCGCAGCTGTCACGTGTCCAACGAAATCAGCTGGAGCACTTATCTGATGACGCAGTCCTCGATCTCGACGCGACCCCACGACCTCGGCGAAGCCACCCCTGCTGACAACTCGCCCAGCTCGCTCGTCCACCCGCACCACACGCCCGGTGCCGGCTGGCAGCTGGCCGCCGTGTCGGCCTTCCAGGAGCGGATGCTCGCCGACGATGCCCTCTTCCCGTGCATCTTCGGCGTCGACGCGGTGCGCAAGGGCACCCTGCGGTACGCCTTCATCCCGGCCGGTGCCGACCGGGTGCCCGCACTGGCCCGGGCGCTGGCCGAGTTCACCGGGATCGCCGAGAGCCTCGGCTCCCGCACCTCGATCGTGGTCTTCTTCGAGGACGACCCCACCCTGAGCACGATGGAGGACTACGAGCGGAGCTTCTGGTCCTACCTCGCCGAGCTGCAGGAGCTGGACCAGGCCGACTGGCCCGAGGGCGTGTCGAAGGATCCGGCGGACCCGAGCTGGGAGTTCTCCTTCAACGGCACCCCGCTGTTCGTGGTCGCCAACACCCCGGAGCACAAGGACCGGCGCAGCCGGCACTCCGACTTCTTCACCGTCACCTTCCAGCCGCGCTTCGTGTTCAACGACCTGAAGGCCGGCACCCCGACCGGGGACCGGGCCCGGGTCGTGATCCGGCGCCGGCTCAAGGACTACGACCGGATCCCGCAGACGCCGCTGCTCGGCAGCTACGGCGACCCGGAGAACCGGGAGTGGATGCAGTACTTCCTGCAGGACCACAACCAGCCGCTCGACCCGGCCGCGGCCTGCCCGATCAACCACGCCCGCTCGGTCTGACGTCCCCGCGCCCCGTCGGACACCGCCGGCGGCCGGCCCCCTAGAGAGGATCTCCCCGATGGGAACCCCTGTCATCACAACCGAAGAGCCGCGGCCGATCGCCGAGCGCGTCGCCGAGTTCCTGCCCGCCCAGGGCAGCTTCGAGTACCAGAACGACCAGCCGGGCAAGACCCACAACTGGCACAAGCACAGCCTCGACGAGACCCTGTTCGTCCTCGACGGGGGCATGGAGATCTTCTGGAACGACGAGGACGGCGTGCACCGGGCCCAGGCCGGTCCCGGCACCCGCATCGCACTTCCGGCCAATACCGTGCATGGCTCGACTGCCGGGCAATCAGGGTGTACCTATATCATCGCCCCCGAGGGCGGCAGGACCGCTGTCACCGAGTTCCTGAGTGCTGAGGAGTTTCCCTCCGGATGAGTCGTAAGCGCATCGTCGTCCTCGGCAGCGGCGTCGCGTCGTTCCGGGAGTACGCCCTGCGATCAGTGGCCACCCGGGCCGATGTGGTGCTCGTCAGCAAGACGGCCGCCAGCTGGGAAACGCCTTACTGCGTCGAGCACATCGTGGCCGATCTCGACGACGCGGACAGCGTCTTCGGTGCCCTGGAGGGCGTGCCCGCCGACGCCGTGCTGACCTACGACGAACGCTACGTCGAGCTCACCGCGCGGCTGGTCGCCACGTACGGCGTGCCCGGCCCGACGGCCGCGGCGGTCCGCGCGGTCAAGGACAAGAGTGTGCTGCGCGGCCTGCTCGCCGAGGCCGGCGTCGGCCCGGTCCGGTACGCGGTCGCGATGACCGAGCAGGAGGCGTCGGACGCGGTGGCCGACATCGGACTGCCGGTCGTGTTCAAGCCGCGGGCGCTCGGCGGCAGCGCCGGGGTCCGGATGGTGTCCGACCAGGCCGAGGTCGCCGGGGCGTTCGCGGACGCGGTCGGTGCCCGGGTCGGCCAGCTGGCCTCGCGGTACGACGGCGTGCTGATCGAGGAGTACCTCGACGGCCCGGAGATCAGCATCGACTGCGTGACCCACGGCGGCGTGACCACGGCGCTGGTGGTGGCGGAGAAGGAAACCGGCCTGGAGCCCTACTTCGAGGAGATCGGGCACGTGGTCCCGCCGACCACCCCCATCCCACAGGAGGCCGTCGACCTGGTGGTGGCCGCGCACGCGGTCGCGGGGCTGGACGACCTGGTCTCGCACACCGAGGTGCGCCTGACCTCGCGCGGCCCCCGGATCATCGAGCTGAACGCGCGCCTGGGGGGCGACCTCATTCCCTACCTCGGGCTGCTGGCACACGGGGTCGACCTGGCCGGTGCGGCCGCGGACATCGCGCTCGGCACCGCACCGGACGTCTCCGGCGGTGCCCAGCGCGCGGCTGCCGTCCGGTTCTGCTACCCCGAGACCGACCTCCGGGTCGACCGGGTGCGCCTGGCCCGCCCGGTCGCGGAGCTGCCCGGGCTGGAGCTGTTCGAACCGGTCGCCGGCGGTGGCGTCGAGCTGCTGCTGCCGCCGCGCGGCTACCTGTCCCGGCTCGCCGTCCTGGTGGTCACCGGCGACACCGCGCAGGACTGCCTCGCCCGCGCGGCGGAGTATGCGGCCGAGGTGGCCGTCGACGGAACCGAGCTGGCAAGCGACGTACACGTCTAATGACCAGCATCGCTGCCGAGCCGGTACACCGGCCGGTCCGGCAGGTCGTGCTGCAGGCACCCCGGCCGGTGAAGATCCTGATCCTCGGGGTGTTCGTCACCCGGATGGGGTCGTTCTTCGCCACCTTCGCCACCCTGTTCCTGACCCAGCGCGGGTTCGCCTCGCACACCCTGCCGGCGGTGCTGGTCGCGATCGGCCTGGCCGGCATGCTCGGCTCGCTCGGCGGCGGCTGGCTGGCCGACCGGATCGGCAGCCGGGCCAGCCTGGTCGGCTCGATGATCGCGTCCTCGGCCGCCGTGGCGATGCTGGTCGTCGCACCGAACCATCCGACCGTGGTCGTCGCGGTCTGCCTGGTGGCGCTGTGCAGCCAGTCCTACCAGCCGGCCGCGTCCGCACTGCTCATCCTGAACAGTGCCCCCGCCGACCGGGTGCCGACGTTCGCCTTCTTCCGGCTGGCGATGAACGTCGGCGCGGCGATCGGCGCCGTCATCGCCGGCTTCGTCGCATCCCGTTCGTACTCGGCGCTGTTCTCGATCGAGGCGATCGCCTACGCGGCCTGCGGGATGGTGGTCTTCCTGGGATTGCGGCACGCCCAGGTCACGCCCACCGGTGCCCGGCCGGACGGGCCGGACACCGTCGCCGAGCCGAACGAGCCGGCACTGACCTCGGCCCCCGGCCGGGTCGACCTGGCCGACACCGCACCGCACCCGCAGCGCAACCTGCCGGTCTGGCTGCTCTGCGCGCTGCTCTTCGGCGTCGCCACGGTCTATGCCCAGTACCAGTCCACCCTGCCGCTGCAGGTCGTCCGGCACGGTTACACCACCGCGTTCTACGGCGCCCTGCTGGCGGTGAACGGGGTCGTCGTCATCGCCGGCGAGCTGCCTATCAGCTCCGTCACCCGGCGGCTGCCGTGGGTGGTGCCACTGATCGGCGGCGTGCTGGTCATGACGATCGGCCTGGCCGGCGCCGCCATGATCAGCCTGGCGGCGGTCATCGTGGTGGCCTTCATCGCCTTCACCGTCGGTGAGATGATCTTCGCCCCGGTCACCAACGCCGCCGTGGCGGCCATCTCCCCGGCCGGCACCGAGGCGCGCTACCAGGGCCTGCTGGCCACCGCGCAGAGCCTCGGCTTCTCGCTCGGCCCGGCGATCGGCACCACCGTCTTCGCGCTCTCCCACCACGGGTTGTGGATCGGCACGCTCCTGGTCGCGGTGGCACTCAGCACGGGAATTTACGGAGTCTGGAGGATCTCCCAGTGATCAACTACCTCGACCGCTCGATCGTGCTCGTCATGCGCATCGGCCTGACGATCCGCTACGACCATATCGAGACCATGTACCAGTCCGGGTTGAGGATCCACCTGCTGACCGAGGATCCGACGGCCGCCTCGGACCCGCGGTTCGCCTCGGTGCGGCTGCTGCCCAAGGAGACCACCACCGAGACGCTGGTGGAGGAGATCCTGCTCGAGCTGAAGAACACCGGCTCCGCCTACGCGCTGACCTTCCTCGAGATCGACATCGTCGCGGTGGGCCTCGCGAACCAGCGGCACGGCGTGGCCTGGGCCCGGCCTGACGCGGACCGGATCGCCCGGGACAAGTCGCTGCAGCGGGCGCACCTGCGCGACTCCGGCCTGCCGACGCCGCTGTCGCTGCCGGTGGGCGACGACTCCGACGTCGAGGCGATCCTCGACCGGATCGGCCCGAAGTTCGTGGTCAAGCCCACCCGCGCGTCGTCCAGCGCCAAGGTCGAGCTGGTCGACCGCCGCGAGCGGGCCCAGGAACTCTTCGACGAGATCAGGGCGATCGCGCACTCCAACCACAGTCACTTCTACGACGACGGGATGCCCGAGGCGTGGGCCCTGGTCGAGGAGTTCCTGCCGGGTGACGAGATCACCGCCGACGGCGTCGTCGTCGACGGCCGGTTCTACCTCGGCGGGGTGAACACCAAGCAGCTGCCGCACCCGCCCGGCTTCGAGGAGGACCTCTACGTCCTGCCGTACCCGGACCCGGTCGAGGAGCAGGCGATCGCCGAGCTGATGCAGGCGCTGGTCGACTCGCTCGGCGTCAAGATGGCGATCGTGAACGCCGAGCTGCGCCGCGACAGCCAGGGCGAGTTCCGCTTCGTCGAGTTCAGCACCCGGATCAGCGGCGGCCACGTCTACCGGCACATCCGGGACGTCCACGCGGTGGACCTGGTGCACATCTTCCTGGTCGCGGGCTTCGGCGACACCGACGAGGCTCACGCGCTGGCCGGCAACCGGCACCCCGGCCGGCTGGCCACCTGCATCAAGTTCCTCTACCGCACCGGGGTGCTGGAGCACAACGCGCCGGGGCTGGCGGCTCGCGACCCGCACTTCCGCCGGTACTACGCGATCGCCCGGCCGGGGCAGGACGTCTGGGCGGCGCCGGAGGGTTACGACCCGGTGGCGCTGCTGTCGGTCTGGGGACCGTACGAGAAGGACCGGCACCCGGAGGCGATCATCGAGATCGCCCAGCGGATGGAGGGCGAACTCGATCTGCAGGTGCGCCCGTTCGACAGCTGAAACCAGGACAGCACCGCGGCCCCGGACCGATTCGGTCCGGGGCCGCGGTGCCTGATCCGGCGGCGTTCGATCAGCCGGTGTCCGGGCAGCGGGTCAGGACGTGGTGATGGTGATGTCCTGGCCGTTGGAGACCAGCTTCCAGTCCAGGTGGGAGAACACCGACGGGTCGATGACCTTGGCGGCCGTCACCCAGTCGATGATCAGCTGCCGGATCTCGACCTGCGCGTTGTAGACCACCGGCGCGGCCGTCACGCCCGGGAAGCCGCCGCCGCCGGACTGCCGGTAGTTGTTGATCGCGATCACGAACTGCTGCGCCGGGTCGACCGCGACCCCGTCGTAGGCCAGGTTCGTGATCCGCGAGCCGACCGGCTTGGCGATGTCGATCAGGTACGACAGCGAGGCGTCGAGGCCGCCCATGATGTCGTAGTTGTAGTCCGGCGTGCCGTTCGGCGCGGACGGCGTGACGGCGTTGGTCAGCTGGCTGGGCACGAACGGCCCGGTGCCGCTGATCTGCTGGAAGTACTGGGCGGAGTACTCCAGGTACGCCTTGACCTGCGCGCCGGTGAAGACGATGCCGAGCAGCGTGTTGTCGTAGATGTAGAGCCCGGCCACGTCGCGCACCGTCACGTTGCCCATCGGGATGGCGGCGTCCGGGTTGAACGGCGCGGCGATCGAGAGCACCGGCAGCGAGGCCGCCGATGTCCCGGCGATCGCCTTCTTGACCGCGTCGGCCTGGACGTAGTTGATGAAGTCCATCGCGGCGGTGTCCTGGTAGCGCGAGGTGGCGGCCGACATCGGGGCGGTCGAGCTGCCGATCACGCCGTTGACGTAGTCCCGGACGGCCTGGTGCTGCTTGGCCACCAGCTTCACGATGGCCGGGTCCTCGGGCACCGTGTTGGCGTTCAGCACCGTCGACGACGAGGTGGCGACCGTCCACCGGCCGTGGCTCTTGACCAGGTCGAGGTCCATCACGGTCAGCCGCTCGCCCCACTTCAGCGGTTCGGACAGCAGCACCTGCTTCACCCCGTCCGGGCCGGTGACGAAGCGCTGCGGGATCTCGACGTGCGCGTGGCCGACCAGGATCGCGTCGATGCCCGGCACCTGCTGGGCCAGCAGGGTGGAGGCGTTCTCCGGCCACGGCAGCGCGTCGCCGTAGGAGGACGAGGTGTCGGCGCCGGAGTGGCAGGACACGATGACGATGTCCGCGCCGGCTCGCTTCACCTTCGGGATCACGATCTTGGCCTGCTCGACGATGCCGTTGAAGCTGATCTTGCCGTCGAGGTTCGCCTTGTCCCAGATGGCGCACCCCGGTGTCACCAGCCCGACGATGCCGACCTTGACGGTCTCACCGTCGCCGTGCCGGTGGTCGTCGCCGTGGCCGCGGTGGTCGCCGACCGGCACCCGCTTGATCACGAACTCGGGGAACGCCGCCTTGGTGGTGTTCCAGTACAGCGCGTTCGCTCCGAGCAGCGGGTGGTGCAGCTGCGACTGGAACTTGCGCAGCGT
>DATJNU010000074.1:0-24345 GCA_035507775.1 Jatrophihabitans sp.
GGGGTCTCGGTCTGGCAGGGCGGGCACCAGGAGGCGAAGAAGCTCAGCACCACGACCTTGCCCCGGTCCTGGCTCAGCTTGTACTCACCCCCGCCGACCAGCGAGCCGGCGACCGGACCGGCCGCCTTGCGCTTGGCAACCGGGATCAGGCTGCCCTTGGGGTCGCCGCCGTTGTACCGGTACTGGCCGCCCGCGTTCTGGTCGACCGCGTCGTGGCCGCCCGTGCAGCCGGCCAGCAGGACGCCGAGTGCCAGCACCGTCGTCGCGAGCAGCGTGCGGGGGCGGCGTTCGACGGTCACCCGTCCAGTGTGGTACGTGTGCTGGACCACACGTACGGCCACCCCTGATTCTGAGCACGCGCTGTGGTAAGGGTGCGGATCAGGCGCCGTGGGGTGGCCCGATCCGGTTCGAGGTGGTTCCGGCCGGCTCGGTGTAGTCGATGCCGACCAGCTCGCCGCCGCGGAACCGGAACGAGGTGAGCGAGGCCAGCGAGCACTGCCGGCTGCGCGGGTCGTGCCACAGGTGCCGGTGCTCGGCGAACCGGCGCAGGCAGACGATCGGCAGCTGGTGCGAGACGCAGACCGCCTCGTGCCCGGCCGCCGCGTCCCGGGCGGCCAGCAGCGCGGCGTACATCCGGTCGGCGACCCGGGCATACGGCTCCCCCCAGGACGGCCGGAACGGGTTGCGGTATCGGAACCAGTTCGCCGGCTGCTTGAGCACCCCGTCCGGGCCGGTCACCCGCTGGCCCTCGAAGTCGTTGCCGGCCTCGATCAGCCGCTCGTCCAGCACCGGTTGCAGGCCGAACTCGGCCGCCAGCGGCGCGGCGGTCTCCTGCGCCCGCTGCAGCGGCGAGCTGACCAGGTGGGTGACGTCCCGGTCGGCGAGGGCGTTCGCGGCGAGCTTGGCCATCTGCCGGCCGGCCTCGGAGAGCCGGAATCCCGGCAGCCGGCCGTAGAGCACCCGGTCGGGGTTGTGCACCTCGCCGTGCCGCAGCAGGTGGACCGTCGTGCGGGTCTCGCTCCGGCCGTCGGTCACGACGGGCGCACCGCCGCGGCGGCCGCCTTGGCCGCTGCCGGCAGTGCCTCGGCGATCCGGCCCAGCGACTCGTCGTCGTGCGCGGCGCTGACGAACCAGGTCTCGTACGCGCTCGGCGGCAGGTACACCCCGGCGGCCAGCATCGCGTGGAAGAACGGCCCGTACCGGAACGTCTCGCTGGCCTGCGCCTGCTCGAAGTTCGTGACCTCATGCTCGGTGAAGAAGACCGAGAACATGTTGCCCGCGTACTGCAGCCGGTGCGCCACCCCCTGCGCGGCGAGCGCCTCGGAGGCGAGCGTGCCGATCAGTCCGGCGGTGCGGTCGAGGCTGGCGTAGACGTCGGCGTCCGCGGCGCGCAGGCTGGCCAGCCCGGCCGCCACCGCGACCGGGTTCCCGGACAGCGTGCCGGCCTGGTAGACCGGGCCGGCCGGCGCCAGGAACGACATGACCTCGGCCCGGCCGCCGAACGCCGCGGCCGGCAGCCCGCCGGACATGACCTTGCCGAAGGTGTAGAGGTCGGCCTCGACCGGGTCGAGCCCGTACCAGCCGGCCACCGACACCCGGAAGCCGGTCATCACCTCGTCCATGATCAGCAGCGCGCCGTGTTCGGCGGTGATCCGGCGCAGCGCGGCGTTGAAGCCGGGGCCGGGGGCGACCGTGCCCATGTTGCCGCAGGCGGCCTCGGTGATCACGCAGGCGATGTCGGCGCCGTCCGCGGCGAAGGCCGCCTCCAGCGCGGGAATGTCGTTGTACGGCAGCACGATCGTCTCCGACGCCTGGGCGCCGGTGACCCCGGGCGTGTCCGGCAGGCCGAACGTCACGACGCCCGAGCCGGCGCTGGCCAGCAGCGCGTCCACGTGGCCGTGGTAGCAGCCGGCGAACTTGACCACCTTGCGCCGGCCGGTCGCGCCGCGGGCCAGCCGGATCGCGGACATGGTGGCCTCGGTGCCGGAGTTGACCAGCCGCACCTCCTCGACCGGCGCCACCCGGGCGATGATCTCCTCGGCCAGCTCGATCTCGCCCTCGGTCGGGGTGCCGAACGACAGGCCGGCCATCGCCGCCCGCTGCACCGCCTCGACCACCGCCGGGTGCGCGTGCCCGAGGATCATCGGCCCCCAGGAGGCGACCAGGTCGACGTAGGTCTGCCCGTCGGCATCCGTCAGGTACGGCCCGTGCCCGCTGACCATGAACCGCGGCGTGCCACCGACCGCGCGGAACGCCCGGACGGGCGAGTTCACCCCGCCCGGGATGACGCGCTGGGCACGGGCGAACAGGTCGGCGGAGATGGGTGCGTCGGTCACCGCTCCAGTGTCCCAGCCCTGGCCAGCCGGCGGACCATCACCACCCGCGGCCCCATCCGCTCCAGCCCGATCCGGCGTTCCTCCTCGCGCAGCGCCCGCAGCCCCGGGGTCAGCTCGGCCAGCTCGACGAAGCCCAGGCCGGCGTAGAACGGGGCGTTCCAGGGCACCTCGGCGAACGTGCAGAGCGTGACCTCGGTGAACCCCTGCGCTGCGGCCCAGTCGCACGCCGCGGCCACCAGCGCCCCGCCGATTCCCCGCCGCATGAACTTCGGCCGCACCGACAGGCTCTCCAGATGCGCCTGGCCGTCCACCACGTCGACCCGGACGTAGCCCACCGGCGGGTCCCCGGCGACCAGGGTCAGCGGCGAGGCGCGCAGCTCGTCCAGCGACGCCGGGCCGGGAGTTTCGCCATAGCCGGCAAGAGGAAACAGCCGGTCGGCGGCGATCTCGACCTCGATCAGCCCGGGCAGCTCGGCGTCCCGGGCCGGCCGGATCGCAAAGGTGGCGGGCGGGGCAGGTGGGGCGTGCGCGGGGGCCCCCGGCCGGGCCGCCCGCTGCCGCGCGCTCAGCCCGGTGATGCCGCCGACCAGCAGCAGCGCGAGCAGCCAGCCCGGCCAGTGCGCCGCGCCGCCGAGCAGCGCCGCGTCGGCCAGCCACCCGAGCGCGATCAAGCCGCAGAGCAGCAGCGGCGTGCGATAGCCGGTCCGCACCGTCCGGCTCAGCCGGCGCGCAACAGCAGCGCGGCCTCGTGCGCCCAGTAGGTCAGGATCATCGAGGCACCGGCGCGCCGGATCGACAGCAGCGACTCGAGCATGGTGCGCTCCCGGTCCAGCCAGCCCCGCTCCGCAGCCGCCTCGACCATCGCGTACTCGCCGGAGACCTGGTACGCGGCCACCGGCACCGGGCTCGCCTCGGCCACCCGGGCCAGCACGTCCAGGTACGGCAGCGCCGGCTTGACCATCACGGCGTCCGCGCCCTCGGCGACGTCCAGCGCCACCTCGGCCAGTGCCTCGGCCAGGCCGCGGGCCGGGTCCTGCTGATAGGTGAGCCGGTCCCCGACCAGGGACGAGTCGACCGCCTCCCGGAACGGGCCGAAGAAGCTGGAGGCGTACTTCGGCGCGTAGGCCAGCACGCCGACGTCGGAGCGGCGGGCCTCGTCCAGCGCCCGGCGCACCACGCCGACCTGGCCGTCCATCATGCCGCTGGTGCCCAGCAGGTCCGCGCCCGCCTCGGCCATCGCCAGCCCCATCGCGGCGTACCGCTGCAGGGTCGCGTCGTTGTCCACCGAGCCGTCGATCGAGAGCACCCCGCAGTGCCCGTGGTCGGTGAACTCGTCCAGGCACAGGTCGCCCATCAGCACCGTGGCGTCGCCCAGCTCGAACTTCAGCCTGGCCAGGCCCTGGTTGAGGATGCCGTTCGGGTCGTCGGCCCCGGAGCCGACCGCGTCCTTGTGCTGCGGCACCCCGAAGAGCATCAGCCCACCGACGCCGGCCTCGACCGCGCCGATCGCCGCCTTGGCCAGCGAGTCCAGGCTGTGCTGCACGACGCCCGGCATCGACCCGATCGGCCGGGGGTCGGCCAGACCCTCCGCGACGAACATCGGCAGCACCAGGTCGTGCGGCCGGAGCGAGACGGAGGAGGTCAGCCGGCGCAGCGCCGCGGTACGCCGCAGCCGGCGCGGCCGGGACACCGGGAACGGAGGCAGGACGGGGAGCTCGGTCACGGGTCCAACCTACTCGCGGGACCGGCCGCCGAACGCCGTGCGGCCCGGCCCGGTCAGCCCTGGTCGGCCGCGGCACGGTAGTAGAGCGCGGCCGCCTCCGTCCGGCTGCGCACCCGCAGCTTGGCGAGCAGGTTCTCCACGTGCTTGTCCACGGTGCGGTGGGTGATGAACAGCAGCCGGGCGATCTCGCGGTTGGACCGGCCGGCCGCCAGCAGTGCCAGCACCTCACGCTCCCGGGCGGTCAGCTCCAGCCCCGCCAGGCCCGGCCGGTCGGCCAGCCGCTCACGCAGCCGGGCGTGGTGGAAGGCGGCCGAGATGTGCACCCGCAGCATCCCGGCGACGGCGAGGTCACGCTCGGTGAAGTCGGCCGTCCAGCGGTTGAGCCCGATCGCCAGCACCTGCCCCGGCAGGGTGCCGGTCACGAAGGCCACCTGGTGGTTGATCTCCAGCGGCCGGAACACCTCGCGCCACAGGTCGCGCGCCTGGAAGTCCGGCAGCGCGATGAAATCGGACATCCGACGTGGCTCCGGATCCCCGGTGCCGACGTAGTCGGCCAGCAGCGGGTGCTCGTGCTGCAGCGCGTCGAAGGTGACCGTCAGCTCCGAGCTCGGGTCCAGGTCCGGGTCGTACCAGATGCGCGAGGTCCCGGTGCCGGTCAGGTCGATGTCGTTGTAGCTGACCAGGTCGGCCGGCACCAGCGACCGCAGCCGGCCCAGCAGCAGCTGGCCGAGCGCGTCGACGCCGCCGGCCAGGTGCAGCTCCGCGACCAGCGCGAGGATCGCGTGCAGATCCTCGGCCCGGAGCTCGTCCCGTGGCGCCACGCGTCGCCCCCGCCCGGATCGGCCTGCGATGCGCTGCTCATCGTGGCAGTAGGCAACGTTACCGCCGGCCGCTCATGCGGGCTCAGCGGTGTCAGACGGCCGTACGCAGAAATGCGTATGGCCCGGTGTCTGCCGATCTTGGCAGGATGGCACCCGCCGGCATGCCGGCTGCGATAGGAGGATTGCGGGACCACCGGGGGGAGCGATCCTCCTATCGCCCCAAACTCAGCGTGCGGTCGTGCGGCTCCGGCCGGTGCTCCGGCTCGGCCGGCGGGCCGGGGCCGCGGCGGCCTTCTCCCGCTCCTCCTCGGCTCGCTTGACCGCGAACTCGGCCAGCGCGTCGATCAGCGCCGGCACGCTCGCGGTCTCCGGCTGCACGTCCACCCGCAGCCCGAACTCGGCGGCGGTGGCCGCCGTCTGCGGACCGATGCAGGCCACCACGGTGCGCGCGTGCGGCTTGCCGGCGATGCCGACCAGGTTGCGCACCGTCGAGGACGAGGTGAAGCACACCGCGTTGAACCCGCCGGACTTGATCGCGTCCCGGATCTCGGCGGCCGGCGGTGCGGCCCGCACCGTCCGGTAGGCGGTCACGTCGTCGATCTCCCAACCGCGCTCGCGCAGCCCCTCGGCCAGCGTCTCGGTGGCGATGTCGGCCCGCGGCAGCAGCACCCGGTCGATCGGGTCGAGCACGTCGTCGTACGGCGGGAAGTCGGCCAGCAGGCCCTCGGAGGACTGCTCGCCCGACGGCAGCAGTTCCGGCCGGATGCCGAACGCACGCACCGCCTCGGCGGTCTGCTCGCCGACGCAGGCGATCTTCACCCCGGCGAACGCCCGGGCGTCCAGGCCGAACTCCTCGAACTTCTCCCGCACCGCCTTCACCGCGTTGGTGGAGGTGAAGACGATCCACTCGAACCGGCCGGTCACCAGGCCCTTGATCGCGCGCTCCATCTGGGTGGGCGTGCGCGGCGGCTCGACCGCGATGGTGGGCACCTCGACCGGCACCGCGCCGTACTCGCGCAGCCGCTCGCTCATCGCGCCGGCCTGCTCCTTGGTGCGAGGCACCAGGATCTTCCAGCCGAACAGCGGCCGGGACTCCCACCAGGCCAGCTTGTCCCGCGCGCCGGCCGCCTTGCCGACGGTCATCACGAGGGTGCCGTGCATGCCGGCCGCGGCCAGGCCCGCCTCGCCCAGGGTGCCGTTCACGGTGACCTGGCTGGTGGTGGTGCCGGCACAGGTCACGGTGAGCGGGGTGTCGGGCTTGAGGCCGGAGGCCACCAGCTGCTCGGCGACGGTGCCGACCTCGGCCGCGTCCAGCGTCAGCAGCAGGGCGCCCGGCGCCGCGGCGAGCGCCTCGTAATCGGCCGGCACCTCGCGCAGGTCGGCCTCGGTGCGCAGGCCGCCGACCGAGATGCCCGCGTAACTGGTGGTGACCGCGGCCTCGGTGAAGGCCGGCACCACGTCGAACGGCAGCACCGTCTTGGCGACGGCCAGCGCCTCCTTGGCCACCGCCTCGGAGCTGAGCGGGTCGCCGGAGACCACCCGGGCCACCAGCGATCCGGACCGGGCCTCGGCCAGCACGGCCTTGGCGGTGTCGGCCGGGTTCGCCTCGGCCGGCCGGATCTCACCGGCGATCAGCGCCCGGACCTGCTCCGGGACGGACGCGTCGACAAAGGCCACCTCGGCGGCGGCCAGTGCCTCGGTGGCACGGACGGTCAGCAGGCCGGCGTCGCCGGTGCCGGTGCCCACGAAGGTCACCCGGCCTCCGGACTTGCGCGCTCGGGTCATGACGAGCTCCCCATCATTGTGTTCGCGCCGAGGTCCAGCAGCTCGGCGGCCAGCCGCCGGCCGAGGTCCTCGGCAGTGTCGAGTTCACCGGACACCGACAACCGGACGGCATCCGTGCCGTCGATCGCGGTGACCGATCCCCGTAGGAAGATCTCCCACCGGCCGGAGTCACCCTCGGTGACCTCGGCCAGTGCTCCGACGGGGGCGGAGCAGCCGGCTTCCAGGCCGGCCAGCAACGCGCGTTCGGCCGCGACCGCCGCGCGACTGGCCGGATCGTCGAGACCGGCCAGCAGAGTCAGGGTGGCGCTGTCGCCCGCGCGGCACTCGATGGCCAGCGCGCCCTGCGCCGGGGCCGGCAGCACCTGGATCGGGTCGAGGGCCTCGGTGACCGCGCCGGCCCGGCCGAGCCGGCGCAGGCCGGCCATCGCCAGCACCACGCCGTCCAGTTCGGTGCCCACCTTGGCCAGCCGGGTGTCGACGTTGCCCCGGATCGGCACGAGTTCCAGCCCCAGGTCCAGCGCCCGCAGCTGGGCGGCCCGCCGTGGCGAGCCGGTGCCCAGCCGGGCACCGCGCGGCAGGTCGAGCAGGCTCAGGCCGTCCCGCGCGCACAGCGCGTCGCGCGGGTCCTCCCGGGTGGGCACCGCGGCCAGCGCCAGGCCAGCGGCCGGGGCGGTCGGCAGGTCCTTGTAGGAGTGCACGGCGACGTCGATCTCGCCGGCCAGCAGTGCCTCGCGCAGGGCCGAGACGAACACCCCGGTGCCGCCGATCTGGGCCAGCGGCGCGGTGGAGCGGTCGCCCTCGGTGGAGACCAGCACGGTCTCCACGCAAGCGTCCGGAACCAGGGTGGCAAGCTCGTCGATCACCCACTGGGTCTGCGTGCGGGCGAGCAGGCTGGCCCGGGTCCCGACGCGCAGGGTGCGGGTCAGGGTCACGGCGCCTCCTCCGGCCCCGCCACGGCGTCGCCGACCGTGGCGTCGTCGCTCAGCGCGTCGACACCCCGGCTCACCGCGGTCACCGCGCCCGGCCGGGCCGGGTCGAGGTCGAAGAGCTGGCGCAGCGCCTCGGCGTAGGAGTTGCCGCCGGGGGTGGCCGCCAGCTCCTTCACCCGGACGGTGGGCGCGTGCAGCACCTTGTCCACCGCCCGGCGCACCGCGTGCGCGAGCTCGGCCCGGACGGCCGGGTCCAGCCCGGGCAGCCGGCTGTCCAGCCGCAGCACCTCGGCGTCGACCACCTGCGCGGCGCGGGCCCGCAGCGCGGTCACCGTCGGCGCCACCGCCAGCACCTGCTGGTGGCTGAGGTAGCCGCTGAGCTCCTCGGCCACGATCTCGTCGGCGGCGCTGATCTCGTCGTCGGAGACCATCGAGCCGGAGCTGCGCAGCACGTCCAGGTCCACGTAGTGCACGCCGGGCAGCAGCGCCACCGCCGGGTCCACGTCCCGGGGCAGGGCCAGGTCCAGCACCACCAGCGGGCGGCCGTCCCGGTGCCGCAGGTCGGTCGCGTCGACCACCAGGCCGGACGCGCCGGTCGAGGAGATCAGCACGTCGGCCTGGGCGATCTCGGTGGCCAGCGCGGCCAGGTTGCCGGCCCGGCCGCCCAGCGAACCGGCCAGCCGCTCGGCCCGGTTGGGGCTGCGGTTGAGCACCACCGCGTCCACCGGCGCGCCGCCGTGCAGCCGCTGCAGGGTCGCCCCGGCCAGCGCGCCCATCGAGCCGGCGCCGACGATCACGAACCGCTTGCCGGCCAGGTCGCCGCCGACGTGTTCGGCCGCGTGCTGCAGCGCCAGCGACACCACCGAGGCGCCGGCCCGGTCGATGCCGGTCTCGGTGTGCACCCGCTTGCCGACCCGCAGGGCGGTCTGGCCGGCCTCGTGCAGCACCTTGCCGACGGTGGCCGCCTCGATGCCGCTGGCGTAAGCGGTCCGCAACTGGCCGAGGATCTGGGACTCCCCCACCACCATCGAGTCCAGGCCGGCCGCGACCCGCAGCAGGTGCTCGGCCGCCGCCTCGTCGAAGTGCACGTAGAGGTTGTCGCCGAGGCTGGTCAGGTCCATGCCCGCGGTGCGGGCCAGCACGCCGGAGATGTGCCCGACCGCCGGGTGGAAGCGGGCCACGTCGGCGTACACCTCGACCCGGTTGCAGGTGGAGAGCAGCATGACCTCGGAGATCGAGTCGCCGTGGTGCAGCTCGTCGATCACCTTCGCGACCTGGCCGGACGGGACGCTGGCCCGCTCGAGCACCGTGACCGGTGCCGAGTGGTGCGACAGGCCCACCACGAGCAGCGTCATCGGCCCACCGCCACGTCGGCGCGGCCGGACTTGCGGCTGTCGTGGAAGGAGAGGATCTGCAGCTCCGCGGCCAGGTCGACCTTGCGCACATCGACGTGCGCCGGCACCGTCAGCACGGTCGGGGCGAAGTTCAGGATCGAAGTGACGCCGGCGGCGACCAGCCGGTCGCAGACGTCCTGCGCCGCGTCCACCGGCACCGTGACCACGGCGATCGCGATGTCGGCCTCGGCGACCACCTCGGCGAGGGCGTCGACGTGCCGCACCGTGACCCCGCGCAGCGTGCTGCCGACGATGGCCGGGTCGGCGTCCAGGATCGCGGCGATCCGGAAACCCCGGGAGGCGAAGCCGTCGTAGCCGGCCAGCGCGCGACCGAGGTGGCCGAGGCCGATCAGGGCCACCGCGCGATCCTGCTGCAGGCCCAGCGTCTGGTTGATCCGTTCGGTCAGCACGGCCACGTCGTAGCCGACACCGCGCACGCCGTACGAACCGAGGTAGGAGAGGTCCTTGCGGAGTTTGGCCGAGTTGACCCCGGCCGCGGCGGCCAGCGACTCGGAGGAGACGGTGCCGGTGCCGGTCTCGCCGAGTGCGACCAGCACCCGCAGGTAGATCGCCAGCCGGGCTACCGTGGCCTCCGGGATGGCGCGCCGCTCCAGCGCCTGATCGGCAGCGGTGGCCGACGGGCCGGCTGCGGTGCCGACCTCGTTCAGGCCTTCCGGCTGGACGATCATTGCGCTCCTGGACTAGCTGGGACTGGCTCGCAGGGCGCCGCGCGGGCCAGGACAGCTAGCCCCTCGCACGGGTAGCGGAACCGTGTGGTATTGGAGTGGACGACGATGAACCGTACGCCCTTGTGAAGGCATTCACAAAATCGTCGGACGCTGTGGTATAGGACGGCGTCAACGGCCTTCTCGCGACGAAGCTCACGTCCCGCGAGCGGCTCCGCTCAGCCCTCCAGGGCCCGGCGGAACCGGTCCTCCTCCAGCTGCCAGTAGCCGTGCTCGGCCCCGTCGATGAGGATCACCGGCACCCGGTCGGAGTACTCGTTCGCCCGCCGCCGGTCGGCGTCGACGTCGAGCAGTTCGAGCCCGAAGCCCAGCTCGGCCGACAGCTCGCCGAGCCGTCGCTCGGCGTCCTCGCACAGATGACAGCCCACCCGGGTGATCAGGGTGACCCGGTGGTCCGCCGCGGCCATCATGCGCCGTCACCCTCGGCGGGCACCTCGCCCGGCCGCAGCCGCCACTTCATCACCTTGCCGGTCGCGGTGTAGGGCAGCCGATCCACCTCGAGCACCCGCCGGGGCAGCTTGAACCGGGCCAGCGACCGGGCGGCCTCGGCCAGCAGCGCCTCCTCCGCCAGCTGCGCGCCGGGGACGGGCACCACGTAGGCCACCAGCACCTCGCCGGACGGCCCGTCCGGCAGGCCGAGCACCGCCACCTCCTGCACACCCGGCAGCCTGGCGAACACCGCCTCGACCTCGGCGGGATAGACGTTGAACCCGTTGACCAGCACCAAATCGGAACGCCGGCCGACCAGGTAGTAGTCGCCGTCGTCGTCCAGCACGGCCAGGTCGCCGGTGCCGAACCAGCCGTCCGCGCGCGGGCCGCCGGCGCCGTCCGGCCAGTAGCCGGTGAACAGGTTCTGCCCGCGCACCTCCACGAAGCCGAGGTCGCCGGGCTCGGCGGGCTCGCCGTCGGCGTCGACCAGCCGCACCTGCACCCCCGGCAGCGGCCGGCCGACCGAGCCGGCCTTGGGCGGCAGCCAGCCGCGACCGGTGCCGTCGGGCACCAGGTTCAGCGTCACCACCGGGGCGGCCTCGGTCAGCCCGTACCCCTCGTAGAGGCCCACCCCCAGCTCGGCGTACCGGCCGACCAGGTCGGAAGCCAGAGGTGCCGAGCCGGACAGTGCCAGCCGGACGGTCGCGAAGCCCTCGGCCAGCTCGGCCTGCTCGGCCCAGCGGGCGTATTCCAGCGGCGCGCCGACCACCACCGTCGCCCCCGCCGCGGCCATCTCCCGCAACGTGCCGGCCGCGTCGAACCGGGCCGACAGGGTCAGGCTCGCCCCGTAGTACAGCGCCAGGCCCAGGCCGGCGTTCAGGCCGAAGATGTGGAACAGCGGCAGCGGCAGGAAGATCCGGTCGTCGGCCCCGACCGGCGCCGGAGCCAGCCGGTCGAACTGGTCCAGGTTGGCCAGCAGCGCGCGGACCGGCAGCATCGCGCCCTTGGGCCGGCCGGAGGTGCCGGAGGTGTAGAGCAGCACGGCCAGGTCGTCGCCGGCCCGGTCGGGCAGCTCCACCGGCCCGGCCGGGGCATCGGCCAGCAGCTCGCCGACCGTGCGCAGCCCGTCCACGCCGGACGGGCCGGCCAGCAGGATCAGCAGGTCGGGATGGCGCTCGCGCAGCCCGGCCGCCGCCTCGACCGCGGCCACCGTTGCGGTGATCAGCGCCCGGGCGCCCGAGTCGTCGAGGATGTGCTCCAGCTCCGGCAGCGTGTACGCCGGGTTCACCGGCACCACGACCAGTCCCGCCCGCAGGCCGGCCAGGTAGCAGAGCACGAACTGCGCCGAGCTCGGCGCCTGGATCGCGACCCGGTCCCCGGCCCGCAGGCCGGCCCCGGCGAACGCGCCCGCCAGCCGGTCGGTGTCGGCGGCCAGCCGCCGCCAGTCCAGGCGCTGGTCGCCGTCGCTCACCGCGAGCTGGTCGCCGCGGGCTGCGGCGGCCCGCCGCAGCAGGTCGGAGAAGGAGGACGGCGGGTGCTGGGCGGTCATCTGCGCGGGCCCTCCAGGATCTCCGCAGCCGCTTGCGCTGAACCGGCTGGGTGCGTCACGACGAGCTGAGCAGCATGCTACCGAGCACGGACGAATCACTGGAAAATCAGTCGCGGGGGGTGATTGCGCCTGCGGAGACGGGTACCGTCGTCCAGACGGGGCTATGGACCGCAGCGCACATCGACGGCCGAGGGAGCGTTTCTCATCGTGAATGTGCCCGGCACTCCCTGGTTTCGGGGGCGCGGGCTCTCCGACCACGGGCCCACCGGGCACCGCGACTCCCGTCCCGGGCACGATCCCGGCCGCGTTACCCCGGGCCGCGTGACTCCGGACTTGATTGGCCTGCGTGCGCTGGCCGAGCTGATCGCCGGCGCGGCCCAGCCGGCCCTCGCCGGCCCGATGCTGAGCGAGTCCAGCCGGTCGACCCTGCACCTCCCGTCCCGGATGTCCGGTTCCCGCACGTCCAACGAGCCGGCCACCGCGAAGATACCGAGCGATCCGGACGAACCCCCGCCGCCAGCCGTCGGCGACGACGACATCGAGGCCGAGCACGTCGAGACCTGGCGGCTGGTACAGGCCGTGCAGAACGGCGACGGCGAGGCGTTCGGCGAGCTCTACGACCGCTACGTCAACCAGGTCTTCCGGTTCATCTACTACCGGGTGAACGACCGGGCGCTGGCCGAGGACTTCACCTCCGAGACCTTCCTGCGCGCCCTGCGCCGGATCTCCTCGATCAACTACCAGGGCCGCGACATCGGCGCCTGGTTCATGACGATCGCCCGCAACATCGTCTTCGACCACACAAAGTCCGCCCGGTTCCGGCTGGAGCAGACCACCGGCGAGACGGTCGAGAGCGGCGACGCCGCCGACAGCCCGGAGACCGCGGTACTTGCGCACCTGACGAACACCAGGTTGCTGTCGGCGGTCAACGAGCTGGGCGAGGAGCAGCGGGAATGCATCGTGCTGCGGTTCCTGCACGGGCTGTCGGTGGCCGAGACGGCGGCGGTGATGGGCAAGAACGACGGGGCGATCAAGGCGCTGCAGCACCGCGCGGTCAAGCGGCTGGCCGGCATGCTCGGTGACGAGCTGCGGTGACCCGGTCCGGCACGGGCGCATCCGCGCCCGGGAAAACCGGTACAAGCTACCGGCGAGTAGGCGGTAACCGCCCCGGACCGGGCGTCGTTGAACCGCACGATGCCCGGTCGGCCGACCGGCAGGATCACCCGAGCGGCACGCTCGACAGCTGACCGGTCGATAGCCGATAGTTCGACACACGATGCGCCAAGCGCCGGACGTCCGACCTCCGACGCACGCAGACGACAGCACCGCCCTGACCGGCGGCAGGAAAGGACGCGATGAGCACGGGCAGGTTCTCCCCGAGGTCCGGCGACCGCCGGGACGTCGAGGCTGAGCTAGTCTCCCGGTTGCGCGCCCTGCCCGTCGGCAGACCGCCGGACGACCGGTTCAAGGCCGAATTGCGAGCCCAACTGGTGGCGATCACCCCGCGAATCGTGGCCGAATCCGCGCCGGGCGCCGGCGGCACGGACACGCGGCCGGTCAGGCGCAGTCGGGTGGCGGTGCTCCGTCGGCCGCTGATGGCCCTTGCCGGCGCCGCGACCGTGCTGGTGCTGCTGCTCGGCCTCGCGGTCTGGATGTCCGGGGGCGCGCTGCCCGGCCAGTCGCTCTACGGCCTGAAGCGGGCCAGCGAGAACTTCCAGCTCTCGGTGGCCGGTTCCGGCACCGACAAGGCGATGAAGTACCTGCAGTTCGCCACCAGCAGGGCCGACGAGTCCGGCAAGCTGACCGGCTCGGGTCCGGCCAGCAGCCAGACCGCGGACCTGGTCGCCAGCACCCTGCGCAGCGCCGATTCCGACACCCGCTCCGGGGTGCGGCTGCTCGGCGGCGCCGTGCTGGACCAGCACTCGGCTACCCCGCTGGCCCCGATCCCCGGCTGGGTGACCGGCCAGCAGGACAGGATCAGCGCGCTGGCGGCCCGGCTGCCCGCCGGCCCGGCGCGGCAGCAGGCCGATCGCTCGCTGGCGCTGCTGCGCCAGGTGTCGGCGCGGGTCGCCCAGTGGAAGGCGGAACTCGGCTGCGCCTGCCTGTCGGCCGCGCACGCCGACGCGCTGGGCCCGCTGCCGTGCACCAGCTGCCTGGCGCACCGGCCGGCCACCGGCGGCGTGCCCGGCACCGGTTCGGGCAGCGGTTCGGGCTCGGCCCAGCCGTCGCTGCCGACCAGCCCGCTCTCCGGCACCGGGCCGGCACCGTCCCTGGCCCCGACGTCCGGCATCCGGCTGCCGTCCGGTGCGCCGCCGTCCGGCCTGCCGAGCCAGCTGCCGAGCGGACCGGTCTCGGTCGGCTCGAACGGCGCCTCGGTCGGCGTGCCCGGCGTCGGCATCGGGATCGGCACCGGCGGGGTCAGCATCTCCGTCGCACCGACCCTGCCCTAGCCGGCAGCCATCCTGGCTAGGCTGGCAGGGTGCCGGGCAGCTCAGCGGGATCAGCGGCGTACGAGGTGGAGCAGGCGCTCAGCGTGCCTGCCAATCCCCGGGCCGCCGCGTTCTTCGACGTCGACAACACCATGGTGGTCGGCGCCTCGATCTACCACTTCGCGAAGGGCCTGGCGGCCCGCAAGTTCTTCTCGACCGCCGACCTGCGCCGGTTCCTCTGGCAGCAGGTGAAGTTCCGGGCCGGCGGTGAGGGCCCGGAGAACATCAGCAAGGCGCGCGAGTCGGCACTGGCCTTCGTCGCCGGCAAGTCCGTGGCCGAGATCGTCGCCATGTCGGAGGAGATCTACGACGAGGTGATCGCGGCCCGCATCTACTCCGGCACCCGGGCGCTGGCCCAGCAGCACCTGGACGCCGGCGAGCGGGTCTGGCTGGTCACCGCCACCCCGGAGGAGCTGGCCCGCATCATCGCCCGGCGGCTGAACCTGACCGGCGCGCTGGGCACCCGGGCCGAGGAGCAGGACGGGCTGTTCTCCGGCCGGCTGATCGGCGACCTGCTGCACGGCGAGGCGAAGGCGGCCGCCGTCCGCGAACTGGCGGTGCGCGAGGGCCTGGACCTGGCCCAGTGCACCGCCTACTCCGACTCGATCAACGACCTGCCGATGCTCTCGCTGGTCGGCCGGCCGGTGGCGATCAACCCCGACTCGGCGCTGCGGAACGAGGCCCGGCGGCACGGCTGGGAGATCCGGGACTTCCGCGCCGGCCGCAAGGCCGTCCGGGTCGGCATCCCGGCCGCGCTCGGGCTGGGCGCGGCAGCCGGCGCGGTCGCGGCCGGAGTCGCCGTCGAGCGCCGCCGCCGGCCGTCCGGCTGGCTCAGCCGCCGGTTCTGATCGCGCGGGCCTGCCGCCCAGGTTCAGTGCCAGACCGACCGGCGCTGCATGAGCAGCCGGTAGAGCGAGCTCTGGATCTGCTCGCGCACCCGGTCGGTCAGTTCGAAGACCAGCATCGGGTCCTCTGCGGAGTCGGGACCGTAGCTCGCGGTCTCGATCGGCTCGCCGAACTCGATGTACCACTTGCTCGGCAGCGGCACCATGCCCAGCGGGCCGAGCCACGGGAAGGTCGGCGTCAGCGGGAAGTACGGCAGCCCGAGCAGCCGGGCGAGGGTCTTGGCGTTGCCGAGCATCGGGTGGATCTCCTCCGACCCGACGATCGCGGTGGGGATGATCGGCGCACCGGTTCGCAGCGCCGCCGAGACGAACCCGCCGCGGCCGAAGCGTTGCAGTTTGTATCGTTCGGAGAAGGGCTTTCCGATGCCCTTGAAACCCTCCGGCCACACCCCGACCAGCTCTCCGGTGGCCAGCAGCCGTTCCGCGTCGGGGTTGCAGGCGAGCGTGGTGCCGGTCTTGCGGGCCAGCTCGCCGAGCACCGGCGTGCGGAACACCAGGTCGGCCCCGAGCATCCGCAGGTAGCGGTGGGTGGGGGTCTCGTCGTGCACGGCGGTCGCGGTCATCACGCCGTCCAGCGCCCAGAGCGCCCCGGCGTGGTTGGCCACGATCAGCGCGGCACCCTCGACCGGCAGGTGGTGCACGCCGACCACCTCGGTGCGGAACCAGTGCTGGTAAAGCTGCCTGGCCAGCGGCAGGACGGT
Source organism: Jatrophihabitans sp. (assembly GCA_035507775.1). Classification (GTDB taxonomy): domain Bacteria; phylum Actinomycetota; class Actinomycetes; order Mycobacteriales; family Jatrophihabitantaceae; genus Jatrophihabitans_A. The sequence continues at coordinate 15,808 of DATJNU010000074.1, forward strand.
GGCCTCGGTCAGCTCGGGGTCGAAGCCGAACTCGTCCACGTCGTAGTCGCCGGTCAGCCGCCGGCGCAGGAAGGCCAGGCCGCCGGCGACCGTGCGCTCCCAGGATGACGGGCCCGCAGCCTCCGACCGGTCCTGGTCGGCGCGCAGCGGGATCACCTTGGCCGGGGCCCGGTTCGGCTCAGCCATGCCGCACCTCGCCATCCGCGTCGGGCCGCCAGCCGTCCGGTTCGCCGGCCACCGGGACCCGCAGCAGCCGGCCGAGCCGCCGCTCCGCCGACGCGACCAGCACCGGGCTGATCACCTTGCTCACCGGCCGCCCGGCGAGCAGGGTGTCGAACGCGCCCGGGGTGTCGTAGGCCGGTTCGTAGCCGAAGTCGTCCCGCAGCCGCTCGGTGCACACCACCCGGCCGAAGGTGAGGAACTGCATCTGTTCCGGGGAGAAGTCCACCACGCCGCTGCGCCGGATCGCGCGCCCGACGAACGACACCGCCGGGGCGGGCACCGGCAGCGCGACCTTGCCGGCCCGCCGGATCGCCTGGCTGAGCAACATCACCCCGTCGCCGGCCACGTTGAAGGTGCCGGGCCGGTCGCTGGTGGCCGCCAGCCGCAGCGTCTCGATGGCATCGGTCTCGTGCACCAGCTGCAGCCGCGGGTCGTAGCCCAGCGGCGTGGGCACCACCGGCAGCTGGAAGTACCGGGTCAGCGGGGTGTCGATGTACGGGCCGACGAAGTTGGCGAACCGCAGCGTCGTCACCGCGACGTCCGGCCGGCGCCGGGAGAAGCCCCGGACGTACCCCTCTACCTCGACCGCGTCCTTGGCGTAGCCGCTGCCGGGCAGCCGCTTGGCCGCCATCTCCTCGGAGAAGACGGCCGGATCCCGCGGCGAGGAGCCGTACACCGCGGTGGTCGACTTGACCACCAACCGCCGGACGGTGTCGGACTTGCCGCAGGCGGCCAGCAGCTGCATGGTGCCGATGACGTTCAGTTCCTTCATCGGCGTCCGGCCGCCGACCCGGTGCGGGGTGGCGGTCACCGAGGCGTGCACGACGGTGTCGACGGCAGCCTGGCGGATCACCTTGGCGATCAACGGGTTGCGGATATCGGCCCGGACGAACTCGGTGCGCCCGAGCAGGTCGAGGTCAGCCCGGTCCGGCGGGGAGGTGTCCACTCCGATGACGCGGTCGACCCGTGGGTCGGCGGCGAGCCGGCCGGCCAACCGGCAGCCGAGATAGCGGCTGACCCCGGTCACCAGGACGACCCGTGCCATGACCACCCCACCCAAGGTCGTGTTCGGCCGGTATGACCCACCCGGCTGTCCCCCATGCTAGGCCGGGGACGGCGCCGGGGCAGGTTCAGCGGGCCGGCACCTGCCAGGCCGCTGCCAGGAGCGGGCCGGGCGGCGCCGGGACTACTTCTTGTTGCGGCGCTGGACGCGGGTCTTCTTCAGCAGCTTGCGGTGCTTCTTCTTGGCCATCCGCTTGCGCCGCTTCTTGATGACAGAACCCATTGCACAACCTCACTAGCTCGCATGTCAGGGATCCGGGGACCCGGGGCGACGACACTGGGCCGCCGGACGCAGCCAGGCATCACCCGCAGGTCATACCCACGTCACTTCTGCTGCAGCCTACCGCGCCCGCGGAACGTGACCGGACCGGCGGGTGCGCCCGCGCCGGACCGCCGCGGCCGGCCGGGCCGGCTCAGCCGGCTTCGAAGAACGCCCCCTTGAGATAGGCCTGCACGGCCTGCTCGGGGACCCGGAACGAGCGCCCCACCCGGACGGCGGGCAGCTCGCCGGAGTGCACCATGCGGTACACCGTCATCTTCGAGACGCGCATGACCGCGGCCACCTCGGCCACCGTCAGGAAGCGCACCTCGCGCAGTCCATCTGCGGACTTACTCATGCGTCACCGGACCTTCGGCACGCGACAGTGAGCCGGCTTCCCCTCCGGCAACCTGCACGGCACGTGCTTCGTGCGAGAGTAGCGGTACCACTGGTGCTCCTGCGATAGATGTTCTTCACGAATCGGGGACGATTTCCGCCGGCTCCGGCGTGGCGCCGACACCTGCCCGGAGAAGGTGCTCATTCGGCCGACCGGCCCAGTTCGGCCGAGCGCTGGCTGGCCGCCTCGATCGCGGACAGGAACGCCGCCCGGACACCGTGCCGCTCCAGCTCGCGGATCGCCGCGATGGTGGTGCCGGCCGGCGAGGTGACCGCCTCGCGCAGCCGCACCGGGTGCTCGCCGGAGTCGCGCAGCATCACCGCCGAGCCGAGCAGGGTCTGCACGATCAACTGCTCGGCCAGCGCCCGCGGCAAGCCGAGCAGGATGCCGGCGTCGATCATCGCCTCGACCAGGAAGAAGAAGTAGGCCGGCCCGCTGCCGGACAGCGCGGTCACCGCGTCCAGCTGCGACTCGGGCACCCGGACGACCTGCCCCACCGCCGAGAGCAGCTCCTCGGCCAGTGCCATGTGCGCCTCGTCGGCCCGGGAACCGGCGCAGACCGCGGTCATCGCCTCGTCGACCACCGCCGGGGTGTTCGGCATGCACCGGACCACCGCCGGCCCGGCCGGCAGCGCCTTCTCGATCCGGGCGGTCGGCACGCCGGCCGCCACCGACACGACCAGGTGCTCCGGCCCGACCAGGTCGCCGAGCTCGGCCAGCAGCGCGTCGATGTCCTGCGGCTTGACCGCGATCAGCAGGGTCCGGCTCACCCGGACCGCCTCGGTGACCGAGACGACCTGCACCCCGTACCGCTCGGCCAGCTGGCGGCGGCGTTCCGGGTAGTGCTCGACGACCACGACCTCGTCCGGCTTGCGGTGGCCGCGCAGCAGCCCCGAGAGCATCGCCTCGCCGATCTTGCCGCCACCGATGATGGCCAGCCCGGTTACCTCTGCCATCGCCCCATTCTGCCAAGCCCCTCCCACGGCCGCCGGGGCCGGCCGGGAATCCGGCAGGTCAGCCGAAGGCGTCGAGGCGACGCAGGATGACGCCCTCCCGCAACGCCCACGGGCACAGCGCGAACTCGGTGACGCCGAGCGCGAGCATCGCCTGCTCGGCGACGACGGCGCCGGCCAGCGTCTGGTGCGCGCGGGCGGCCGACACGCCGTCCAGCTCGGCCAGGTCGGCCGCGGTCATCCGCGAGATGAACCCGATCACCTGCCGCAGCCCGTTGATCTGCAGGCTGCGGGCGACCCGCGGGCCGGCACTGGACGGGGCGGCGCCGGCCAGCCGGGCCAGCGTCCGGAAGGTCTTGCTGGTGGCCACCACCCGGTCCGGCTCGCCGCCGGCCAGCAGCTTGCGGGCCGGCCTGGCCAGCTCGTCGGCGACGTGGCCGCGCAGCCGCTCCACCGCGGCCCTGGCCGGCGGGTCGCCGTCGAGCCGCTCCCGGGTCAGCCGGCCGGCCCCCAGCGGCACCGACAGCGCCACCTCCGGCGCCTCGTCGTTGCCGACGCCGAGCTCGAGCGAGCCGCCGCCGATGTCCAGGCACAGCAGCCGGCCGGCGCTCCAGCCGAACCAGCGGCGCACCGCCAGGAAGGTCAGCGCGGCCTCGTCCTCGCCGGACAGCACCGCGAGCTCCACCCCGGCCTCGTCGGCCACCCGGGCCAGCACCGCGGCCGAGTTGCCGGCGTCGCGCACCGCCGAGGTGGCGAAGGCGAGCAGCTCGTCGCAGCCCAGCTCGTCGGCCTGCCGGCGGGCACCGAGCGCGGCGCCGACCAGCGCGTCGGCGCCCTCGAGGGCCAGGTCGCCGCGCTTGTCGATGTGCTCGGCCAGCCGCAGCACGCTCTTGCGGGACAGCTGCGGGGTCGGTTGCGCGCCCCGGTGGGCGTCCACCACGAGCAGGTGGACGGTGTTGGAACCGACGTCGAGCACTCCCAGCCGCATGGGTCCCACGCTAGCGGTGGCCGCTACAGTCGCGCTGTGGCACATCGACCTCGCGAACTGCCCGTGATCCAGCCGCGCGACCGCGAGGTGAGCCTGGATTTCCCCCGGGAATGGATCGAATTCGTCGATCCGGACAACGCCGAGCACCACATCAGGGCCGACCTGACCTGGCTGTGCTCGCGCTGGACCTGCATCTTCGGCCGCGGCTGCCACGGCGTCGTCGAGGGCCGGCCGGACGACGGCTGCTGCAGCCACGGCGCGTTCTTCTCCGACGACGAGGACCTGCAGCGGGTGCGCAAGCACGCCAAGAAGCTGACCCCGGAGACCTGGCAGTACGCCGCCGCCGGCAAGAAGAAGGGCATCACCGAGCAGGACTCGGTCGGCGAGGACGAGAACCGGGTGCGCACTCGGCGGGTGGACGGTGCCTGCATCTTCCTCAACCGGCCGGGTTTCGCCGGTGGCGAGGGCTGCGCGCTGCACGCGCTGGCACTGCGCACGGGCCTGCACCCGCTCGACACCAAGCCCGAGGTGTGCTGGCAGCTGCCGGTGCGCCGGGAGCAGGAGTGGGTCACGAGGCCGGACGACACCGAGATCCTGGTGTCGACGGTCTCGGAGTTCGACCGGCGCGGCTGGGGCGAGGGCGGGCACGACCTCTACTGGTACTGCACGTCCGCGCCCGAGGCGCACGTCGGCACCGAGCCGCTGTACCTCAGCTACGGACCGGAACTGGCCGCGCTGATCGGCGCGAACGCCTATGCCGAGCTGGCCCGGCTGTGCGAGCGGCGGCTGGCCCAGGGCCTGGTCGCCACCCATCCGGCCACCGTGGTGGCGACCGCGCAGGCGGTGCTCGCCGAGACCGATTCGGCAGGCGGCACCGGCTGATTCCGGCTCAGCCCTCGAACTTGTAGCCGAGCCCGCGCACGGTCAGCAGGTACTTCGGGTTGGACGGGTCCGGCTCGATCTTGGCCCGCAGCCGCTTGATGTGCACGTCCAGGGTCTTGGTGTCACCGACGTAGTCCGCGCCCCACACCCGGTCGATCAGCTGGCCGCGGGTGAGCACCCGGCCGGCGTTGCGCAGCAGCAGCTCCAGCAGGTCGAACTCCTTCAACGGCAGCGAAATCTGCTCGCCGTGCGCCGTGACGGTGTGCCGCTCGACGTCCATCCGGACCGGGCCGGCCTCCAGCGTCGCGCTCAGCAGCTCGTCCGGCTCGCCGCCGCGCCGCATCACCGCGCGGATCCGGGCGACCAGCTCCCGGTGCGAGAACGGCTTGGTCACGTAGTCGTCGGCGCCCAGTTCCAGGCCGACCACCTTGTCCACCTCGGAGTCCCGGGCGGTGAGGATGATGATCGGCACCTGCGACCGCTGCCGCAACGAGCGGCACACCTCGGTACCGGGCAGGCCGGGCAGCATCAGGTCGAGCAGCACGATGTCGGCGCCGGTCTTGTCGAAGGCGCCGAGCGCGTCCGGACCGGTGGCGGCCACCGAGACCTCGAAGCCCTCCCGGCGGAGCATGAACGACAGGGGGTCGGAGATGGACTCCTCGTCCTCCACAACTAGTACCCGAGTCACCGAGATTGCCCTTTCAGTCGCGGGGTAAACGTGATCATGCAAGAGTTTCCACCGGTGGCTGGCCGGTGTCCTCGCCGACCGCGGCCCGGGCGGCCAGCGGCAGCCGGATGGTGAACGTCGAACCGGAGCCGACCACGCTCCAGACCGCCACGCTGCCGCCGTGGTTGGTGGCGATGTGCTTGACGATCGCCAGCCCGAGCCCGGTGCCGCCGGTGGCCCGGGACCGGGCCGGGTCGACCCGGTAGAACCGTTCGAAGACCCGGTCGAGATCGGCGTCGGCGATCCCGATTCCCTGGTCGGTCACCGAGATCGCCACCCAGGCCTGGCCGTCCGGGTCGGCCTCGGCGCGGCTGGTCACGCTGACCCGGGTGTGCGGCGGGCTGTATGCGATGGCGTTGTCGATCAGGTTGCCGAGGGCGGTGGTCAGCTGGGTCTCGTTGCCACGCACCGCCAGGCCGCTCTCCGGCCGGCAGAGCACGCCGATGTTGGCCTGCTCGGCGAGCAGCCGGCTGCGGTCGACCGCCTCCGACAGCACCCGGTCGACGTCCACCAGGGCCTCGCCGGGCAGTGGCTCGGCACCCTGCAACCGGGACAGCTCGATCAGCTCCTGCACCAGCCGGCCGAGCCGGGAACCCTCCCGCTGCATCCGGGCGGCGAAGTGCTGCACGGCGTCCGGGTCGTCGGCCGCCTCCTGCACCGCCTCGGCGAGCAGGGTCAGCGCGCCGACCGGGGTCTTCAGCTCGTGCGAGACGTTGGCGACGAAATCCCGCCGGACCAGTTCCAGCCGGCGGGTCTCGGTCATGTCGACGAACCGCAGCACCACCGATTGCACCCGCTGGTTGACCAGCAGCGGCATCGCCCGCACCGAGAAGGTGAGGTACTCCGGGCCGCGGCCGGCGCCGGCCAGGTCGACGGTGACCGCGTCCGCCTGGCCGGAGTCGGTGACCTGGCGGACCAGGTCCGACAGCACCGGCACGGCGAGCCGGTCGGCCTGCACCACCTTGAGCCGCTGGGCCACCGGGTTGGCGAAGATCGCGTACTCGTCCCGGTCGACCACCACCACGCCCAGGTCGAGCGCGCCCAGCACCCGCTGCGACAGCGCGGTCGGCGCCGCCTCGGAGGTGAGCGGGACCGCGGTCTCGGCGTGGCTGCGGCGGACGTACCAGCCGGCCGCGAATGCCGAAACGGCGGCGCCCAGCAGGAAGGCCGCGATCGCGACGAGAACGCTCACGAGGCGATCCTACGGCGGCCGGACGGGCGATCCGGCACCGCGCAGGCCCCGGAATCCGGCGTAAAACCCGCCGTCACCGGGTGTTCACCCGGCGGCCGGGCCGCGTTCATCGGCACGCGCCCTCACCGCCCACCGGCGCCCTCTACCCTGTCGGTATGCGCGACCTGTATCACGACGAGCTGGACGACATCGGCAATTCGCTGGTGGCCATGACCTACCTGGCCGGCACCGCGATGGAGCGGGCGACGAACGCCCTGCTCGACGGCGACCTCAACGGCGCCGAACGGGTGGTCAGCGACGACACCGCGATCGACGCGCTGCGGGCCGACCTGGAGAACCGGACCTTCCTGCTGCTGTCGCTGCAGCAGCCGGTGGCCACCGACCTGCGGGTGCTGGTGACCACCCTGCACCTGGTCGCCGACCTGGAGCGGATGGGCGACCTCGCCCTGCACGTGGCCAAGGTGGCCCGGATGCGCTACCCGGACATCGCGGTGCCGCCGGAGTTGCGCGACGTGATCAGCCAGATGGGCGAGGTCGCGCTGTCGCTGGTGGAGAAGGTCGCCGAGGTGATCAAGGGCCGCGACGTGGAACTGGCCCAGGCGATCGAGGCCGAGGACGACTCGATGGACGCCCTGCACCGCAAGCTCTTCACCCAGCTGCTGTCGGACAACTGGTCGCACGGCACCGAGGCCGCGATCGACATGACCTTGCTGGGCCGCTACTACGAGCGCTACGCCGACCACGCGGTGGGCGTCGCACGCCGCATCGTCTTCATCGCCACCGGCGAGATGCCGGCCGGCTCGGCCGCGCTCCGCCAGCCGCCGCCTGCCGCCAGCTGAGCCGCTGGCCACCGGCTGTCAGGCATTCGGTCGGGCCGGGCAGCCGGGACGGCCTCAGCCCGCGGTGAGGCAGCTGCGCGGGAAGAAGCCCCACTGGATACCCCAGCCGAACTGCGGGCTGGCATTGCCGGCGAGGTTGCCCATCACCCAGTCGTCCTGCTTGGAGACGTAGCGGACGTAGACGGTGCCCGAGTTGACGTGGCCGAGCGAGTTGCCCGGCGCGGCGGCGCCGCCGCTGTAGATGGCGTCCGCGCCGATGTTGGCCACCACGTCACAGCCGCCGGCGTCGATCTCGGCCGGGTGGCTGGTGATCGACTTCCAGACGCCGGCCTCGGGCTCGGTGCTGTCGCTGGTGCCGTCGTTGCACAGCGGGTCGGCAGCGTGGTTGTAGCAGAAGATCTTGGCTGTGTGGTTGGGCGCGCTCGTGCACGGCACCGCGTGGTGCGCCCCCTCGGGATAGAGCTCGTTGGCGTTCATGTCGAGGTAGGACCACGCACAGCCGTTGAAGTGCCCCCAGGCGTAGCCGTTGGCGAACGGGGTGTTCACGCTGGCAGCGCCGGTGGTCAGGTAGGAGTAGACGTCCAGGTGGTCGTTGCCGACGGCCTGGGCGACCCCGTCGTGGAACAGGTAGCCGATCACCGGGCCGTGCGGCTGCCCCCCGGTGTCGAAGGTCAGGGCCACCCAGCCCGGCCCGTACCCGGTGTGGCCGGCGCTGACCCCGGACGTCGCCGAGCTGGCGATGGCGACGTAGCCGGTGGAGAACGCATGGGCGGGCGTGACCAGTCCGAACAGCGCCAGGACGGCCGCGACCAGGACGAGAGGTCGGCGAAGCATCGCGGACCGCCTTTCGGATAGGGAGGAGCTCCCCGAAAGGTACTACTTGCCCTGGTTGGCCACCTGGTCGATGGCGATCCGGGCCGCCTCCGGGTCGAGGTAGTCGGCCGGGCGCACCGGCAGCATGGTGGTGCTGTCGAGCTCGTAGCGCAGCGGGATGCCGGTGGGCACGTTCAGCGAGAC
>DATJNU010000075.1:0-11947 GCA_035507775.1 Jatrophihabitans sp.
TTGATCGCCTTGGCGATCTGCGCCTGGGCGCTGGCCATCGTGCTGGCCGGGTTGGCGCCGCCCACGATGGCGGCCTCGGCGGTGCCCAGCGGGCCCCAGACGGCCGACATCGCCGGGATCTGCGGCAGCACCACGCCGTCCTGGCCGGCCTGGTGGAAGGCCGCGATGTCCGGGTCGGTCTTGGCCACGTCGTCGTAGGCCTCGATGAGCGCCGGCGGCCGCGGTTCGGCCTGGTACAGCGCCTCCTCGACGTCCTTGCGGGTCAGGTAGTTCAGCGTGAACTCCTGCGCGATCGGCGCGTTCTTGGCCTTCGACGACACGTAGAACGCCTGCACGCCGAGGAACGGCTTGGCCGGCTGCAGGCCCGCGAAGCCCGGCACCGGCGAGATGGCGTACTTGATGCCGGCCTGCTTGATCTGCGGCAGCGCCCACGGACCGGAGACCAGGTAGGGCACCTTGCCCGAGGTGAAGAGCGAGACCGCGTTGGTGGAGTCGATCGAGCGCTTGAAGACCCCGCTGCCCTTCTCGCCGTACTTGCCGAGCAGCGACGCGAACTGCTTGCCCGCGGCGCTGTCGACGCCGAGCTTGGACGGATCGTAGGTGCCGTCGGCCTTGGTGCCGAAGATCGACGCGCCGGCCGAACCGAACAGCGGCTGCATCGTGTACGGGTCGCCCTGCTGGCCGACCTGCAGGGCGAGCGGGTCGGCCGCCTTCTTCGCCTTCACCGCGGCCTGGCCGTTGGCCACCATCGCCTCGAAGGTGGCCGGTGCCTTCGCCGCCTCGGCCGTGTTGGTGAACAGGGCCAGGTTCTCGGTCGCGTAGGGCACGCCGTAGGTCTGGCCGTTGTAGGTCACCGCCTTGAGCGCGGTCGGCTCGAAGGCCTGCTTCTGCGCGGCGGTCAGCGGCAGCGGCGACACGGTGCCGTTCTGCACCAGGTTGCCGATCCAGTCGGTCGCGCCGACCACGATGTCCGGGCCCTTGCCGGCGTTCGTGGCGGTGACGTAAGCCGACTGCAAGTCGGTGGAAACCGGTTGCACGCTCACGCTGATGCCGTTCGCGCTGGCGAAGCTCTGGGCGAACTTCTGCAGCACCGGCGCCCGCTGTGAATCCGTCCAGATCACCAGGTCGGTGTTCGCGTCTCGCTGCGGAACGCCGCTCTGGCTGGCCGAGGCGGAGGCGCTGCTGGTGGCCGAGGAACTGCTGCTCTTCGAGCTGGATGCCTTTGCGTTGCTGGCAGAACTGCCGCTGCTACACGCGGAGACGGCCAGCGCCGCGGCGACGACCGCCGCGGCCGCACCGACCGTTGCGGAAGAAAGGGAAGAACGGGGTGGCACCAAGACCTCCTGGGCGAAGGGATGCACAGTCGCATCCGACGGCGCAGAACGTAGAACACGTTTTCTGCAAGTTACAAGGGTGAAACCGAAAGCGATCACAACAGCTGTTGCAAGATTTTCTGCATGAACAGCTGAAACGGCTACCATCCGCGAATGCGGATCCGTCTTTCCGAAGTTGCCCAACGTGCCGGCGTCAGCGAACCGACCGCGTCGCGGGCCCTGGCCGGCCGGCCGGGAGTGTCGCTCGCGACCCGGCAGGCGGTGCTCGACGCGGCCGAGGAACTCGGCTACAACCGCCCTCGGGAGACGCCCCGGCGAGGTGGCCTGATCGCGCTGATCGTGCCCGAGCTCAGCAACCCGATCTTCCCGGTGATGGTCCAGGTGCTGGAGAATGCCCTGGTGCGGCAAGGGTTCACGCCATTGCTGTGCACTCTCGCGCCGGGTGGCCTGCGGGAGGACGACTACATCGCGCTCGCGCTGGAGCACCGGGTGGCCGGCCTCATCCTCGTCTCCGGTATGCATGCCGACACCAAGGCGGACGTCCGCCGCTACGCCGAGCTGATCGCCCGCCGGTTGCCGGTGGTCTTCGTCAACGGCTACGTGCCCAGCCTGCCCGCCCCGTTCATCTCGTGCGACGACGCGCTCGCCGGCGAGCTGGCCGTGCGGCACCTCGTCGACCTCGGGCACCGGCGGATCGGCCTGGCCAGCGGCCCGGAGCGCTACACCCCGGTCATCCGGCGCCGCGCCGGCTTCGCGCGGGCACTGCACGACCGGCTCGGCGTGGCCGACCGCGACGTGCCGATCGTCCACGCCGACTTCACCGTGGAGGGCGGCAGCGTGGCCGCCGCCGAGCTGATCGGGGCCGGCTGCACGGCGATCGTCTGCGGCAGCGACGTGATGGCGCTCGGCGCCATCCGGGCAGCCCGGCAGCTCGGCCTGCGGGTGCCCGAGGACCTGTCGGTCGTCGGGTACGACGACTCGCCGCTGATGTCCTTCACCGACCCGCCGCTGTCGACGATCCGCCAGCCGGTCTCGGCGATGGCGCTCGCCGCCGTCCGCGCCCTGCTGGACGAGATCCTGCTGTTGCAGGCGGTCCGGCACGAGCTGCTCTTCGAGCCGGAACTGGTCGCCCGCGGCTCCACCGGCCCGGCTCCCGGCACCCGGCGGCCGCGCCGGCCTGCGCGCGCTGCCCGTCCCCATCAGTGACCCGCGCTCTCGTACCGGCGCAGGCCGCGCTGGAACAGCGCGTAGGCCAGCCCGGCGGTCAGCAGGGCGACCGCCGGGCTGAGCAGCCCGAGCCGGGCATAGCCGTCGGTCCGGCCGAGGATCCAGCTGGCCGGCAGGAAGCCGGCGAAGCCGAAGGGCAGCACCACCGTGATGAACAGCCGCAGGCCCAGCCCGTAGATCGACAGCGGATACCGGGACAGCTCGCCGATCGAGTGCACCGCGGTGGCGAAGGTGGGGCTGGGCGAACCGATCCAGAACGCGCTGGCGTTCGCCGCCACCACGATGGCGATCCGCGTGACGACCGCCGAGGCGGCCAGCACCAGGCAGGCAGCCGCCCGCAGCGGTGACAGGTGCAGGTGCAGGTGCAGCAGCGCCCAGACCAGCAGCGCGAGCGAGGCGAGCAGGTCACCCACCCCGCTGAAGCCGATCTGGGTGCTCATCATCTGCAGCACGGGCGGGTACGGGCGCACCAGCCGGTAGTCGAACTCGCCGGTGTGCAGGGCATGGTTGAGGAACCAGATGCCGTCGCTGAACAGCGTCACCGCCGCCTGGGTGAGCCCGACCAGCGCGTAGAGCAGGACGAGCTCGGGCAGCCGCCAGCCGTGCAGGCTCGGGATCCGGGTGAACACCGTGCCGAGGAACACCAGGCCGAGGCACTGGGTCACGATGCCGGCCACCACCAGGATGCAGAAGTCGGCCTGGTATTCCAGCACCGCCCGCAGGTGCGCGCCGAGGCAGCGGCGGTAGAGCGTGAGGTAGCGCATGCTCATCCGCCGACCACCGCCAGCCGCCGCACGGCCCGCCGCCACACCCAGCCGGCGAACACCCACAGCAGCACGGCCCAGGCGAGCTGGGTGGCGATCAGCACCAGGGCGTGCGCACCCCGTGCCTGGCCGGCATAGATCAGGCCCGGGGTCGAGGTGATCGAGGAGAACGGCGTCCAGTGGGCGACGGCCCGCAGCGGTCCGGGCAGCAGCGCCAGCGGCACCAGCGCGCCGGACAGGATCGCGGTCACCGCCGAGCGGGCCCACGCGATCCCGTGGTAGCTGCTGGTCCAGAAGCAGGCGAGCGTGGAGGTGTAGATGATCAGGAACTTGATCGGCAGCACCAGCAGCACGCTCAGCACCAGCAGGCCGAGCTGGGCGGGCGCGGCCACCGGCCCGGCGAGCAGCAGGTAGCCGCCCAGCACCAGCCCGATCATGACCAGCTCGGGGGCGAAGCCGCCCAGCGTCTCGGCGAAGCGCATCCCGCGGTACTGCAACGGCTTCACCAGGTCGAGCGCGACCGTGCCGTCGGTGATGCGGGAGGCGAACCGGCTCTCCCGGTGCGCCGTGGCGAGCACGCCGGTGGCGAAGCCGATGAAGAGATACCCCTTCATCTGCGCCAGCGAGAAGCCGGCCAGCGACACCCCGCGGGACAGCAGCGCCGACCACAGCGCGGCCAGCGCGACCAGCTGGCACAGCACGCCCAGCGATCCCATCACGAAGCTCGCGCGGTAACTGGCGATGGTGCTGGCGGAGTTGCGCGCGATGCGCAGGTAGGCCCTAGCGTTCACCGGCGAGCACCTCCGGCTCGGCCTGCAGGGTCAGCTCGCCGGCGTAGACCTTGCGGATCACGTCGTCGATGCCGGGCTCGTCGATCCGCACGTCGAGCACGCCGGCGACCGCGACCGCCCGGGCCAGCACCGCACCGGCGGCCAGCGCGTTCTTGTCGAAGCTGATCGAGAACGTCCGCGCGCCGTCGCCCGGCCGGACCGGCACCCCCGGGAACCGGGCCTGCAGGCCGGCCAGGTCGACGTCGGCGTCGAACTGCAGGTGCATGGTGCGCTGGCGGGCGTAACGGTCCTTGACCTGGCGCACGGTGCCGTCGAAGATCGCCCGGCCCCGGTCGATCACCACGATCCGCTCGCAGGTGTCCTCGATGTCGGCCAGGTCGTGCGTGGTGAGCATCAGGGTCACCCCCTCGGTGGCCAGCTCCCGGAGCAGCAGCCGCACCCGGTCCTTGACCGCGATGTCCAGGCCGATGGTCGGCTCGTCCAGGTAGACCACCGACGGGCCGTGCAGCAGCGCACAGGCCAGGTCGGCGCGCATCCGCTGGCCGAGCGAGAGCCGGCGAGCCACCACGGGCAGCAGCTCGGCGAGGCCCAGCACCGCATCCAGCCGCTCCAGGCGGGCCCGGTACACCGGCTCGGGCACCGAGTACATGTCCCGGATCAGCCGCAGCGACTCGCCCACCTGCAGGTCCCACCAGAGCTGCGTCCGCTGGCCGAACAGCACGCCGATCTGGCGGGCGTTGGCCATCCGCTGCCGGTGCGGCACCAGGCCCCCGACCCGCACCGTACCGCTGGTCGGCTCGACGATGCCGGTGAGCATCTTGATGGTGGTCGACTTGCCGGCACCGTTCGGCCCGACGTAGGCCACCGACTCGCCGGCCTCGATGGTCAGATCGAGCGCGTCGACCGCGGTCACAGTGGTGAAGCGGCGCTCGACGAGGTGCCGCAGCGAGCCCGACAGCCCGTCGGCCTTGTCGGCACGACGGAAAGTCTTGGTCAGCCCACGGACCTCGACCAGCGCCACGACCACTCCAGAGAATCGAGCACCCGGACGGGTGCGCCACACCACTCGAACTTGTCGGGAATCAGTTCATTGACGCCGGCCTGATCGCCGCCGTAGCCTGCCCCCAGGCAGAATGTTGACTAGTCATCAGACAGATAATGAGACCCGGAGCCGACATTGTCTAGTGGGTGGACGTGAACGAGCTTGTGCAGCAGTTGCAGCAGATCTATGTTCTGCTCGACGACGGCGACCGGCGCGCCCTGCGGCACGCGGGCCTGACGCCGACGCAGTACACGCTGCTGCGCTGCCTCGACGAGAGCCCGGAACGCGAGCTCACCGTCAGCCGGCTTGCCGAGGTCATGCTCTGCACCCGGGGCAACGCGACCCGGCTCGTCCAGCGCCTGGAGGAGGCCGGCCTGATCGGCACCCGGGGTGACGATCGGGACCAGCGGCTGGTGCTGGTCGGGCTCACCGGCGAGGGCGAGCACCGGCTCGGCACCGCCCGGGCCCGGCTGGCCGAGGCCAACGAGCGGCGGCTGCGCGGGATGTCCCGCGCCGACCTCCGGTCGCTGGCCGAGCTCGCCGGCACCCTGGCCGGCCTGCTCGCCAAGGACCTCGACGGCCTGGCCGATCCCGACTGACCCGCACCACCCCGTACGCACCGACTCGCCGCCGGCCCAGGCCGGCGCGCCCACGCACCACACGAGGATCCGCCATGCACCTGTCCGAACAGCCGCACCACGACGGCTCGTCGCTCTACGTCTCCACCGCCGCGCCGCGGCTGGGGGAGACCGTCGCCGTCTGGTTGCGGGTGCCCGCGGCCGTCCGGGCCACCGCGGTGCACGTCCGCACCACCCCGGACGCCGAGCCGGACTTCCGCACCGCCCGGCTGGATGCCGAGCGCACCGGCCGCCCGATCGCCGGCTACGGCCGGACCGACCAGTGGTGGCGGGCCGAGATCGTGGCGCGGAACCCGATCACCGGCTACCGGTTCCTGGTCGAGAGCGAGCGGGCCGAGAAGTTCTGGGTCACCGCGGCCGGCCTGAGCACCTCGGACCTGCCCGACGCCACCGACTTCCGCCTGGTGGCCGAGGACGCGCCGCCGGCCTGGACCGACCGCGCGATCGTCTACGAGATCTTCCCGGACCGGTTCGCCCGCTCGGTCGCGGCCGGGCCGCTGGAGCCCGCCGACCTGCCGGACTGGGCGACCGCCTGCGAGTGGGACACCGACGAGGTGATCCCGCAGGGCGAGCGCACCTCGGGCCAGGTCTTCGGCGGCGACCTCGACGGCATCGCCGAGCACCTCGACCACATCGCGGAGCTGGGCGCCGACACCATCTACCTGCGGCCGGTCTTCCCGGCCGAGTCCTGCCACCGCTACGACGCCTCGAGCTTCGACCGGGTGGACGACATCGTCGGTGGCGACGCGGCGCTGGAGCGGCTGGCCAAGGCGGTGCACGAGCGGGGGATGCGGCTGATCGGCGACATCACCACCAACCACTGCGGGGCCGGCCACGAGTGGTTCCGGACGGCGCAGGGCGATCCGTCGGCACCCGAGCGCGGCATGTTCTACTTCGACGCCGAGGGTCAGTACGAGAGCTGGTACGGCGTGCCCTCGCTGCCCAAGCTCAACTGGCAGAGCCCGCTGGTGATCGAGCGGATGACCGAGACGGTGCGCCGCTGGCTGCCGCTCTACGACGGCTGGCGGGTCGACGTCGCCAACATGACCGGCCGGTGCGCCGCGGTGGACGTCAACCACGCGGTCGCCCGTGACCTCACCGAGCAGATCCTCGCGGCGCAGCCGCAGGCGATGGTGATCGCCGAGCACAACCACGACGCCGGCCCGGACCTGGACCGCGGCGGCTGGCAGGGCACCATGAACTACGGGGGGTTCACCCGCCCGCTCTGGACCTGGCTGCGCGGTGCCGGGCTGGACTTCGAGGACTTCATCGGCGAGCCCGGCGGCGTCCCGCACCGTCCCGGCACCGATGTCGTACGCACCATGCGGCTGTTCGGCGCCCGGATGTCGTGGCGCTCGCTGGTGCACTCCTGGCAGCTGCTGGACTCCTTCGACGTGGCCCGGATGCGTACCGTCACCGGCTCGCGGCCGGAGCACCTGGTGGCGGTCGGCCTGCAGGCGACGCTGCCGGGCACCCCGATGATCTGCGCCGGCTCGGAGTTCGGGCTGCAAGGCGAGCGCGGCGAGGCGGCCCGCACCCCGATGCCGTGGCAGCGCCCGCAGGAGCGCGACCAGCAGACCTGGGACGCGTTCCGGGCCCTCTTCACCGCCCGGCGGCAGGAACCGGCGCTGCACAGCGGCGGCCTGCGCTGGCTGCACGTCGACGAGGACAGCCTGGTGTTCCTGCGGGAGACGCCGGCCGAGTCGATGCTGGTGGCCGCCGGCCGGGCCGCCGTGCCGGCCGTCGAGCTGGGCCTGGACGCCGACCTGGCGCCGTTCTACCAGGCCACGCCGGTGCACGCGGACGGCGGCCACGTCGTGCTGCCGGCGACCGACGGCCCGCTGCTGCGGATCTGGCGGGTCGGCCGGCCATGACCGCCGCACCGGCGCCGGCACCGGCCGCGGCGACGCCGCGGCCGGGTGGCTACCCGTCGCCCGCCGACTGGCGGGACGAGGTGCTCTACTCGGTCCTGCTCGACCGCTTCGACTGGGCGGGCGTCCGGCAGGTGGAGGGCGACCCGGCCGACGGCGACAGCCGGCACGGCGGCAACCTGGCCGGCCTGACCCGGCGGCTGGACTACCTGCACCGGTTGGGCGTGACCGCGCTGCTGCTCTCGCCGGTCACCCGGACCGCCCCGGACTCCTACCACGGGTACTCGCCGGTCGCCCTGGACGAGGTCGACCCGCGGCTGGGCAGCCTGGCCGACCTCGTCGAGCTGATCGCCCAGGCACACCGTCGCGGGATCCGGGTGGTGCTCGACCTGGTGCTCAACCACGCCGGCCCGGTCTTCGACTACGCCGACGGCAACGGCTGGAAGCCGGCCGGCCCCGGGGAGATCGAACGCTGGAACCACCCGCTGCGGCCGGCCGGGCTCGGCCGGCCGGAACACTTCTCCCGGCGGGGCATCATCGCCGACTGGAAGGATCCGGAGCAGGCGTCCCGGGGCGATTTCCCCCCGAATCTCAGGCGATTCGCCACCGAGAATCCGGCCACCCGGCAGCAGCTGATCCGGCTGGCCTGCTGGTGGATCGAGACGGCCGACGCCGACGGGGTGCGGCTCGACGCCATCCGGCACATGGACGCGGAGTTCGTCCGGCAGCTGTGCGGGGCGCTGCGCCGGCACGCCGGCGGCCTCGGCAAGCGGAACTTCCTGGTGCTGGGGGAGTACTCGGCCACCGAGGACGCACCGATCGCCGCGTGCCTGGGGACCGGCATCGACACCGCGTTCGGCTACTCCGAGTACCGCCGGCAGAGCTGGCCCCTGCACGCCAAGGCACCCGCGGCCGATCTGGCCCGCAGCGTGACCATCGCCCGGTCGGCGTTCGGCGACCGGTACGAGCACCTGGTCCGGTTCATCGACAACCACGACGTCTACCGGTTCCTGCGGGAGTCCGAGCCGGAATCCCAGCTGCGCCCGGCGCTGGCGTTCCTGCTGCTGTCGGCGGGGATCCCGATGCTGTACTACGGCACCGAGCAGGCCTTCCGGCAGCCCACCGACCGGTTGGAGCGCGAGTGCTCGGCCGACCGGGCGGCGCCCCGCAACCGGGAGGACATGTTCGCCGACGGCGCGTTCACCTCGGCGAGTTCGGCCGGCGACCGGTTCGACGAGACCTCCTCGACGTTCCGGTTCGCGCGGCGGTTGATCGCGCTGCGCCGCCGGCACCCGGCGCTGCGGGTGGGCAGCCAGCGGCAGCGCTTCGCCGAGGAGTCCGGGCCCGGGCTGTACGTGATCAGCCGGCACCACGGGCAGCAGGGCCTGCTGGTGGCCATCAACACCTCGGCCTCCCCGGCGGCTGCCCAGCTCCCGCTGCTGCACCACGAGGTCGGCCACCCCGAGTTCGTCGACCTGCTCAACCCGCGCGTCCGCGTTCCGGTCCGGGACGGGTCCCAGACCATCAGCCTGCTGGCCGCCGGTCACCAGGTGCTGGTCCTCCAGAGCCGGCCGTCCAGCCGGCACCACCACGCTGCCGGCTGATCCGAGCCCGGCACCCGCTCCCGGTCCAGGGGTGAGAGATGACCGCAGTACCCACCGGCTACGTCCAGTCCCGGCGCGTGGCCACCTGCACGTCGACGCGGACCCGCAGCTATCCGATCGACGTGGTGCCGGCGATCGCCGACGCGGCACGCCTGCTCGCCCGGCGCGCGGCCGGCCGGGACGTCTGGCTGGTCGCCGACTCGACCGTGCAGTCGCTGCACGGCGGCAGCCTGCTCCACCAGCTTGCCGAGTGCGGGACGACCGCCCACAGCATGGCGATCCCGGCCGGTGAGGGCAGCAAGACGATGGCCTCGGTGGAGCGGATCATCGAGTGGCTGTGCGCGACCGGGTTCAGCCGGCGGGACCTGCTGGTCGGCTTCGGCGGCGGCGTGGTCATCGACACCGCCGGCCTGGTGGCCAGCATCTTCATGCGCGGCGTGCCCTACCTGAACCTGCCCACCACGCTGCTCGGCCAGGTCGACGCCGCGATCGGGGCGAAGGTCGGGGTGGATCACGGCAGCGCGAAGAACCTGCTCGGTGCCTTCTACGAGCCCCAGGCGGTGATCTCGTGCGTGGAGTTCCTCGGCACCCTGCCGGTGCGCGAGGTGCGCTCCGGCCTGGCCGAGGTGGTCAAGAAGGCGGTGATCGCCTCGGCCGACCTGTTCGACTACCTGGTCGAGCGGCACGCGGCGCTGCTCGACCCGGCCGGCGACGCGCTGTCCGAGGTGATCGGCCGGGCCTCGGCGCTGAAGTCCGAGCTGATCTCGGCGGACCCGTACGAGGACGACCTGCGCCGCCCGCTGAACTTCGGCCACACCGTCGGGCACGCGCTGGAGACCGCGACCGGCTACGGGCCGGTGCGGCACGGCGAGGCGGTCGCCTTCGGCATGTCGGTGGCGGTGCAGGTGGCCCTCGGCCGCGGTGCGCTCGACCCGGCCGAGGCGGACCGCATCGTCGGCCTGCTGCGCGTGCTGGGGCTGCCGACCGCGCTGGTGGACCTGGCCGCGCAACCGGTGCTCGGCGAGCTGCTCGGCTGCCTGGACAAGATCCGCCAGGTGCGCGATGGCAGCCTGCGGTTCGTGCTGCCGACGCGGATCGGCGCGACCCGGATCGTCGACGACGTGACCACCGCCGAGCTGCGGGCCGCGATCAGCCTGGCGGGTACCCGGTGACCGGCAACCGGGTGGTGATCGCCGGCGCCGGCCTGATCGGAGCGAGCCTGGCCGAGGCGCTGCGGGCGCGCGGCGACGAGGTCACCACGGTCTCGCGCCGGCCGGCCGGCACCGGCCCGCAGCTGAACGCGGACCTGGGCACGGCGGCCGGCCGGGCGCGGCTGCGGGCGCTGGTCGAGCGGTGGCGGCCGCGCTGCACCGTGCTGGTGCACGGGCCCAGCGACGTGACCTGGATCGAGGCGCACGAGGCCGAGGCGGCCGCCTGCCACGTCGGCACCGCCACCGCCCTGGCCGGGCACCGGCTGCTGCTGGTCTCGACCGACAACGTCTTCGACGGGACGCAGGCGATGCCCGCGGCCACCGACCCCAGCTGCCCGCAGAACGCCTACGGGCGGGTCAAGCTGGCGGCCGAGCGGGCCGGCCTGGCCGCCCACCCGGACGCGGCGGTCGCCCGGGTCAGCCTGGTCTACGGCTGGTCGCCGGCCGGGCTGCGCGCCACCTACGCCCAGCGCTGCCTCGAATCGGCCGCCAGGGGCGCCGCGCTGGCGGCCCCGTCGGACCAGTCCTTCACCCCCGTCCACCTGATCGACGTCGTCACGGCCCTGACCAGGCTGAGCCACGAGCCGGCCCCGTCCAGGCTGCTGCAGCTGGCCGGCCCGGCGGCGCTGAGCCGCTACGAGTTCGCGGCCCTGGCCTACCGGCTCGCCGGTGCCGACCCGGCGCTGGTGCGGCCGGTGCCCCGGGCCGAGACCGAGTGGGCCTGCCGGCCACGGCATTCCGGGCTGCGCACCAGCTCGGCGGCCGAGCTCGGCTTCGACTGGCAGCCCGCCGACCCGGCCGCCGGGCTGAGCCGCATGCTCGCCACCGTGGTGTCGGAGAGCCGGTCATGACGACCGGGCGGTACGCGGTGGACGCCGGCGGCTCCGGCACCGCGGTGCGGGCGTTCGGCGGCGGCTGGCAGCTGCCCAGCATCAACCCGTGCAGCGACGGTGCCGCGGCCGCCGATGCCGCACTGGCCGACCTGCTCGGCTCGATCGCCGCCGATGTGCGCGGCCGGCAGCTGGCGGGCGCGCGGGTGTGGCTGGCCGCCGCCTCGGCCGGCCACGACCGGCCCGAGACCGAGCGGGCCCGGCTCGCGGCGGCCGTCCGGGACGTACCGGTGCCGCTGGCGATCACCCTGTGCAACGACGTGGACGCCCTCGTCCTGGCCTGCCTGGCCGAGGCCGGCACGGTGGTCGCGGTGTGCGGCACCGGCTCCGGCGTGGTGGCGGCGAGCCCCGCCGCCGGCGTGGTCCGGGTGGGCGGCGAGGAGTACCTGGCCGGTGACCAGGGCAGCGCCTACGACCTCGGCCGGGCCGCCCTGCGAGCCGCGGCCCGCGCGCTGGACGGCCGCGGCCCGGCCACCGCCCTGACCGGCGAGCTGGCCGGCGCGGGCGGCTGCCCGGTGCCCGAGCTCGGGCGGCGGCTGGCCGGGTTGCCGCACGCCAAGCGCGCCGTCGCCGCG
>DATJNU010000076.1:0-36292 GCA_035507775.1 Jatrophihabitans sp.
GGAGGGGTCGAAGCCGCTCCGCTCGGCGACCACCGACAGCCGGGACGGGCCGCAATGGGTGAGGGTGCCGAGGATCATCAGGGCGAGCCGGTCCAGGCGGTTGTCGTCGCCGACCTGGTGCTTGAACCGGGTCAGGTTGATCGCGAACGTCCGGAACTCGCGCTCGAGCTGGGAGATGGAATCGCCGTCGGGGCCGCTCTCGACCCTCGACATGCTAGTTGTGTGCTCCACGCATCTAAAATAGCTGCCCGGAGCAACTAATTTCAAGTCGTCCGGCTCGCGGGACCGGACCGGCCGGGCTCAGCCCTCCCGTTCGGCCCAGTGCAGGGCGACGATGCCGCCGGTCAGGTTGCGCCAGTGGACGTCGGCCCACCCGCTGCCGGCGATCCGCTCGGCCAGCGCCCGCTGCGCCGGCCAGCCGCGGATGGACTCGGCGAGGTAGACGTAGGCGGCCGGGTTGCTGGAGACCCGCTGGGCGATCCAGGGCAGCGCCCGCATCAGGTAGTTCAGGTAGAGCTGGCGGAACCCCGGGACGACCGGCGTGGAGAACTCGCAGATCACCAGCCGGCCGCCCGGCCGGGTGACCCGGGCGAACTCGGCCAGCGCGGCCGGCACGTCCACGATGTTGCGCAGGCCGAAGCTGATCGTCACCGCGTCGAAGCTGGCCTCGGCGAACGGCAGGTGCAGGGCGTCGGCCGCGACGAACGGCAGCCGCCGCCGGTCCGGCCGCCGGATGCCGGCCCGGAGCATCCCGAGCGAGAAGTCGCTGGCCACCGCGCTCGCGCCCGAGCGGGCCAGCTCCGCGGTGGACACCCCGGTGCCGGCGGCGACGTCGAGCACCCGCTCCCCCGGCCGCAGTCCGAGCGCCTCCCTGGTCCGCCGCCGCCAGCGCCGGTCCTGGCCGAAGGACAGCACGGTGTTGGTGAGGTCGTACCGGCGCGCGACGCCGTCGAACATGGCGGCGACGTCGGCGGGCTGCTTGTCGAGGCTGGCTCTGGTCATCGCCTGCCGATTCTTCCCGACCGGCACCGCAGGGCTGGAGCCGACCACCCACAGAGGTGATTCACGAGTTTTTCACATTGGGCAGACCGCCTATATTGACTCGATCACAATTCGGTGATAGTCCTAACTTCGTGACAATTGGCACGGGGGCCGTCCAGACTCGACCGCGCATGGACCTGCTGGCGCTGGTCCATCCGCTGAGCCGCGACCTGCGCCGGATCGAGGACGACTGCGCCGCGACCGCCGGCCTGACGATGTGGCAGTACGCGATCCTCTCCGTCGCCGCGGCCGCCGACGGGCCGTCCCAGAAGGCCATCGCCACCCGGCTCGACTACAGCCAGAACCGCCTGGTCGGCGACCTGAACCGGCTCGGCGCCAAGGGACTGGTGACCCGTGAGCGCGGGGCGGACGGCCGCTCGCACGCGATCCGGGTGACCGAACGAGGGCAGGCCGCGGTGGCCGCCGTCCGGGCCCGGATCCACAGCCTCGAAGACGAGCTGCTCGCCCACATGTCGGCCGACCAGCGCGCCGGCCTGCGCGACCTGCTGGCCACCGCGATCCACCGGGGCGACTAGCCCGTCCATTCCCTACCCGCCGCCCCGATCGGAGGCACCCGTGCTCGCTCAGCTGGTTGACCGGTTCCCGGGCGGGCGTGCGCTCTGGCTGGGCGAGCTCTTCCACGAGGCGGCGCGCCGGCACCCCGGGCTGCCGATCCACCTGGACCATCAGCTGCACTGCGGCTTCGCCGAGGTCCCGGAGCCGGTGTCCCGCTTCGAGCCGTCCGACCGGGCCGCGTTCGACGTCGACCTGGCCGCCCGGCTGGTCGAGCAGCTGTCGGCCCGGATGACCGCCGCGGGCCTGCACGAGGGCCGCTACGTGGCGATCTACCACGCCGACAGCTTCGACATCCCGCTGCTGGCCGCGGCGGTGTCGCGGGGTGGCGGGGTGCCCGTCCTGCTGTCGCCGTACCTGCCGCCGTCCACCGCCGTGCAGCTGGTCGCCAAGCTGGGCGACCCCACGGTGATCGTCGACGGCAACGCGTCCGCCGACCTGCGCGCCCGGTTCGCCGAGCACGGGCCGGTCTGGCACACCGACCGCACCAGCGGCCTGGTCACCGGTGCCGGCGCGGCCCACCCGGTGCGGCGACTGCGCCGGGACCCGGACCGTCCGATGCTGGTCACCCACACCTCGGGCACCACCCGGCTGCCGAAGCTGACCGTGCACACCGCGCGCTCGCTGTGGTACCGGGTGGCCCCGCAGCGGGTGATCTCGCTGCTGCTGGACCCGGCCAGCCCGGCGATGTTCTCCATCACCCTGGTGCACACCCGGTTCTACATGGCCCTGGGCATGTTCCTGTGGCACGGCAAGCCGCTGATCATCGCCTGCGACAACGCGCTGCCCGCGATCGCCCAGACCCTGCACGCCCACCGGCCCGACTACCTGGAGACGCACCCCAACACCTTCGTCGACTGGGAACCGCTGGCCGAGCAGCCCAGCGCGCCGCTGCGTTCGGTGAAGATCTTCCACGCCGCCTTCGACGCGATCCACCCGCGCACGATGCGGGTCTTCCTGCAGGCCTCGGGCAGCCGCAACGCACGGTTCTTCCGGTTCTACGGGCAGTCCGAGGTCGGGCCGTCCACCGGCAGGTACTACACCCGGCGCAACGTGCACACCGCCGCCGGCCAGTGCGTCGGCTGGCCCATCCCCGGGTTCACCTCGGTCCGGATCGTCGACGACCTCGGCAACCGGGTGCGGCGCGGGCAGGCCGGCCACATCGAGGTCGACAGCCGCAGCCGGATCCTGACCTACCTGGGCGACGAGCAGCTGTTCGAGCGCAACCGGCACGGCAGCTGGTGGGACACCGGCGACCTCGGGCACCTGGACCGGTTCGGCCGGCTGCACCTGCACGACCGGCAGATCGACACCATCGACGCGGTCGGCAGCGCCCTCTACTACGAGGACATCCTGATGGAGAGCCTGCCCGCCGCGCGCGAGGCGGTGATCACCGAGCTCTCCGGCACCCCGGTCGCGCTGGTCTCGGCACACGACGACCGGCAGCTCGACCTGGCGCAGGCCACCAGGATCCTGGCGACGGTGCCCGGCCTGCGGTCGGCCTACCTGGTGCGGCACGAGATGTTCCCGGTGACCGCGACCCGCAAGGTGCAGCGACCGCTGCTCAAGGAACGGCTGGCCGACCGGCGCTTCCTGGACGACCACCTGCTCGCCGAGATCGACCTGACCGGGAGCCGGTGATGGACACCCGGCTGCTGGCCCGGGCGACCGGCGACTTCGCCGCGGTGCTGGCCGCGGTGTCGGACCGGCAGGCGGGCCGGCCGACCCCGTGCGCGGGCTGGACGGTCGGGGAGCTGGTCGAGCACGTGATCGCCGAGAGCTACGCCTTCGGCGGCGCGGTGGCGAGCACCGCCGGGGACCGCGCGGCCGGCCCGGCGCCGGCCGGCGGCTGGCCGGCGGCCTACCGGGCGGCCGCCGAGTACCTGCTCGCCCGCTTCGCCGAGCTCACCGACGGCGACCGGGACCGGCCGGTCGCCGTGGCCGGGCTGCCGGGCGCGCGACCGGCGGCCGAGCTCTACGAGATGCAGATCGCCGACACCCTGATCCACACCTGGGACCTCGCGACGGCCGTCGGCGCCCGGTTCGCGCCGGATGCCGGCGTGCTCGAGCTGGCGCTGCGCCGGATGCGGCAGGTCCCGGAGCAGGCCCGCGGCGGCGGCCGGCCGTTCGCGCCCGCCGTTCCGGCCGGTCGGGACGCCGACCCGCTCGACCTCGTGCTCCGGCTGTCCGGCCGGGACCCGAACCACCCCATCCACCCATAACGCTGCACACCACGGGGGTTCCCATGACCACATCCATCGCCGTCCACCCGGTCGCCGATCCCGGACCCGACGCGCCGAGCGCCCACCGGCTGCTCGCCTGCTGGGCCCGCGAGGCGCCCGATGCGCTCGGATCGGTCGGCATCGACGGGGCCTCGCTGAGCTGGCGGCAGATCGTCCGCTCGGTCGACGGCCTGGCCGAGCAGCTGGCCCTGGCCGGCGTCCGGCGTGGCGACCGGGTCGGGCTGATGGCCGGCCGCACCCGGTACGCGCTGAGCACCCTGCTGGCCGCCTGGTCGTGCGGTGCGGTCGCGGTGCTGCTCGACGAGCGCCACCCGATCGAGCGGCGCCGGCACGTGCTCACCGATGCCGGTTGCCGGGTGCTGGTCAGCTCGGAGCCGGGTGCCAGCGCGCACGGCCTCCCGGTGCTCGACCCGGCCGGCTCGGAGGTCCGGATCGGTCCGGCCCGCGACCGGTGGCAGCGCCGGCGGGCCGAGGACGAGGCCTACGTCGTCTACACCTCCGGCACCACCGGCCGGCCCAAGGGGGTGCTGGTCAGCCAGGCCAACCTGGAGAACTTCCTGGCCGCCTCGGCCGAACTCCGCTACCGGCCGGGCAGCCGGGCCATCTCGGTGGTGTCACCGGGCTTCGACGGCTGGCTGTGGTCGGTGCTCACCCCGTTCGCCAACGGGGTCGGCTGCGTCGCGATCGACGCCGAGGCCGGCGACCTGGAGCGGACCCTGGCCGCGGCCGAGGTGGACAACCTGGTGATGACGCCGACCCTCTACGCCAGCGTGGCCCGGCTGCCGCGGGTCGAGGTGGCGGTGGTGGCCGGTGAGCGCTGCCCGGCCGAGCTCGCCCGGCGGCTGGCCGAGTCGGCCGACCGGGTGATCAACGTCTACGGCCCGACCGAGACCACCATCGCCGCGACCATGGCCGACACCGCCCGCGGCGACGACCTGGGCACCATCGGCCGGCCGCTGCACGGCTACGAGGTGGAGGTGGTGGGAGCGGACCTGCTGCCGGTGCCGGCCGGCACCGAGGGCGAGATCCTGATCGGCGGTGCCGGGGTGAGTCTCGGCTACGCCGACTCCGCCGGCCGGATCGGCGACCGGTTCGTGCTGCGGCACGACCGCCGGTGGTACCGCTCCGGCGACCTCGGCGTGCTGCAGCCGGACGGCCAGCTGCGCTGCCTCGGCCGGATCGACAACCAGGTCAAGGTGGGCGGCTTCCGGGTCGAGTTCGAGGAGGTCGAGAGCCTGGCCCGCCAGGTGGACGGCGTGGCCGAGGCGGTCGCCTACCTGGACGGCACCCCGCCGACCCTGGCGCTGGGCGTGCTGCTCGCCCCCGGCACGGCACTGGACCAGCCGCTGCGCGAGCGCATCACCGCGACCTTCGGCGAGCACCTGCCGCGCCAGCTCTGCCCGACGTTCGTGCACCAGATCTCCGCGGTGCCGATCGAGGTCACCGGCAAGGTGGCCCGCCGGCTGGTCGCCGAGGCCGGGGCCGCCCTGCGGCAGGCGGCCGCGCCGGCACCCGCCGAGACCGCGCTGGCCGGCGTGCTCGCGGTGTGGGACAGCGTCTTCGGCCGCGCGGTCACCGAGGACGCCGACTTCTTCGCCCTGGGCGGACACTCGCTGCTGGCGGCCCAGCTCGCCTCGCAGCTCGGCCAGCGGTTCGAGGTGCAGGTGTCGATCGCCGACGTCCTGGTCACCCGCACCCCGCAGCTGCAGGCACTGCGGATCGACGAACTGCGGTCGGCGTGACGTACCTGCGGAGCTGGCAGCCGGCACCGGCCGCGGACACCGACGTCGCGCTGCTGCTGCCGGCGGCGGGCAGCGGGTGCCTGCGGCTGCAGGCGGTGGCGCCGCTGCTGCCGGCCGGCGCCACCGCGGTCGGGGTGCAGCTGCCCGGCCGGGAGGACCGGCTGCCGGAGCCGCCCGCGGCCAGCATCGCCGAGGTGGTCGCGGCGGTCGCCGCGGAACTGGCCGGGCTGCCCCGGCGCCGGCTGCTGCTGGTCGGCATCAGCCTCGGCGGCCTGCTCACGTTCGAGCTCGCGCGGGCGCTGGAGGCCGCCGGTGCCGCCGCGGCCGGCCTGCTCGTGCTGGCCGCCCGGGCACCGGAGTTCTGGCGGGACTTCCCTTCCGAGGATCCCCCGGCGGCCGAGGTGGCCGCGCTGCTGCCGCCGGCCGTGCGCGACTCGGAGTTCGCCGGGTACGCCGGTGAGGTGCTGCGTGCCGACCTGCGGCTCACCGCCGGGTACGAGGTGCGGCCGACCGCGCTGGCCGCCACCCCGCTCTGGACCGGGTCGGGCAGCCGGGACGACGTGGTGACGACCGAGCAGATGCGCGGCTGGCGGGCCCGCTCGGCCGACTACCGCGGGCACCGGGTGCTGCCGGCCGATCACCACGACATCGCCGAACCCGGCGTCCTGGCCGACCTGGTCAGCACGCTCGCCGGACACGAGAGGGACGCCGTCCGATGACCCAGCACACCGCGCCGGATCTCTTCGAATCCGGCCTCTTCGACGGCACCCGGTTCTACGACACGTTCGCGTGGTACCGGGCCAACGACCCGGTCTCGTGGCAGCAGCCGGCCGCGGAGCCGGACGGGTTCTGGAGCGTGACCCGCTACCACGACGTGGTGGCGGTGCACCGCGACACCGTCCGGATGAGCTCCACCGAGGGCATGCGGCTGGGTTCGAACGCCCACGCGGTGGACGCGGTCGCGAACAAGATGCTCATCGTCTCGGACCCACCCGACCACACCCGGATGAAGCGGGTGCTGATCCGCCCGTTCTCCAACGAGATCCTGGCCCGGGTGGAGCAGCACGTCGGCGAGGTGGTCGCCGCGGTGGTCGCCGACGCGCTGCGCGACGGCCGGCCGGACCTGCTGCAGCACCTGAAGCGGATTCCCACCGACGTGATCTGCGCGATCATGCGGCTGCCGCGCTCGGACTGGGCCTGGATCGGCGCCAAGACCACCGAGGCGTTCGAGAGCCCGTCCGAGGTGGAGCGGCTCGTCGCCAACAGCGAGATCTTCAAGTACTTCTACGACCTGGTGCACGAGAACCGCCGGTCCGGTCAGAACGAGTTCGTCAACGAGGTCACCGCGCTGATCGCCGAGCGGGACGACACCGTGACCGACGAGGAACTGGTCTTCAACTTCGCGGGCATCCTCGCCGGCGGCAACGAGACCACCCGGTACACGCTGGCCGCCCTGACCCTGCAGCTGTGCGAGAACCCCGCGCAATGGCAGCGGATCCGCGACGGTGAGGTGGAGCTGGCCAGCGCCACCGAGGAGGGGCTGCGCTGGTCGGTGCCGGGGATGCACGTGATGCGGACCGCGGTGGAGCCGGTGCAGCTGGGCCAGGCGCGCGTCGAGGCCGGCCAGCGGGTGGTCACCTGGATCGGGTCGGCCAACCGCGACCCGGAGGTCTTCGACGACCCGGACACCTTCGACGTCGGTCGCGCCGGCAACCGGCACCTGTCCTTCGGCGCGGGCCGGCACCTGTGCCTGGGCAGCCGGCTGGCCCGGCTGGAGATCACCGCCTACCTGCGGGCGCTGCGCGGCACCGTCACGTCCTTCGAGCTGACCGGCGACCCGCGGTACAACGGCTCGAACTTCACCTGGGGCCTGAACGAGCTGCCGGTGCGGCTGCGCTCGTGACCGCATCGGTGAAGGAGTGACGATGTATCCCACCCGCTTTCCTCGCAACCACTGGTACGTCGTGGCCAGGCCGGACGAGCTCGGGGACCGGCCGCTGAGCCGTACCGTCCTCGGCGAGGCGGTGGTGCTCTTCCGCGGCCCGGACGGGCGCCCGGCCGCGCTGGCGGACCGCTGCATCCACCGGTCGATGCCGCTGAGCCTGGGCAGCGTGCAGGACGGCACCCTGGTCTGCGGCTACCACGGGCTGGCCTACGACGCCTCCGGCGCGGTGGTCGACATCCCCTGCCAGGCGCAGGTGCCGCGCGGCCGGCAGGCCCGCAGCTACCCGGTGCACGCCGGCGCCGAGCTGATCTGGCTCTGGCCGGGCGATCCCGAGCGGGCCGACCCGGCCGCCGTCCCCGACCAGAGCTGGCTGGACGGTGACGACTGGGCCACCGTCGACGGCACCCTGCACCTGGACGCCCGGGCCCAGCTGCTGAACGAGAACCTGACCGACCTCAGCCACGTGGCCTACCTGCACGAGGGCTCCATCGGCACCCGGGAGGTGGCCAAGGCGCCGATCAGCGTCGAGGTGGACGGCCGGGTGGTGAAGGTGTTCCGCCCGATGCCCGAGGTCGACTGCCCACCGTTCTTCACCGAGGTGATGGGGATCGGCGGCCGGATCCGGCGCGGGTCGGTGGCCGAGTTCGTGGCGCCGGGCTACCACATCAGCCACGTCGAGGCCGAGGCGCTGGAACCGGACGGGATCGGCCGGTGCCGGCACCGCGCGGTGCACTGCGTGACCCCGGAGACCGAGACCTCGGCCCACTACTTCTGGCTGATCGCCCGGGACTACCGGCGCGACAGCGCCGAGGTCGACCAGCTGTGGCAGGACGGCGCGCCGGTGGTGCTGATGCAGGACGTGGCCGCGGTGGAGGCCATCGAGACGGTGCTGCGCCGCCACCCGGACCACCCCCCGGAGATCAACATCTCGGCCGACGCGGGGTCGCTGCGGGCCCGCGAGATCGTGGAGTGGCTGATCGCCCATGACTGACCGGACCAGCACGCTCGCGGAGACGACCGGCCAGCACGAGGCCCCTGTCGCACCGCCACGCACCATCGCCGGGCTGCCGCTGCTCGCCGTGCGGGTGGTGCTGCTCGCCCTCTTCTTCGTGGCGACCTTCAGCGCCTGCTACGTCGGGGCGTTCCACAGCTCACCGCCCCGGCACGTGCCCGTCGGGGTCACCGGCGACAGCCCGCTGCGCAGCGGCCCGGCACTGCGGGTCACCAGGTACCCCGACGCGGCCGCGCTGACCAGGGCCGTCGAGCACGGCACCGTGGTTGGCGGCATCGCGGCCGGCCCGCAACCGGCCGTGCTGATCGGGCTCGCCCAGGGCAAGGCCGCTACCCAGTTCGCCCAGACCACCCTCACCCGTGCCGCGCCCGGGGCCGAGGTCCGGCTGCTGGCGCCGTACGGCCGTGGCGACCCGAACGGCATCCTCGCCTTCTTCGTCTCGCTCAGCCTGCTGGTGCCGAGCATCATCGTCGGCACCCTGCTCGGGATCAGCAAGACGGCGAGCACGCGGGTCCGGCTGGCGACCCTGGTCGGCTACGCGGCACTGGCCGCGGTGGTCAACTGGCTGATCGTCGGCCGCTGGCTCGGCGCGCTGACCGGCCCGTCCTGGCAGTACGCCACGGTGGTCGGCTGCTACGCGCTGGCGGTGGCCGCGACCTGCGCCGGGCTCGCGGCCTGGGCGGTGCAGTGGGTGGCGCTGGCCGGGATCGTCTTCCTGGGGCTGGGCATCCCGGCCACCGGCGGCCCGGCCGGGCTGACCTACTTCGTCCCCCAGCTGTTCCAGGACCTGCGCGACGTGGTGCCGCCGTCGGTCGCGGTGCAGGGCATGCGGGCGACGGAGTACTTCGGCGGCAGCGGCCTGTGGCAGGCCTGCCTGACGCTCATCGGATGGACCGTGCTGGGCGGCCTTGCCCTGGCCGGGGAATCGCTGCGGCGGAAGAGGAGACACCATGGCCGGCATCTCGGCACCGACTACTGACATCTCGACGGAGACCGGGTTCGACCTGGCCGAGCACTGGATCGGTGGCGGCTGGACCGCCTCGGCCGGCCGCGAGACGGACGAGGTGATCAACCCCGCGGACGGGTCCGTCCTCGGCGCGATACCACGCGGCACCGCCGCGGACGCCGAGGCCGGCCTCGCCGCCGCCGCGGCCGCGCTGCCCGGCTGGAGCTCGGCGCCGCGGGCCGACCGGGTCCGCGCGGTGCAGAGCTGGCTGCGGCTGATCGAGGCCGACGCGGACTTCCTGGGCGCGCTGATCTCGCGCGAGGTCGGCACGCCGGCCCGGGCCAGCCGGAACGTGCAGGTCGGCCTGGCCCTCGACATCGCCCGCTCCGCGGTCGCGGCGTTCGCGGCGATGGAGCTGGAGGAGCAGCGCGGCAACTCGGTGGTCCGGTACGTGCCGGCCGGCGTGGTCGCCGCCATCACGCCCTGGAACGTGCCGATGCTGCTGGCCCTGCAGAAGATCGTGCCGGCGCTGCTGGTCGGCTGCACGGTGGTGCTCAAGCCGAGCGAGCTGACCCCGCTGCACGCGGTGCGGCTGGCCCGGCTGGCCCAGCGGAGCGAGCTGCCGGCCGGCGTGCTCAACATCGTCTTCGGCGACGGGGCCGGGGTCGGCTCGGCCCTGGCCGCCTCGCCCACCGCCGACCTGATCTCCTTCACCGGGTCGGTGCGGGCGGGCAAGCTGGTGGCCGCGGCCGCCGCCGCGAACCTCAGCCGGGTGCACCTGGAACTCGGCGGCAAGAGTGCCTCGCTGGTGCTCGACGACGCCGACCTCGAACAGGCGGTCGCCGCCTCGATCGACCAGGCCATGTTCAACAGCGGCCAGGCCTGCCTGCAGTGGAGCCGGCTGGTGGTGCCGCGCCGGCTGCTGCCCGCGGCCGAGGAGCTGGTCAGCTCCATCGTCGCCGGTTACGTGGTCGGCGATCCGGCCGACGGCGGCACCGACCTGGGCCCGCTGATCACGTCCGAGGCCAAGGCCCGGGTGACCCGGGCGGTCGAGCTCGGCGAGCAGCAGGGCGCCCGCCGGCTGATCGGCGACCGGCCGGCGGCGGAGGGCCAGTTCTTCCCGCCGACCGTGTTCACCGACGTGACCGAGACCATGGCGCTTGCCCAGGAGGAGATCTTCGGCCCGGTGGTGTCGCTGATGCCGCACGACGGGGACGACGACGCGGTCCGGATCGCCAACTCCACCCGCTACGGGCTGCACGGCGCGGTCTGGTCGGGCAGCGACGAGCGGGCCGGCGCGGTGGCCCGGCGGGTCCGCACCGGGCAGCTGGAGATCAACGGCGGCCCGTTCAACCCGGCGGCGCCGTTCGGCGGGTTCAAGAACTCCGGTATCGGGCGCGAGTGCGGGCTGGACGGGCTGGCGTCGTTCTGCGAGGTGCAGGCGCTGCAGTACCCGGTCGCCGGCGGCCGCAGCGTCCGCTCGAAGGCCGAGGGCTGACCCGCATCGGCACAGGCATCGCGCGGCCCGAACCAGTTCTACGCGGCTCCACACGCATGGTTCGGGCCGCGCGATGCGGCTTCGGTGGGCTGCTGGGCAGCCGTGCTGGTCGGTACGGGCTCGGGTCGGGCGGCCGGGCTGCTCCGGCCGGCGGTGGATGCGGTCCGGCTGCGAACGGTTCGAACGTCTGCAGCCGGACCGCGGCGTGCGGGGCGGCCGGTCCGCCCTGGGTCCGGGTCAGCCCGCGGCGAGCTCCCGGACGTAGCAGCGCAGCAACCGGGGCAGCTCGTACACCGCGGCCGCCGACACCTCGCTGACCGGCACCGTCACCGCGTTGGCCTCGATCAGTGACTCGATCAGCCGCCGGACCCGGCCGGGCATCTCCGCCACCACCGGCACCGCCTCCTCCAGCGTGAACCGGGCGGTGCAGCTGGACCCGAGCCGCTGCAGGGCGTCGCGCTCCCGCTCGGGCAGGTCGCTCAGCCCCGCCGCGAGCCGGCTGCGCAGGCCGCTGTCGGCCATGCACAGCTCGTCGAGCAGCTGGTCGGGATGCTGCAGGCGGCCGGCGAACTCCACCAGCGAGACGTGCCGCAGCACCCGCAGCTTCGAACCGGCCGTCCGGACCGCCAGCGGCGAGAGGCCGATCGCCTGGACGATCCGGGCCGCCGCCGCGGGGTCGCTCTCGATCCGGTCGTCACCGATGACCCGGCCCAGCAGGCACACCGCCTCAGCCGGCGCCATCGCCGACAGCTCGATCTGGGTGGCGTACTCCAGCCCGGCCAGCCGGCGCCGGGTGGTGGCCAGCACCGCGCTGGTGCCGGACAGCGGCAGCACGCCGTGCAGCACCGCGCTGTCGCAGGCGTCGTCGAGCACCAGCAGCACCCGGCGGTCCATCAGCCAGCTCTGCCACCGGCCGGCCAGCTCCTCGGTGTCGCAGCCCTCCAGCCCGGACTCACCGGCCACCCGGAGCAGCTCGGTGAGCACCGAGCGCCGGCTGCGGGCGTGGCCCAGCTCGTTGCGCAGCCCGAGGAAGATCCGGCCGTCCGGGAAGTGCGGCTCGGCCCGGTACGCGGCGCGCACCGCCAGCGAGGTCTTGCCGATGCCGACCGGTCCCGAGACCAGCGCCAGCCGGCAGTGGCCGCCGGCCTGCCAGCGGTCCAGCTCGGCCACCGCCGCGGCCCGGCCGGTGAAGTCCTCCAGGTCCGGCGGCAGCACGACCCGCGGCCGGTCCGGCCGGGGTGCCGGGCGAGCGGCCGGCCGCTGCGCCGGCTCGCCGCTGAGCATCGACCGGTAGAGCCGTTCGGTGGCCGGGCTCGGCTGCAGGCCCAGCTCGCGGGCCAGCGCCAGCCGGAGCTCGTCGAAGACGCTCAGTGCCTCGGCCTGCCGGCCGACCCGGTACAGCGCGGTCATCTGCAGCTGGCGCAGCCGTTCGCGGAACGGGAACCGGCCAGCCAGCTCGCACAGCCGCTCGACCACCGCGGCCCCGTGGCCGAGCGCGAGCTCGCCGTCGGCCCAGTCCTCGAAGGCGGAGAGGTAGCGCAGCGCCCCGCGGTCGGCCTGCACGGCCAGCGGCGCCGCAGAGGTCAGGCCGTCCAGCATCCGGCCGCGCCAGAGCTGCAGCGCCTCGGCCAGGCCGGCCGACCGGGCCGCCGGGTCGGCCAGCTCCCGGGCCCGAGCCACCTCGGCCTGGAACTGCAGCAGGTCGAGTTCCTCGGCGGTGGCCCGCAGCAGGTAGCCGCCGGTGCGGTGGACCAGCCGGTCGGTGCCGGCCTCGCCGCGCAGCAGCTTGCGCAGGCAGGCGATGTAGACCTGCAGGTTCTTGCGGGCGGTGCGCGGCGGCTCGTCGCCCCAGAGGGTGTCGGTCAGCTGGTCGACGGAGGTGACCGAGTTGGCCTGGCAGAGCAGCATCGCCAGCACCTGTTGCTGCTTGAGCGGGCCGAGCGGCAGCGGGTGCCCGTCCACGTGCACCGTGAGCGGTCCGAGGACGCCGAACCGGACGGTGCCGGACGGGTGCTCGCCGAGGGTGTCAGTCCGCATGCAACCATCTGACAACGCCCGGCGAGGCGCGACCAGCCGCCAGCCGGGCAGAAACCGGACACGGCCAGGTCAGCAAGTGACCAGGCGTTCGCTCAGGCCGGAGTCGCGGTCACCGGTTGCAGGGTCAGCGCGGTGGACGAGAGGTGCGAGTGCACCCGGTCGTCGCGCGGGTCCTCCGCCGGGTCGCGGTGCACCGCGAGGTGCCGGTAGAGGGTGTCGCGCTGGGCCGGGACCCGGCCGGCGGACCGGATCAGCTCGATCAGCTCGGTGCGGTTGGACCGGTGCCGGGCGCCGGCCGAGGAGACCACGTTCTCCTCCAGCATCACCGAACCGAGGTCGTCGGCGCCGAAGTGCAGGGTCAGCTGGCCGATGTCCTTGCCGGTGGTGAGCCAGGAGCCCTGCAGGTGCACGACGTTGTCGAAGAAGAGCCGGCTGACCGCGATCATCCGCAGGTACTCCAGCGACGTGGCCTGGGTGCGGCCCTTGAGGTGGTTGTTCTCCGGCTGGTACGTCCACGGGATGAACGAGCGGAAGCCACCGGTGCGGTCCTGCACGTCCCGGATCATCCGCAGGTGCTCGATCCGCTCGGCGTTCGTCTCGCCGGTGCCCATCATGAACGTCGCGGTGGACTCGACGCCCAGCCGGTGCGCGGTCTCCATCACCGACAGCCAGGTCTCGCCGTCCTCCTTCAGCGGCGCGATGGCGGTGCGCGGGCGCGTGACCAGGATCTCGGCGCCGGCTCCGGCGAAGGAGTCCAGCCCGGCCGCGTGCAGCCGCCGGACGACCTCCGCGTGGTCCAGTCCCGAGACCCGGCCGATGTGCACGACCTCGGACGCGCCCAGCGAGTGCAGGGTGAGCGTCGGGTGGTCGCGCTTGATGGCGGCGAAGATGCGCTCGTACCACTCGATGCCCAGCTCCGGGGAGTGCCCGCCCTGCAGCATGATCTGGGTGGCGCCCAGCTCGACGGCCTCACCGCACCGGCGCAGGATCTCGGCGTCGGTGTGCGTCCAGCCCTCCTCGTGCTTGGGGGCCCGGTAGAACGCGCAGAACTTGCAGGCGGTCAGGCAGACGTTGGTGTAGTTGATGTTGCGGTCGATGATGTAGGTCGCGATGTCGGCGGTGTCGCCGAAGCGCCGCCGACGGACCGTGTCGGCAGCCTCGCCGAGGGCGTGCAGCGGCGCGTCGGTGTAGAGCAGCAGCGCCTCCTCGGCCGAGATCCGGCCGCCGTCGGCGGCCCGCGCGAGCAGGGTGCTGAGTTCGGTGCTGTTCGCCGCTGAGGTCACCCGCCCAGATTAGTCCGCCGGGTCCGGCTGCCGGACGTACGGCCGGGTGGTGGTGACCGCGACCAGGCCCAGCCGGCGCAGGATCGGCTCGCTGTCCGGCGAGGCGTCCACCTGCAGGTACCGGTAGCCGCGCTCGACCGCGCGCCGGGCCCGGACCGCGACCAGGGCCCGGTAGATGCCGCGGCCGCGCCAGCCGGCCAGCGTCGAGCCGCCCCAGAGTCCGCCGAACTCGGTGCCCGGAGTGAGGTTCAGCCAGCCGGCCGAGACCAGTTCGGCACCGGCGAGGGCGCCGAAGACCGGCAGCGCGTCACCCTCCACCGCCCGCCGGGCGAGCAGGTCCTCGGCGAGCCAGCTCCAGTCGGCGCCCCAGACCTCGCTCTGCAGCCGGCCGATCCGGTGGAAGTCGGCCGGCTCGGTCAGCTCCCTGATCTCGACGCCCGGCACCGGCGAGCCGTCGGTCAGCCGCTCGGCCCGCCCGATCAGCACCGTCTCCAGCTCCTCCGGCACGAAGCCGTGCGCGGCCAGCCGGTCGGGCAGGTCGGCTGGCTCGTCGTGGGCATGCCACTTCCACTCGAACGCCTCGCCCCGCGCGCCGAAGTGCGCGACCGCGCGTGCGATCAGCGCCTCGACCTCGGCGCCGGTCAGCCCGGCCAGCGACCGGTAGCCGACGAAACCGCGGAAGCCGCCGGAGACCCGCACCAGCGGCCCGTCCCGGTCCATCGTCCGGCCGGCCGGCAGCCGCCGGGCGATCGCGGTGCGCACCTGGTGGTCGTAGGCTGCGAGCAGCCGAGCAGCGAGGTCGGTCACAGCTCATTCTGGCAAGCTGCTCGTCACAATTCCGCGGACGGCTCGTTGACCCGGGCAGGACGCAGGCGGACAGGGACGGAGCACGCACGACGATGGCTGGCAGCTACCAGACGGTGCTGGTCGGCACCGACGGCTCGGACACGTCGTTCCTCGCGGTCGACCGGGCGGCCGCGCTGGCCCGGGATGCCGGCGCCCGGCTGCTGATCGTCTCCGCCTACCAGCCCGCCGACGAGCGCTCGCTGGACCGGGAACGCGACATCCTCGGTGCCGACTCCTACCAGCTGATGGGCTCCGCGCCGGCCGAGGACAACGTCAGCCGGGCCCGCGACCGCGCCGCCAAGGCCGGCCACCAGGACGTGGAAACCCTTGCTCTGCAAGGCGATCCGGTCGAGATCCTGCACAAGGTGGCCGCCGACCGGCAGGTCGACCTGATCGTGGTCGGCAACCGCGGCCTGAACCGGCTGGGCGGTCGGATCCTGGGCTCGGTGCCCGCCGACGTCGCCCGCCGGTCGCTGGTGGACGTCCTGATCGTGCACACGACCTGACCGTGGCCGATCCGACGGAGGACGCCCCCGAACCGGCGGCGGTCCTCGGCGCGCTGCAGGAGCTGCTGCTCGGCGGGCCACCCCGGCACACCCGCCGGCAGGCCGCCGACCAGGCCGGCGTCCCCGTGGCGGAGGCCGACCGGCTGTGGAACGCGCTCGGCTTCGCCAGCGTCGCCGAGGAGCAGGTCGCCTTCACCGACAGTGACGTCACCGCGCTGGCCGACGCGTTCGGGCTGGTCGAGGCCGGCCTGATCGACCGCGGCGCGCTGCGCACCGTGACCCGGGTGGTGGGGCAGACCATGTCCCGGCTGGCCGAGTGGCAGGCCCGGCAGCTGCTGGAGCTGCTGACCCGCAACCCGGGGATGCTGGCCGGCCCCGCCGAGCTGGCCGACTTCGTCGCCCGGATCCAACCGGTGCTCGAGCAGGTGCAGCTGCACGTCTGGCGCCGGCAGCTGGCCGACTCCGCGCAGCGGCTGCTCGGCACCGCGGGCGGGCCGGGCGACGTCGTGGTGGCGGGCTTCGCCGACCTGGCCGGCTACACCGGCCTGTCCCGCGAACTCGACGTCGACGAGTTGGCCGGGGTGCTGGAGGAGTTCGAGACCCTCGCCTTCGACCTGGTCGCCGAGCACCACGGCCAGGTGATCAAGACGATCGGCGACGAGGTGCTCTTCACAGTGCCCGATCCGGCCGCCGCCGCCGAGCTCGCGCTGCGACTGCACGAGCGGTCCGAGTCGTTGCCCGAGCAGTCGGGGGGCGCCCAGCCGGCCGAGGGGCTGCCCGCGCTGCGGATCGGCCTCGCGCTGGGCCCGGTGCCCGCGCGCTACGGCGACGTCTACGGCCCGGTCGTCAACATCGCGAGCCGGCTGACCGGGCTGGCCCGGCCCGGCACCGTCCTGATCGACCAGCAGCTGGCCGAGGCGCTGGCCGGTGACGAGCGGTGGTCCATCAGACGGCTGCGGCCGATCGCCGTCCGCGGCTACCACCACCTGCTGGCGTCCCGGCTGCGTCGCGCCGGCTGACTGCGGCCGGCCCCGGCACGAACGTCCAGGATTTTCTCGGACTCCATATCACGGCAGCCCGGCGGCGTTTACTATTGCCCCGCGATCAGCTGTCGGGTAATTGCTCCAACGCGACAGAAACGGGTGTCGGCATTGGTGGTCGAGTGCGTGGGCGGTACCCGTTACTCGAACACGACCTGCCATCCCGCAAAGCGTGGCTCGGCCAGCGCCGTGCCCACCAGCTCGCGCACCGATGCCTGCCGGGGCGCCGGCGACACGTCCAACATGATGCATTCGGCGTCCGATGACTGCAGTCGCACCCCGCTGTCCGCGGCCAGCGCGTCGATCAACCAGGCGGCGACCAGGGCGGCGGGGTTTGCCGCCGGATCGACCCGGCGGAAGCGAACGATCGATGCCGCCACGTGGTTTCCTCTCGGCAGGAGTTGCTGGCGCCAATCCTGCTCGTGGCACGGTGCGGGCGACAGCATCCACGATGGCAGGTCACTGCCACGGTTGGTCAGCAAACAGCCAAGGACCCGGTGATGGCCCTATCCGATCTGGGCTTCACGCCGCAGGACGAGCTGGTTTACCGTTCGTTGCTGCGCAATCCCGGTTACCTGATCGAGCAACTCGCCCGCGAACACCGGCTCGAACCGAACCAGGTGCATCGCTGCTGCGACCGCCTGATCGAGCTCGGCGTGCTCAAGCGAGACCGGACCGGCGCAGGTTTCGTGCTGCCTCAGCCGGCCGCGGCGATCGGACAGCTGATCGAGCGTCGCGAGGAGGAACTGCTGCGGCTCTACCGGCGCGCGTCGGCCAGCCGGTTCGTGATCGACGAGCTCGACCTGCTCTACCGCCAACCGACCCCACAGGAACCGGACGACCACAGCGTCGAGCGGCTGGAGGACCTGGACGCGATCCGCGACCGGCTGGAGGAGCTGTCGTTCTTCACCCGTACCAGCGTGTTCTCGATCCAGCCGGGCGGCCCGCAGAGCAAGGAGTCGCTGGAGGCGAGCCGGCCGCTCGACCAGCGGGGCATCCGGCGCGGGGTCGAGATGCGGGTGATCCACGAGGCATCGGTGCTCGACGACGAGGTGAACCGCGCCTACCTGCGCGAGCTGGTGATGGGTGGCGCGAAGGTCCGGGTGACCAGCCAGCGGGTCGATCGCATGGTGATCATGGACAGCAAGGTGGCCGTGGTGCCGGTGGATCCGGCCAACAGCCGGCGCGGCGCGTTGATCGTCAAGCACCCGGGACTGCTCTCCGGCTTCGTCGACCTGTTCAACCGCGCCTGGCAGGACGCCGACGAGCTACCCTGGCTGACCGAGGACAGCCAGCAGACACCCGCGATCGAGATCAGCGACCAGGACCGGCGGATACTCGAACTGCTCGCCTCCGGCTGCACCGACGAGACCTCGGCCCGCGAGGTGGGGGTCTCCGTCCGACACCTGCGTCGGACGATCTCGCGGCTGATGCAGGAACTCGGGGCCAACAGCCGATTCGAGGCCGGGGTCGAGGCGGCACGGCGCGGCTGGTTGTGAGCGGCAGGTCGGCGGCTGTTCGTAACTGGTTGTGTTACTAGGCGTAATCGCCGTCACCTTCCTGCTATGACGTTGTCCGGTTGCTGCCGAACTAGCTCCTCCCGCGAGAGCCCTCTCACCAGGTGTGATGTGCGCTGTCCGGCATTTCACTTCTATTCACCAGGGAGTTTTTCGTGCTCAACGGCATCCTCCGCGGCACCGGCATCCGGCTCGCGGCCCTCGCCTGCATCGGCCTGTTCGCAGCCGGCGCAGCCCTCTCGATGGAGCACGCAAGCACCCCGCACGCGCACGCCGGCATCGCCGCCCAGCAGCCGGCCGGCGCGACGACCGACGGCGTCTTCGGCTGGGACTGACCACGCCGGGCCACTGACCGGCAGCATGTCGGGCTGGCCGACTCCGTCCCGTAGGAGTCGATCAGCGTCGGGGCCCGAGATCCGGCTCCCCCCTTCCGGATCTCGGGCCCCGGCTTCGCCCTATCACGCCGGACGTGCCGGCTCGTCACACCGCGGCGAAGGCCGGCGTCACCGGACGGGGCACCGCGCCGATTGCCGCGGCCCGGCGGGAGAACTCCACCAGCCCGGCCACTTGACGCTCGCCGAGCGAGAAGTCCAGCGTCCGGAAGTAGTGCGCCAGGGTCGGTGCGTCGAAGACCTCCCACCGGCAGGCCTGCTCGGCCACCTCGTCCACATGGGCCAGCGCGGAGTCCCGGCTGGTGATGAACCCGGTGTGCACGTCCTTGACCAGGCCCGGGTTCGCCTCGGCGAAGTCCCGGCGCACGGCCCACACCGCGAAGACCATCGGCAGCCCGGTCCAGCTGCGCCACGCCTGCCCCAGGTCGTGCACCTGCAGGCCGCGGCTGGCGCCCTCGTAGGTGGCCCGCAGCGCGACGTCGCCGATGACTACCGCGGCGTCGGCCTCCAGCATCATCGCGGTCAGGTCGGGCGGGCAGCTGAAGTAGCGCGGCTGCACGCCGTGCACCTGTCGCAGCCACAGCTCGGCGAGCAGCACCGAGGTGCGCGAGGTCGAGCCCAGCGCGACCGGGCGGCCGTCCAGCTCGGCCAGCGGCCGCTGCGACACCAGCTCCACCGACAGCACCGGCCCGTCCGAGCCGACCGCGATGTCGGGCAGCAGCAGCAGCTCGTCGGCGTGCCTGAGGTACTCGACCAGCGAGATCGGCCCGATGTCGAGGGCACCTTCCACCAGCAGCCGGTTGAGGTTGTCGGGCGTGTCCTTGGTCAGCTCCAGGTCCAGCAACGCGCCCGAACGTACGAGGCCCCAGTAGATCGGCAGGCAGTTCAGGAACTGGATGTGCCCGACCCGGGGTCGGGCAAGCGCGCTGCTGGTCACGAGCCGAGATTACGCGCGGGCCCGCGGCGCGCCCGGGAGCGCCTCGGGACCCCGGGCTAGGCTCGGCGGACGTGACCGACGAGCAGTACGCACCCCCGGCCCCCCCGTCCCCGAACGGCCGGCCGGCCGCCGAGGACCCGCTGGCCGCCGACTTGGCCCTGGCGGTCGAACTGGTCCGCG
The DNA here is from genome assembly GCA_035507775.1 of Jatrophihabitans sp. Lineage (GTDB taxonomy): Bacteria > Actinomycetota > Actinomycetes > Mycobacteriales > Jatrophihabitantaceae > Jatrophihabitans_A. The sequence goes on from DATJNU010000076.1 coordinate 19,739, forward strand.
GCGCCGGCGACCTGGCCGCCGAGATGCTGGCCGGCGGCCTGCGGACCCACCACAAGAGCTCGGTCTCGGACGTGGTCTCGGCCGCCGACCACGCAGCCGAGGAGCTGGTGGCCGGCCGGCTGCGGGCGGCCCGGCCGGCGGACGGCATCGTCGGCGAGGAGGGCGCGGCGGTACCGGGTGACCGGACCTGGTTCATCGACCCGGTCGACGGCACCTACAACTTCCTGGCCGGGCTGCCGTTCTGGTGCTCGGCGCTGGCGCTGGCCGAACGCACCGAGTCCGGCTGGGCACCGCTGCTCGGCGCCGTCTACCACCCGGCCGCCAACGAGCTCTGGGCCGGCAGCCGCACCGCGCCCGCCACCCGCAACGGCCAGCCGCTGCCCCCGCTGGCGGACCGGCCGCTGGCCGAGGTCTCGCTCTCGAGCTACCTGCATCCCGCCGCGCTCGGCGACCCCGACGTCCGGGAACCCACGCTGGCCGCGATGACCGGCGCGGCGACGGTCCGGATGCTGGGTTCGGGCTCGGTCGAACTGGCCGCCGTGGCCGGCGGGCGGCTGGGCGCGTACCTGCATCGCGACACCCTGGACTGGGACTGGCTGCCGGGCGCAGCGCTGGTCACCGCCGCCGGTGGCCGGGTCGAGGTGTTCGGCCACCGAGGCCACCGCTGGCACCTGGCCGGCAGCGCCCGGGCGGTCGGCGACCTGCGGCAGCGGATCCTCGCGGTGTAGGCGTCGCCCTTGGTCTGGGTCTCTGGGTCTGTGGGTCTCTGGGTCTCGGTCGCCAGCGGTCTCCGTGGCGATGAGGTGTCGAGGCCGGGCGGCTCAGCGCCGGCGGGGCCGGTGCCCCCGGTCGCCGTAGACCAGCACCCCGACGATCGGCACGAGCAGGAACACCAGCCAGCTGTGCACCAGGAAGAACAGCCCGATGGCGACGAACGGCGCCAGCCCGGCCGCGGTCTCACCGGCCCGGCCGAGCATCGGCTCGCCGGCCCGGCGGCGCAGCCGGGGCGGCGGCGCGGCCGGCGCGCCGTGCGGCTGCGGCAGGTCCTGGAACAGCTCCGCCAACTCGGCCGCGGTGCGGGCCCGGGCTGCCCGAGCCGACCGGTCGCCGAACTCGTCCAGGTCGAGCCGGCCCGCGGCCAGGTGCTCCTGCAGCGCCTGCTGGGCGGCGTTGCGCTCGGTGTCGCCGACGCGGGTCGCGCTGGATTCGGTCATGGCCTCATCGTCGTCGGCCCCGGTCGGCCGGCGCCAGTGTGGATTGTCACCGGCGCCCGGTCAGCGGTCGGGCCCGTCCTCGCCGGACAGTCGGGCGTCCAGGTCGTGCGTCTTGGCCTGCCGGGCGGTGATCCGCTGCTCCAGGTTGGCCGCCATCCGGGCCCGCTGCCTGCGCAGCAGCACGAACGACAGCGGCACCGAGAGCAGCAGGGCGATCAGCGCCGCGAGCAGGCCCGGCACCCGCGCCAGCCACAGCAGCCCCCAGAGCACGAAGAAGATGCCGAACCGCAGCAGCGTATAGAGCCACATCGCGCGCAGGGTCTGCCCCGCGGTCGGTGGCCGGGGCTGGTCGGGGCTCGGGACGGTCACGACAGCTACGCCCAGACCGCCTGCGGCTCGGCACGGCGCTCGGCCAGCGACACCGGGCCGTCGTATTCGCGGATGACCTCGTAGCGGGTGTTGCGCTCCTTCGGCTGGAAGCCGGCGTCCCGGATCAGGGTCAGCAGGTCGTCCCGGGTGAGCTTGTCCGGCGTGCCGAAGCCGTCGGCGTCGTGGGTGATCTTGTACTCGACCACCGAGCCGTCCATGTCGTCGGCGCCGTAGTTCAGCGCCAGCTGGGACGTCGACAGGCCGTGCATCACCCAGAAGACCTTGACGTGGCCGAAGTTGTCGAGCATCAGCCGGGACACCGCGAAGGTCTTGAGCACGTCGGCCGGAGCGGCCATCTTCAGGTGCGAGAGCCGGTTGTTGTCGTTGTGGAAGCGCAGCGGGATGAACACCTGAAAACCGCCGGTCTCGTCCTGCAGCTCGCGCAGCCGGAGCACGTGGTCGACCCGGTGCCGGGGCTCCTCGATGTGGCCGTAGAGCATGGTGGCCGGGGTCTTGAGGCCCTTCTGGTGGGCCAGCCGGTGGATCCGGGACCAATCCTCCCAGTGCGTGTCGTGATCGACGACCTGCTTGCGCACCTCCCAGTCGAAGATCTCGGCGCCGCCGCCGGTCAGCGACTCCAGCCCGGCGTCGATCAGCTCGTCCAGGATCTCGGACGCCGACAGGCCGGAGATCTCCTCGAAGTAGTGCACCTCGGTCGCGGTGAACGCCTTGAGCGCGACGTCCGGCAGCACCGCCTTGAGCTCGCGGAGCACCCGCGGGTAGTACTTCCACGGCAGCGTCGGGTGCAGGCCGTTGACGATGTGCAGCTCGGTGAGCCCGTCGCCCTTCATCGCGGTGGCCAGCTCCACCGCCTCCTCCACCCGCATGGTGTAGGCGTCCTTGGCCCCGGGCTTGCGCTCGAACGAGCAGTACGCGCAGGAGGCCCGGCAGACGTTGGTGAGGTTCAGGTGCCGGTTGACGTTGAAGAAGGTCACGTCACCGTTCTTGCGGGTGCGCACCGCGTGCGCCTGCGCGCCGAGCCAGGCCAGGTCGTCGCACTCGTAGAGGTCCTCGCCGTCCTGCCGGTCCAGGCGCTCACCGGCGGCGATCTTCTCGCTGAGTTCGGCCTTGCGGGTGGAGTTCCATGCCATGGCCTTCAGGGTACGTAACCGCCTGCCACGGCTGGCACGATGGTGGCCATGTACGTGCCCGGCCACTTCGAGGCCTCGGCGGAGCAGCTCGGCGCGCTGCTGGCCGCACCCGGGTTGGTGGAGCTGGTCACGGCCGGCCCGGACGGGCTGATCGCCACCCCGCTGCCGATGCTGCACGTTCCCGAGACCGGATCGCTGGTCGGCCACGTGGCCCGGAACAACCCGCACTGGCAGGCCGACGGGGCCGACTCGCTGGCGATCGTCCGCGGCCCGCAGGCCTACGTCTCGCCGGCCTGGCTGCGGTCCAAGCCCGAGCACGGCCGGGTGGTGCCGACCTGGAACTACCTGACCGCGCACGTCCACGGCCGGTTGGTCGCGCACGACTCGGTCGACTGGGTGCGCGAGCTGGTGACCCGGCTGACCGCCGTGCACGAGGACTCCGTCGGCTCGTCGTGGCAGCCTTCCGATGCGCCGTTGCCTTATCTGGAAGGGCAATTGCGCGCCATCGTCGGCCTCGAGCTGGTGATCACCCGGATCGAGGCGAAGGCCAAGCTCAGCCAGAACCGGCCGACCGCCGATCAGCAGTCGGTGGCCGAGGCGCTGGCGTCGCGGTCCGAAGCAGCTGCCGGGATAGCGCGGCTGATGCGCGGCGACGGCTGACGCGCCGAGGCCGGCCGATGGCGGAGAGTTCGTTACGGCGGGGGCAAGCTCGCCGCAATCGAACCTGTCCCGCGCCGAGCTCAGAAGCCGCAGTAGACGTAGCTTCCCTTGTCCGGCAGGTTGTCGTCGCCCACCCAGCCTTCCATGTCCGAGCCGGTGCGAATGTTGCCGTTCGCGCTCGCCGCCGCGTAGGACGAGCGCTGCACGTCGGCCAAGGGAGCCACGCCAGCAGTGACGGACAAGTATTGTCGGTGGCGTCCTGCATACTCGCTCGCGTCAGCGGGTTCCACAGGAGAATAGGAGCGCAGCATATGCCTGAACTGGAAGTTCTCACCCGAGACGAAATCGTTCAGCGTCGGAAGCGACTCCTCGCGGAGACCTCCATGTCCGAAGATGAGCTCAGGACTCGTGCCGCCAATTACACGCTTACCCCCCGCGAGTCAGGGATTCTGGCAGAAATCGATGGACTCGAATTCCTGCTTGGTGCCTGAATTTGACCAGCAATGACGAGGGACTTAAGGAGCAAGCAACAGCCTGTGCCGCTGAACTGACTGGTACGGTCCGCGCGTTGGTACCCCAGTCGCCTGCCTTCAGGGTATCGGCGGGACGAGGCGGTCACGCCACGAGATTATTCATCCGCCAGGATCCGGCCGAGGGGATCAGGCTTTCTGTGGCTGATCGTCCTCTTCTTCGACTTCGAGTATCTTTCGAATGCACGTACGACCACCGTCAGGCCTACCTGGCAGTCGAGAAGTCGGATATCCATGTCCTAGCAGAAGGCTCGAGTGAGCCGCTGCTTCGGTACGAATACCTCCGCTCTCCACATTCGCATCAGGCAGGGGCTCACCTGCAGGTACACGCGCACCGCGACGCCCTGAGCTATGTGATGGCAAAGGCTGGCGACAGCAGCACTCGCGCGAAACGCCGGTCTACGTCAGCAGAAGACGGAGTCCGGGTACCTGCACTTGCTGATCTCCACCTGCCCCTTGGCGGTTCGCGTTTCCGACCATGCGTCGAGGATATTCTCCAGATGCTTATCGACGAGTTGGGCATAGATGCGCCAGAGGGTGCCCTGTCGGCTCGTGGAGCTGGCCGGGCAACCTGGCGTAGAAGCCAACTCGGTGCGGCGGTCCGAGACAGTCCTGAGACGGCCGCACGAGTGCTGACAGAGCTGGGATATTCGGTCCAGGCACCTGACCCAGTACCGCCGGAACGTCTGGCCCGCTTGACTGCGCTGTAGCCGGCTACCGCGCTACGGATGCCCGTCGTTGTCGAGCCAGGTGCCGACGACCAGGTCCATGAAGTCGGGACGCACCCGGAAGCCCAGGCTGGCGTAGAACGGCTGCAGGTCGTCGGTGAACAGCCCGACGTGCTGCCCGGCCAGGCCCTCGGTCAGCCGTCGCACCAGTTCTGACCCGATGCCCTGCCTGCGATGGCTGCTCGCCGTCCAGATGTCCACCAGGTAGGCGTTGCAGACGCCGTCACTGAGCACCCGGCCATTGCCGACGAGGCGATCCCCGTCGAAGGCGAAGATCACCCCGTACGAGTTCTCGTGCGAGATCCGGTACTGCTCGGGCGTCCGGCCGTTGTCGAACTCGTCCGCGGCCAGGGCGGCCTTGAGTGCCGCCCAGTCGATGCCCTCGGTGCCGGTGACGTAGCGGATCACGCGGTCAGGAGGGCTCGTAGCCCAGGTTCGGCCGCAGCCAGCGCTCGACCTCGGCCAGCTCGATGCCCCGCCGGACCGCGTAGTCGGCGGCCTGGTCCCGGCCAATCCGGCCGACGGTGAAGTACCGCGACTCGGGGTTGGCGAAGATCAGCCCGCTCACCGCGGCAGCCGGCGTCATCGCAAACGACTCAGTCAGCCCCATGTCGAGCTGCTTGGCCTCCAGCAGGTCGAACAGCGGCCGCTTCAGCGCGTGGTCGGGGCTGGCCGGGTAGCCCATCGCCGGCCGGATGCCGCGGAACTTCTCCGCGTGCAGGTCCGCCAGCACCGGCTGCGCGTCCGGCTCGAACCACTCCCGGCGCGCCTGCAGGTGCAGGTACTCGGCGAACGCCTCGGCCAGCCGGTCGGCCAGCGCCTTGACCATGATCGAACGGTAGTCGTCCTTCTCGTCCTCGTACCGCTTCGCCAGCCGCTCGGCGCCGTGGATCGACACCGCGAACGCGCCGAGGTGGTCGCCCTCGGGCGCGATGTAGTCGGCCAGGCAGCGGTTGGCCCGGCCCGCCGGCTTCTCGGTCTGCTGGCGCAGCATCGGGAACCGGACCTCGCCCTCGGCCTCGGACCGGACCACGATGTCGTCGCCCTCGGACCGGGCCGGCCAGAAGCCGTACGCGCCCCGGGCGGTGAAGCTGCCGTCGGCGATGATCTGGTCCAGCAGCGCGTTCGCCTCGGCGAAGAGGTCGCGCGCGACCGGCTCGTCGAGGATCGCCGGGTACTTGCCCTTCAGCTCCCAGGCGAGGAAGAAGAACTGCCAGTCGATGAACTCGCGCAGCTCGGCGATGCCGGGCTCGGCCAGCCGGACACCGGTGAACGCCGGCACCGGCAGGTCGCCGAAGTCGACCCGTTCGGCGTTGGCCCGGGCCCGGTCGAGGCCGAGCATGGCGGTGCGCTGCCGGCCGGCATGCTGCTCGCGCAGCCGCTCCTGCTCGGCGGCGTTGCGCTCGCGCAGCAGCGTGGCCCGGTCGTCGTCCAGCAGGTCGCTGACCACGCCCACCACCCGGGACGCGTCCAGCACATGCACCGTGATGCCCTCGTAGGCCGGGGCGATCCGGACCGCGGTGTGCTGGCGCGAGGTGGTCGCGCCGCCGACCAGCAGCGGCAGGTTCAGCCCGCGCCGCTGCATCTCGGCGGCCACCCCGACCATCTCGTCGAGCGACGGGGTGATCAGGCCGGACAGCCCGATCGCGTCGGCGCCCTCGGCCAGCGCGGTGTCGAGGATGACCGGGGCCGGCACCATCACGCCGAGGTCGATCACCTCGTAGTTGTTGCAGCCGAGCACCACGCCGACGATGTTCTTGCCGATGTCGTGCACGTCGCCCTTGACGGTGGCCAGCACGACCTTGCCGTTGCCGCGGCTGGTGTCGAGCTCGCCGGCCAGCCGGGCGCGCTCCTTCTCCTCCTCCATGAAGGGTTCGAGGTAGGCCACCGAGCGCTTCATCACCCGGGCGCTCTTGACCACCTGGGGCAGGAACATCTTGCCGGCGCCGAACAGGTCGCCGACGATCTTCATGCCGTCCATCAGCGGGCCCTCGATGACGTCCAGCGGGCGGGCGGCCTGCTGCCGGGCCTCCTCGGTGTCGTCCTCGATGAAGTCCACGATGCCGTGCACCAGGGCGTGGCTGAGCCGCTCGGCGACCGGCGCCTCGCGCCAGGAGAGGTCCACGGTGCGCTGGGTGCCCTTGCCGTTCACCGTCTCGGCGAAGGCGACCAGCCGGTCGGTGGCGTCCTCCCGGCGGTCGAAGAGCACGTCCTCGACCAGCTCCAGCAGGTCGGCCGGGATGTCGGCGTAGACGGCCAGCTGGCCGGCGTTGACGATGCCCATGTCGAGCCCGGCCCGCACCGCGTGCAGCAGGAACGCCGAATGCATCGCCTCGCGCACCACGTCGTTGCTGCGGAAGGCGAAGGACAGGTTGGAGATGCCGCCGCTGGTCCGCGCGCCCGGGCAGCGCCGCTTGATCACCGGCAGCGCGTCGATGAACGCCTTGGCGTAGCCGTTGTGCTCGGCGATGCCGGTGGCGACGGCCAGCACGTTCGGGTCGAAGATGATGTCCTCGGCCGGGAAGCCGACCTGCTGGGTCAGCAGGTCGTAGGCCCGCGCGCAGATCGCCACCTTGCGCTCGGCGGTGTCGGCCTGGCCCTGTTCGTCGAAGGCCATCACCACCACCCCGGCGCCGTAGCCGCGGATCGTGCGGGCCTGCTCCAGGAACGGCTCCTCGCCCTCCTTCAGGCTGATCGAGTTGACCACGCCTTTGCCCTGCACGCACTTCAGGCCGGCCTCGAGCACGCTCCAGCGGGAGCTGTCGATCATGATCGGGATCCGGGCGATCTCGGGCTCGGTGGCGATCAGGTTGAGGAAGCTGGTCATCGCCTGCTCGCTGTCGAGCAGGTCGGCGTCCATGTTGACGTCGAGCAGGTTCGCCCCGCCCCGCACCTGCTCCAGCGCCACATCACCGGCTGCGATGAAGTCGCCGCCCTCGATCAGCCTGCGGAAGCGGGCCGAACCAGTGACATTGGTGCGCTCGCCGATCATCACGAAGCCGGTGTCGGGCGCGATCTCGAACGGCTCCAGGCCGCTGAACCGGGTGTGCGGTGCCGGCTGCGGCGGCTGCCGCGGGGCCAGCCCGGCGACCGCCCCGGCGATCCGCTCGATGTGCGCGGGGGTGGTGCCGCAGCAGCCGCCGACGATGTTGACCACGCCGGCACCGGCGAAGTCGGCCAGCAGGCCGGCGGTCAGTTCGGGGGTCTGGTCGTAGCCGCCGAACGCGTTCGGCAGCCCCGCGTTCGGGTGGCAGGCGACATAGGTGTCGGCCAGCCTGGCCAGCGCGCTGACGTGCGGGCGCATCTCCTCGGCGCCCAGCGAGCAGTTCACCCCGACCACCAGCGGCCGGGCGTGCTCGATCGAGGTCCAGAACGCGTCCACGGTCTGGCCCGACAGGGTGCGGCCGGAGAGGTCGACGATGGTCACCGAGATCCACAGCGGCAGCTCGGGGGCGACGTCGCGCGCGGCGGCGATGGCGGCCTTGGCGTTCAGGGTGTCGAAGATGGTCTCGATCAGCAGCAGGTCGACGCCGCCCTCGACCAGCGCGGTGATCTGCTCCGCATAGGCGGCACGCACCTCGTCGAAGGTGACCGCGCGGTAGGCCGGATCCTCGACCCGGGGAGAGAGGGACAGGGTGACGTTCAACGGGCCGATCGACCCGGCGACGAAGCGCGGCCGGCCGTCCCGTTCGCGGCACTCGTCCGCGGCCTGCCGGGCGAGCCGGGCGCCGGCCAGGTTCATCTCGCGCACCAGGTGCTGCAGACCGTAGTCGGCCTGGCCGATCGAGGTCGCGGTGAAGGTGTTGGTCGTGGTGATGTCGGCACCGGCCGCCAGGTACTGCCGGTGCACGTCGACCACCAGGTCGGGCTTGGTCAGGTTGAGCAGGTCCGGGTCGCCGGTGACGTCGTGCGAGTGACCGTCCAGCCGCTCGTCCCGGTAGTCCGCCGGGGTCAGCCCGGCGTTCTGGATCATCGTGCCCCAGGCGCCGTCCAGCACGGCGATCCGCTCGCGCAGCACCGCCCGCAGGGCCTCGGTCCGGTTTTCGGAGTCGACTGGCGTCACTCGACCATCCTCACGCTCGAAAGTCGAGGCACCCTTGAAGCAGCCCGCCCGGATCCACCTGGCCGGTCACGGCGAGCGTGGGGGTTCACGGCTCCGATGCCGGCCCTTGCAGCGCCTCTCGTCGTGGGTTACCAGGGTACGGCATCGGCCGACGATGCCCGGAAAGTCCGCCGCGGCCGGGTCAGCCGGCCAGCGCGCGCAGCGCCTGGTCGGCGTGCACGTTCATGTCGAACTCGCTGCGGATCTCGGTGATCAGGCTGCGGTCCTTGCCGATCACGAAGGTGCGCCGCTTGACCGGCAGCGGGCCGAACCGCCGCTTGACGCCGAAGATCCGGGCCACCTCGCCGTCCGGATCCGACAGCAGCGGGTAGTCCAGCCGGTTCAGCTCGGCGAACCGGTTCTGCTTCTCGACGGGGTCGGCGCTGATGCCCACCCGCTGCGCACCGGCCGCGGCGAACTCGGCGGCCAGGTCGCGGAAGTGGCAGCTCTCCTTCGTGCAGCCCGAGGTCATCGCCGCCGGGTAGAAGAACAGCACCACCGGGCCGTCGGCGAGCAGCATGCTCAGCCGGCGGGGGCGGCCGGACTGGTCGGCCAGCTCGAAATCGGGAACCAGCTCACCGGGCTGCATGGGCACACCTCTCGTCGTTGCTGTCACGCTGACAACGGTCGGCGGTCATTCGAGGTTGCGCCCCGGTTCGGATGGGATCGACCTACTCGGCCCGGGGCTGCCCGGCGGCCTGCACCCGGCCCTCGAACCTGGTGGACAGCACCACCGTCGACCGGGTCCGGGCCACCCCGCGCAGCTGGGCCAGCGCCCGGATCGCCTGCTCCAGGCCGCCGACGTCCGGTACCCGGACCTTGACCACGAAGGACTCCTCACCGGCGACGAACCAGCAGTCCTCGACGGCGGCCAGGCCGGCCAGCTGATCGGCCACCGCGTCCGGGTTGGCCCCGTCGGACAGGAAGATCCCGACCAGGGCGCTCATCGAGTAGCCGAGCGATTCGGGCGCCACCGCGGCGTGGTAGCCGGTGATGACGCCGGCCGCTTCGAGCTTGCCCACCCGCTCGTGCACCGCCGGCGCCGAGAGCCCCACCTCGCGGGCCAGCTCGGTGTAGGTGGCCCGGGCATTCGCCCGCAGCACGTCCAGGATCGAACGGTCGACGGCGTCCATCGGCCCAGTCTGTCAGGCTGGGGCGCCCGGTGGGTCCGCAACCGTTCGGGCGGCGCCGGATCCATGAATGCCGGATCCGTGGGTGCCGGCTCCGTGGGTGCCGGCTCCCTGCGCGCGGGCCGCGCCGAGTTCGCCGGCCCAGCGGGTGATCAGCGAGTGCGGGACGCCGATCGCGTCCAGCACCTTGGCCGCGACGAAGTCCACCAGCTGCTGCACGCTGGCGGCCCCGGCGTAGAAGGCCGGGCTGGCCGGCAGCACCACCGCGCCGGCGTCGTAGAGGGCCAGCAGGTTGACCAGCGTGCTGCGGGCGTACGGCGTCTCCCGCGGCACGACCACCAGCGGCCGGCGTTCCTTGAGGGTGACGTCGGCGGCCCGCTGCAGCAGGTCCTTCGAGAGGCCCTGGGCCAGCCCCGCCACCGCGGCGGTGGAGGCCGGCACCACCACCATGCCGGCGGTGCGGTACGAGCCACTGGCCGGCCCGGCGGCGAGGTCGGTCGCGGTCCAGTACCGGACGTCGGCCAGCTCCCGATCCAGCCACTTTGCGAGGTCGTCCTGCCAGTGGTTGTCACGGAAGGCGATGCCGGTCTCGTCGAGGATGGTCAGCCGGGCGGCGCGGGAGACGATCACGTCCACTGGCAGGCCGGCGTCCAGCAGGGCGTTGATGACCGCCTTGGCGTACGGCGTGCCGGACGCGCCGGAGACCCCGACCACCCACGGCGTGCGGCTCATAGCCGCAGCCCCTGGACGAACAGGTCGGCCAGCGCGAAGACGAACAGCTGGATGCCGACGAAGCCGTTGGCGGTGAAGAACGCCCGGTTCACCCGGGAGAGGTCATCGGCCCGGACGATCAGGTGCTCGTAGGCCAGCACGGCCGCGGTGATCGCCAGGCCGAGCCACCACAGCCAGCCCAGGCCGGCCGCCGCGCCGAACCAGGCGTAGCAGGCCACCGTGAGCACATGGGTGATCGAGGACCAGCGCAGCGCGGCCGGGATGCCGAACCGGGCCGGGAACGACCGGGAGCCGATCCGCCGGTCGATCTCGGCGTCCTGGCAGGAGTAGATGAGGTCGAAGCCGCCGATCCAGCTGCCGACGGCCAGCCCGAGCGCGGTGGCCGGCCAGGCGAAGTGGCCGGTGACCGCCAGCCACGCGCCGATCGGGGCGACCGCCTGGGCCAGCGCCAGCAGTGCCTGGGGGAAGTCGGTGAACCGCTTGCCGTAGGAGTAGAGGATCAGCAGGCCGACCGCGACCGGGCTGAGCAGCAGCGGCAGCCAGCCGAGCAGGGCGGCGCTGGCCAGGAAGACCACCAGCGCGACCGCGAACCCGCGCCAGGCGGTGCCGAGGCTGACCGCTCCGGTGACCAGCTCGCGCTGGGCGGTGCGGGGGTTCAGCGCGTCGAACCGGCGGTCGAGGATCCGGTTGCCGGCCATCGCCACGGTGCGCGCGGAGACCATCGCGACCACGATCAGCAGCAGCTGCCAGTAGTGCACCGACCGGCTCTGGCGCCACATCGCGGCGAACGCGGCGATCAGTGCGAACGGCAGCGCGAAGACCGAATGCTCGATCATGACCAGCCGCAGGAACGCCCGCACCCGGCCGGGGCGTGGTTCGGCGACGGCGATCGACATGATGGCAGTGATTTTGCCAGTCCGGTCGCGCCGTCCGCGCCGGCGGTCGGGTCAGCCCGGCAGCACCGGGTGGATCTGCAGCTTCTGGCAGACGTGGATGCCGCCCACGGCCAGCTTGGTCGACCGGGTGGTGTTCGGCGGGGTGACCAGCAGCGCCGGGTAGTCGCCGCAGCTGGCGTCGCCACGCGGCACGTCCTCCCACTCCAGGCCGGCCCGGGCGGTCTCGTGCGGAGCCAGGGTCACCGTCGGGATGCGGTCGCTGCCGGCCGGCAGGCCCGAGGTCAGGTAGCCGCGCGGGGTGCGCTCGGCCTGCATCGCCTGGTGGCCGGCCGCGGTCAGCAGCGCCACGCCCGGGTACCCGGTCAGCGTGCAAGTGCCGGCCGAGACGTTGGTGAAGTACAGCGCCACGCCGAGGTGGCCGGCCGCGCCCTGGCCGGGCTGCTCGCGTACCGAGATCGCCGAGCCGGCGCAGGCCGCCGGGCCGCTCGGAGCCGGGCCGGTGCTGGCGGGTGCGCCGCCGGCCGCCGTCGTGCTGGCCGGCGTCGTGCTGGCCGCCGTCGTGCTGGCCGGCGGGGTGCTGGGCGGGGTGCTGGAGCCCGCCGGGCTGGTGATGACCGGTGGCCCCGAATTCGCCCCGATGTGGGCATCGCCGCCGCCGGACTGGCAGCCGGCCAGCAGCGCGAGCGGTACCACCGCCAGCGCGGCCAGCACGGCAGTCGGGGCACGGAAGGGCAGTATTGCGATGGTCACGAGCATCCCCACGATCCGGTCGGTTTACTACGTCCTACCCGGATGACGTGTGCAGCAGGCCGTTCTGCTGCATCGGGTCAGAGGCCGTACTCGGCCCAGCGCCGCTCGACCAGGGCCTCGGTGTGCTCGTCCAGCACGCACTCGGCCGGCCAGCCGCCGTCGCGGCGGTACCCCTCGGTCTCCCACTTCGCGGTCGCGTCGATGCCGAGCTTGCCGCCGAAGAACTGCTCGTAGGAGGAGTGGTCGAGGTGGTCCACCGGGCCGACGCTGTGCAGCACGTCGTGGGCGTAGTCGACGTTGCCGAACGCGCGCCACGCCACCTCGGCGTAGTCGTGCACGTCGCAGTCGGCGTCGACCACCACGATCAGCTTGGACAGGCTGAGCAAGCCGGCGCCCCAGATCGCGTTCATCACCTTGTGCGCGTGCTTGGGAAAGCGCTTGTCGATCGAGACGATGCAGCAGTTGTGGAACACCCCCGCCTCGGGCAGGTCGTAGTCCACGATCTCGGGCACGGTGAGCCGGATCAGCGGCAGGAAGATCCGTTCGGTGGCCTTGCCCAGCGGGCCGTCCTCCTGGGGTGGCCGGCCGACGATGATCGACTGGTAGATCGGCTTCTCCCGCATGGTCATCGCGTCCACGTGCACGTACGGGAACGGCTCGACCGGGGTGTAGAAGCCGGTGTGGTCGCCGAACGGCCCCTCCGGCAGCCGCTGCCCCGGTTCGACCCAGCCCTCCAGGACGATCTGGGCGTCGGCCGGCACCTGCAGCGGCACGCTCAGGCAGTCCACCATCTCGACCCGCTCCCGCTGCAGGAAGCCGGCGAACAGGTACTCGTCGATGTCGCCCGGCAGCGGGGCGCTGGCCGCGTAGGTGACCGCCGGCGGGCAGCCGAAGGCGATCGCCACCGGCAGCCGCTCACCCCGGCGCTCGGCCACGGCGGCATGCGAGGTGGAGTCCTTGTGGATCTGCCAGTGCAGGCTGATCGTCCGTTTGTCCTGCTGCTGCAGGCGATACATGCCCAGGTTGCGGGCCCCGGTCTCCGGATGCTTGGTGTGCGTCAGGCCCAGGTTGAGGAACACCCCGCCGTCCTCCGGCCAGGCCTTGATGCCGGGCAGCAGGTCGAGGTCGACCTGGTCACCGCGGAGCACGACCTCCTGGCAGGGCGCCTTCTTCACGTGCTTGGGCGGCAGGTTGCGCAGCTGGGCGGCCTTGGCCAGCGCGTCCTTGAACCCGCCGACGCCCTGCGGCAGCTCGGGCTTGAGCAGCGCGGCGATCCGGTTGCCGATCTCGTCCAGGGACTTCACGCCGAGCGCCGTGCACATCCGCGCCTCGGTGCCGAACAGGTTGATCAGCAAGGGCATCTTGCCCCGGGCCGGGTTCTCGAAGAGCAGCGCCGGGCCCCGGTCGCGGACCACCCGCTGCACGATCCCGGTGACCTCGAGGTGCGGGTCGACCCGGGCTCCGACGCGCTTCAGCTCGCCGGACTTCTCCAGCGCCCGGACGAAGTCGGCAAGATCGGTGTAGGCAGCCACCGCTGCAGCCTAGCGAGGGATGTTCCGGCCCTGCGGCGGCTGCGGGATCACAGCCGGGCGGCAGCAGGTCGCTCCTCGCCGACCGCGGCCGGCCGGTCCATCAGCCGCCACGCCGGACGCAGGATCGGGTCCAGGGTTGCCACCAGGTACAGCCCGGCCGCGACCGCGATCGCCGTCGTCAGCGAGGTGGCGTTGACCAGCAGCCCGCCCAGCAACGCACCGAACGGGATGCCCGCCCAGGCCAGCGAGCCGACCACTGCCAGCACCCGCGCCTGCAGCTCCCGTGGCACCGCGTCGTACTCGGCCGCGGCCAGCAGCGGGTTGACGGCGCCGGCGGTCAGCCCGGCCAGCGCCCACACCCCCAGCACCACCGGGAACGGAGCCGGCACGACCAGCACCACGAACCGCGGGGCACCGGCGAGCAGGAACGTCAACGCGAACGTCCAGCGCCGGGGCAGCCGCACGCCGGCCGCGACCATGACCGCGGTGCCGGCTACCGCGCCGATCCCGAAGACCGCCGACATCAACCCGACTCGGCCGGGGCCGCCGTAGTGGTGCTGCACCCACAGCAACACGAACAGGCCGGACATCGCGGCGTCGGCCAGGTTGGTGAAGAGCACCATGCCGGCAATGGAGCGCAGTAGCGGATGCTTGCGAACGAAGGAGAAACTCTCGGCGAGCCGGGCCAGGTAGCCAGCCGGGCCAGGCACGCCGGTGTGCCCGGCGTCGGTCGGGACCAGGAGCAGCAGCCCGGCGGCGGCGAGGAAGGTCACCGCGTCGAACGCCACCACGTCGGCCGCCCCGATCGAGCCGATGAGCACGCCGGCCAGCGGCGCCCCGACCAGGCCCGCGACCCGGCTGGCCCCGTCGAAGAGCGCTGCCGACCGGTCGATCGACATGCCGGCCTGCCCGGTGACTGCCGGCAACAACACCCGGCCGGCCGGATCGGCCGGCCCCCGGGCCAGACCGGCCGCGAAGACCAGCGCCAGGATCAGACCGAGCTGGTGCAGGCCGGCACCCCACGCGATCGGGATCGCGCCCATCGCCAGCGCGGCGATCACGTTGCCGGATTGGGCGATGCGGTGCCCACCGAATCGGTCCACCAGCGGCGCACCCAGCACCTGGAGCACGACATAGGGGGCGATCTCGGCGGTGCCGACCAGGCCCGTGTCGACCGCGCTGTGGGTGCTGGTCAGGACCAGCCACGGCACCGCCAGCTGTGACATCCGGGTGCCGGCAGTGGAGATGGTGGCGCCGGTGAGCAGCGCCCACAGCGGACGGCGGGTCACGGGCGACGGCCCGCGGCCGGGAAGATCTGGTACTGCGCCTGTACGACCGCCGCTCCCGGCGGCAGCTCGGCCCCGGATTCGTGGCGCGGGTACTTCGCGATCACGCGGGCCAGCTCGAGCTGCAGCCGGTCCGCCTCGGCCGGTGTCAGGGCCAGCAGCATGTCGTTGAACGACGTGACCTCGCGCCATTCGGGCGACCACCGATCCTCCTCGGCCAGGTAGGCGCGGGCGTTGGCGAAGTTGACCTCGACGACGGCGTTCAGGAACTCGGTGGTCACCGCGCCGGCTTCGGCGTCGTCGGCCGCCGGCGAGAGGACGTGGGTCGAGCGCTGGCTGGCCTGCCACCAGCGTTCCCGGCCGGAGCCGGGCCGGTCGGCCTCCCGGATGAAGCCGGCGGCGGCGAGCTGGCGCAGGTGATAGCTGGTCAGCCCGGACGAGACGTCGAGGCGCTCGGCCAGCCGGGACGCGGTCGAGGCACCGTCCCGACGGAGCAGGCCGAGCAGCCTTATCCGCAGCGGGTGGGCCAAGGCCTGCAGATCGGCGGCATCGGTGACGGCGTCCCGGTCCGGGTCGAACAGCGGGTTCTCGTGCGCTCGTCTCTCCCGCGAGGCAGCCATATTCCAAGGATAACTTTGCAAAGCTTCCTTTGCAAAGGGATTGCGACGTGAGCCTCCGGGGTCTGCCACGGGGCCGTCATGACATCTGCTCGCCATGGCGAGCGAACTTCATGACAGCTCGACGAACGTGACAGCTCGACGAGTGGGCGGAGCAGGCGGGCGACGGATCAGCCTAGGCGGGCGCAGGTCCAGGCCGGCGCTAGTTGAGGCCGGCGTAGGAGTGCAGGCCGGAGATCACCAGGTTCACCACGAAGAAGTTGAAGGTCATCGCGGCGAAGCCGAGCAGGTTGATGTAGCCGGCCCGGCTGCCCTTCCAGCCGGCGGTGGCCCGGGCGTGCAGGTACATCGCGTAGATCACCCAGGCGATGAAGGCCCAGGTCTCCTTGGGGTCCCAGCCCCAGTACCGGCCCCAGGCGGCCTCGGCCCAGATCGCGCCGAAGATGACGCCGGCGGTGTAGATCGGGAAGGCGAAGGCCACCGTGCGGTAGGCGGCCTTGTCGAGCGAGGCGGCCGCCGGCAGCCGGGCACCGAGCCGGGCGAACCAGGTCACCGAGCCCTGCTCGTACCGGTTGCGCACCAGGTACATCATCGTGATCACCGCCGAGGTCATCAGGATGCCCTCGGCCGTCGCCACCGACGAGACGTGGATGGCCAGCCAGTAGGACTGCAGCGCCGGCACCAGCTTCGAGGCCTTGGTGTAGAGGGTGCCGGCCAGGAACATCACCACGAGCACCGGCAACATCACGAACATGCCGAGGTAGCGCAGCTGCGGCATCCGCACCAGGGTGGCCAGCCAGGCCAGCGTGGCGACCAGGCCCACCACCAGGGTGAACTCGTACATGTTGCCCCACGGC
>DATJNU010000077.1:0-31849 GCA_035507775.1 Jatrophihabitans sp.
ACGGCGGCCCCACCGACCTCGGCAACCTCGCAATGGCGTGCGGGTTCCACAACAACGAGGGGCCGAAACAAGGGTGGTCGACCGTGTTCATCGACGGCCACCCCTACTGGAAACCCCCGGCCTGGCGAGACCCCCAGCAACGACCACGACGCAACTGGGTGCACCACCCCGGCCACCTCCTGCAGCAGCACCGGATACTCCAACTCACCTGAGTGGGTACCGGCAACGCACACGCGAGACGGCGCACGCCTACACGGCCCGAGGGTCACGTGCCCACCACAGGGCCGCAGGCCCACCGCACAATAGTCAGATCGGTCAAAATGGTCGACGTGCTCAAGATCGACGACTCCACACTGTGGCGACTTCCGCGCTGCTACGACGCAGCGGTGGGTTGCGACCCTTCTCCAGGGGCCATACCCCCAGGGGTGCTGCCGTGCGGGCTGGCCTGAGCCGAGCCGACCGTCCCGTCGCCGTACTGCTCGTCGTGTGCCTTGCGGGCCGAGCAGACCGAGGCCATCGCGCAGCTGGTCCGCCGGCCGTCGGCGTTCATCCGCAGCACGAGCGACTCCGACGGCACCGAGTGCCCGACCACGGTCGCCTCACCCTCCGGGGTGGAGACGCAGGAGCCGACCGGCGGCGCGTTCTCGGCGAAGTCCGCATAGAGTGGGTGCTCGTACTTCAGGCAGCACATCAGCCGACCGCACGCGCCGGAGATCCGCAGCGGGTTCAGCGGCAGGTCCTGGTCCTTGGCCATCCGCACCGACACCGGCTCGAAGTCGACCATGAAGGTGGCGCAGCACAGCTCGCGCCCGCAGGAGCCGATGCCACCGACCACCCTGGCCTCGTCCCGCGCCGACAGCTGGCGCAGCTCGACCCGGCCCTTCAGGGTGGCACCGAGGTCGCGGACCAGCGCGCGGAAGTCCACCCGGTGCGGCGCGGTGAAGTAGATGACGGTCCGGTTGGCCGCCAGCACGTGGTCGACGCCGACCACCTTCATCGGCAGCTGGTGCTCGCGGATCAGCCGGCGGGCGGCCACCCGGCCCTCAGCGCGCTTGGTGCGCCCGGTCGCCAGCGCGGCCAGATCCTCGGCCGAGGCCAGCCCGGCCAGCACCGGGAGCCCGCCGATCTCCTCGGAGGTCCACTGCGGCGCCCACATCACCTGGGCGACCTCCGGCCCGTCCTGGGTCGGGTAGAGCACGTGGTCGCCCACTCGCGGGTTCAGGCTGCCGGGGTCGGCGTAGTAGAGCCGGCCCTTGTCGGTGAAGGTCACCGCGCAGATCAGCCCCATGGCACGAGGTTACGGCAGGCGCAATGCCGCGGTCATCGCCTCGACCGCGATCTTGGGCTTGACGTTCAGCTCGATCGCCTCGCGGCAGGCCAGCACCTCGTCGAGCCGGCCGAGCGCGCCGGCCTGGTCGATCGAGCGGGCGACGGTGCGCACCTCGGCGGCGAAGTCCGGGTGCGCGGCCGGCACCTGGGCGCCGGCCTGCACCAGCAGCACGTCGCGATAGAAGCTGGCCAGATCGACCAGCGCCCGGTCGAGGGCGTCGCGCTGCAGGCGGGTGGCCCTCGATTTCTGCCGCCGCTCCAACTCCTTCAGCGCACCGGCGCTGCCCCGGGCCGCCGCCGCGGCGCCCTTGCCGGTGCCACCGGAACCGAGCGCGACCTTGAGATCCTCGGTCTCGCTGGAATCCAGGTCCTCGTGCAGCGCCTTCGCCTCGGCCTCGGCCGCCTTGACCAGGTGGTCGGCCGCCTCGAAGCAGGCGTTCAGCGAGGTCAGCTGCGCCGGGATCGCCAGCACGGCGCGGCGCCGGGCCCGCGCCTCGCCGTCCCGGGCCAGCCGCCGGGCCCGGCCGACATGGCCGCCCGAGGCCTGCGCCGCCCACTCGGCGGTCTCCGGATCGATGCCGTCGGCAACCAGCACCCGGTCGATCGCGGCGGCCGGCGGAATCCGCAGGCCGACCACCCGGCACCGGGACCGGATCGTGACGATCACGTCGTCCGGGTGGGTGGACGGCGCGCACAGCAGGAACATGGTGCGGTCCGGCGGTTCCTCGATGGCCTTGAGCAGCGCGTTCGCCGCCCCCTCGGTGAGCCGGTCGGCGTCCTCGATCACCACCACCTGCCACCGGCCGAGCGACGGGCGCCGGGCCGACAGCCCCACCACCGCGCGCATCTCGTTCACCCCGATGGACAGCCCCTCGGGCACCACCTGCCGGACGTCGGGGTGGGTGCCGGCCAGCACCGAGTGGCAGGACGCGCAGCTGCCGCAGCCGGCCGGCTGCCGGTCGCACTGCACGGCGGCGGCCAGGGCCTTCGCCGCCACCGACCGGCCCGAACCCGCCGGCCCGGTGAACAGCCAGGCATGTGTCATGGCACCGGGCTGCGCCGGGCGGCCGTCGATCACCGCCCCGGCCGCCTCGGCAGCCCGGCTGAGTTCGGCGACCGCCGCGTCCTGCCCGATCAGGGCGTCGAAGACGCTCATCCGGCGATCCGTCCGGCGACCGCGGCGTGGATCGCGCGCGCCAGCTCGTCGACCGACCGGGTCGCGTCGAGCACCAGGTACCGGGCCGGATCGCGCTCGGCCAGCGCCAGGAAGCCGGCGCGTACCCGCTGGTGGAAGTCCAGCTCCTCGCGTTCGAGCCGGTCGTGCCCGGCCCGGCTGCCGGCCCGCGCCAGCCCCACGGCCGGGTCGAGGTCGAGCAGCACGGTCAGGTCCGGACGCAGCCCACCGGTCGCCCACTCCGACAGCCGGGCCACCTCGTCGGTGGACAGTGTCCGGCCGGCGCCCTGGTACGCGACGGAGGAATCGATGTACCGGTCGCACAGCACGTGCTCGCCGGCGGCCAGCCGCGGCCGGAGCTCGGTCTCGACGTGGTGCGCCCGGTCGGCGGCGAAGAGCAGCGCCTCGCTGCGCGGCGTGATCGGCTCGTCGGTGTCGAGCAACAGCGCCCGGATCGCCTTGCCCACCGACGTGGCGCCCGGCTCGTGGGTGGCGAAGACCCGATGGCCGGCGGCGGTCAGGCTGTCACGGAGCCGGACGATCTGGGTGGACTTGCCGGAGCCCTCGCCGCCCTCGAACGCGATGAACAGCGGTGCCGGCATGGGGCTCAGCCTAGTGCGCGGCGGATCAGGTGCCGGCCAGCACCAGCAACCGGCGCAGGCCGGTAGCCAGGGTGGTCCGCTGGCTCGCCGGGAGCCCCGCCAGCAGCGCCTCCTCGGTGGCCAACAGTTCCTCGAAGGCGGCATCCACCTTGCGCCGGCCGGCCGCGGTCAGCCGGATGATCACCTGCCGCCCGTCGACCGGGTGGGCCCGGCGCACGATCAGGTTGCGGCCGGCCAGCCGGTCCAGCCGGTTGGTCATGGTGCCGGACGTGACGTGGGTGGCCTCGATCAGCTGGCCGGGCGTCTGCTCGTACGGGGTGCCGGAGCGGCGGAGCGCGGCCAGCACGTCGAACTCGTGCGCGGCCAGCCCGTGCTCGGCGAAGGCCTGGCCGCGCCGGTCGTCGAGCAGCTGGGCGAGCCGGCCGATCCGGCTCAGCACGTGCAGCGGGGCCAGGTCCAGGTCGGGGCGTTCCGCGTGCCAGGCCTCGGCGATCGCGTCCACCTCGTCGGTCATCGGGCCAGCCTAGCAATTAGCTTGACGTCAAGGTATTGTCTCTTGACATCAAGAGATATTGAGGCGAAGGACGGATATGTATGCGATGGGATCCCACGCAGTACGCGATCTACAACTCGGAACGGAACCAGCCCTTCTTCGACCTGGTCAGCAGGATCCGGGCCGCGGCACCGGCCTCGGTGGTGGACCTGGGCTGCGGGCCCGGCGACTTGACCGCCACGCTGGCCGAACGGTGGCCCGGCGCACGCGTCGTCGGCATCGACTCCTCCCCCGAGATGATCGAACGGACCGCTGACCACCCGGGCGCCACCTTCGAGCTCGGCGACGCGGCAGGCTTCGACGCGACCGGGGTGGACGTGCTGCTCAGCAACGCGCTGCTGCAGTGGGTGCCCGGGCACCGCGAACTGCTGCGGCACTGGGCGGCCCAGCTGAACCCGGGCGGCTGGCTGGCCTTCCAGGTCCCCGACAACTTCGGCGCACCGTCGCACGCGCTGATGCGCGAACTCGCCCAGTCGCCGGCCTGGGCGGCGAAACTGGCCGGGGTGCTGCGGCACGCCGACGCGGTGGCGCCGGTCGAGGACTATCTCGACCTGCTCACCCGGGCCGGCCTGCGCGTCACGGCCTGGCAGACCCGCTACCTGCACGTGCTGCCCGGCGACGACCCGGTGCTCGACTGGGTGCGGGGCACCGGGCTGCGGCCGGTGCTGGCCGCGCTGCCGGCCGGCGAGGCGGCGGCCTTCGAGACCGAGTACGCCGGCCTGCTGCGCCGGGCCTACCCCCGGACCGAGTACGGCACCGTGTTCCCGTTCCTGCGCACGTTCGTCGTGGCCGAGAAGCCGTGATCACCGGCCTCGACCACGTCCAGGTGGCGATCCCGCGCGGTGCCGAGGACACCGCGCGGGCCTTCTACGCCGGCCTGCTGGGCATGGCCGAACTGCCCAAGCCGGCCGCGCTGGCCGGCCGCGGCGGCTGCTGGTTCATCTCCGGCAGCGCGGTGCTGCACCTCGGCGTCGAGGAGCCGTTCGGCCCGGCCCGCAAGGCACATCCGGCGTTCCTGGTATCCGACCTCGCCGGGCTGCAGGCGGTGCTGGCGGCGGCCGGGTACGACTGCGCGCGGTCCGACGGCGAGCTGCCCGGCGTCCGCCGGTTCCACACCGCGGATCCGTTCGGCAACCGGATCGAGTTCCAGCAGGCCTGAGCCGCAGGGCATGCTGGCGGCATGCAACGCCCGAATCCCGCACGCTGGCTCTGGTACAGCCTCGGCGGCGGCCTGCCGGACCGCTACGCCGAGTGGGTGCTGCGCGACACCACCTGCCGCAGCTGGGCGCTGCGCCAGGTGCTGCGGTCCCTGCTCTACGTGGCGCCGCTGGTCGCGGCAGTGCTGATCTTCGTCCCCGGCCCGTTCTGGATCCGCGGCGTGAGCGCCCTCGGCGGCGTGATCATGGGGCTGATCTACTCGCTGGGCTACCTGGTCGAGACCACCGAGCACCGCCTGGTGAAGGCCGGCTACCCGGTCGGCACCGGCGAGCGGGTGCGCGGCGAGCGCCAGACCCACGCGCGCTCGGACGCGGTCGCCCGGCGCCGGGAGAAGATGTTCGACCGGATCGAGCGGCGCCGGCGCTGAGCCACCGGTGCGGCCGCGGACGAACCATCGACGGCCAACCGGACGCCGGCCGGATCGCCGGGACCGCGGTCGAGGCTGGAACAGCCGACAGGCTCGGGGCGGAACAGCCGGGCGGCTCAGGCCTTCTTCGCCGCGACCTTCTTGGTGGCAGCCTTCTTGGCCGGGGCCTTCTTCGCGGCGGCCTTGGTGGCCTTCTTCGCCGGTGCCTTCTTGGCGGCGGTCTTCTTGGCGGCTTTCTTCGCCGGCCCGCGGGCCCGCCGGTCGGCCAGCAGCTCGGCAGCGCGTTCGTCGGTGATCTCCTCCACCGAGTCGTCCCGGCGCAGCGAGGCGTTCGTCTCGCCGTCGGTGACGTACGGGCCGAACCGGCCGTCCTTGACCACCATCGGGCGGCCGGACACCGGGTCGTTGCCGAGCTCCTTCAGCGGCGGCGCGGCGGCGGCCCGCCGGCCACGCTGCTTGGGCTGGGCGAAGATCGCCAGCGCCTCCTCCAGCGTGACCGTGAACAGCTGCTCCTCCGACTCCAGCGACCGGGAGTCGGTGCCGCGCTTGATGTACGGGCCGTACCGGCCGTTCTGCGCGGTGATCTCCTCCGTCGTGGAACTGCCGTCCTCACCCACCTGCGTGTCCACGCCGACCACCCGGGGCAGCGTCAGCAGTCGGCGGGCCTCGTCGAGGGTCAGCGTCTCCAGCGACATCGTCTTGAACAGCGAGGCGGTCCGCTCGCCGTCGGTGACGTACGGGCCGTACCGGCCGTTGCGGGCGGTGATCTCCCGCCCGGTCTCCGGATCCTCGCCGACCACGATGTCCCCGGACGGGGCCGACAGCAACTCCTCGACCTTCTCGGGGGTCAGCTCGTCGGGCGCCAGGTCCTCCGGCACCGAGGCACGCCGGTCGGAGTCGGGGCCGCCCTGCTGCACGTACGGGCCGTACCGGCCGACCCGCACCACGATGTCGCCGTCCGGGCCGAACAGCGGGATGGAGTTCACCCCGCGCGCGTCGATGTCCTCCAGCCGCTCGGCGATCAGCTTCTTCAGCCCGCCCTGCGCCGAGATCCGCTGGCCGTCACCGGCCGCGCCGGCACCCGGCGAGCCGAAGTAGAAGTTGCGCAGCCAGTCCACCCGCGAGGTGTTGCCGTCGGCGATCGAGTCGAGGTCGTTCTCGACCGAGGCGGTGAAGCCGTAGTCGACCAGCCGGCCGAAATAGCCCTCCAGCAGGCCGACCACCGCGAACGCCACCCAGGACGGGACCAGCGCCGACCCCTTCTTCCAGACGTAGCCGCGGTCCTGGATGGTCTGCATGATCGAGGCATAGGTCGAGGGCCGGCCGATGCCCAGCTCCTCCAGCGCCTTGACCAGCGAGGCCTCGGTGTAGCGCGCCGGCGGGTTGGTCGAGTGTCCGGACGGCTCGAGCTCGCGGGCGGCCAGCCCGTCGCCCCGGGCCAGCTGCGGCAGCCGCTTCTCGGCATCGTCCTTGCCGCTGTCGTCGTCGGTGTCCTCGACGTAGGCGCGCAGGAAGCCGGGGAAGGTGATGGTGCGGCCCGAGGTGGCGAACTCCGCCCGCTCGCCGGTCACCGAGTCGCCGGCCAGCCGCACCGAGACCGTGGTGCCGACCGCGTCGGACATCTGCGAGGCCAGCGTGCGCTGCCAGATCAGCTCGTAGAGCCGGAACTCGTCCGAGGACAGCTGCCCGGCCAGCTGGCCCGGCGTGCGGAAGCTGTCACCGGCCGGCCGGATCGCCTCGTGCGCCTCCTGGGCGTTCTTGACCTTGCGGCTGTAGCGCCGGGCCTCGGCCGGGACGTAGGCGTCGCCGTACAGCTCGCGGGCCTGGCTGCGGGCCGCGGCGAGGGCGGTCTCCGACAGGTTCGTCGAGTCGGTCCGCATGTAGGTGATGAAGCCGTTCTCGTACAGCCGCTGCGCCACCCGCATGGTGACCGAGGACGACCAGCGCAGCTTGCGGCCGGCCTCCTGCTGCAGCGTCGAGGTCATGAACGGCGGGTACGGCCGGCGCCGGTACGGCTTCTCCTCGACCCGGGTGACGCTGAACTCGGCGTTCTCCAGCCGCGCCGCCAGGCCGCGCGCGCCGGCCTCGTCCAGGTGCAGCACCTCGCCCGAGGCCCGGCCGGTCGCCGGGTCGAAGTCGCGGCCGGTGGCGATCCGGTCGTCGCCGAGCGCGACCAGCTGGGCGGTGAAGGTCCCTGGATTGCCGGCGACGCCGTTCTTCAGCTCGTTCGGCGCGAAGGTGCCCTCGATGTCCCAGTACTCGGCGGTGTGGAAGGTCATCCGCTGGCGCTCGCGCTCCACCACGATCCGGGTGGCCACCGACTGCACCCGGCCGGCCGAGAGCCGGGGCAGCACCTTCTTCCAGAGCACCGGGGAGACCTCGTAGCCGTAGAGCCGGTCGAGGATGCGGCGGGTCTCCTGGGCGTCGACCAGGCCGGAGTCGATGTCACGCGGTTCGGCCACGGCCCGGGCGATGGCGGCCGGGGTGATCTCGTGGAACACCATCCGCCGGACCGGGACGGTCGGCTTGAGGGTCTGCGCCAGGTGCCAGGCGATGGCCTCGCCCTCGCGGTCCTCATCGGTGGCGAGGTAGACCTCGTCGGCGTCCTTGACCAGCGCCTTGAGCTTGCTCACCTGCTGCTTGCGGTCCGGGCTGATCACGTAGAGCGGCTCGAAGTCGGCATCGGTGTTGACCCCGAGCCGGGCCCACGGCTCGCTCTTGTAGGCGGCGGGCACGTCCGCGGCGTTGCGGGGCAGGTCGCGGATGTGACCGATGGACGCCTCGACGGTGTAGCCAGCGCCGAGGTAGCCGCCGATCGTCTTTGCCTTGGCAGGCGACTCCACGATCACCAGCTTGTTGCCGGTGCTCGCTTTCGTACCGCGTCCCTGCGCCACCTCGGCTCCGTTCGTGTCAAGGGTCGTTCGATTTGTGAGGTCCTGCCCCGTTCTCGCGGACGGTACCCCACCCGGTTCTGCAGCAGCGGTGCAGCCTGCTCAGATCACCACGCTGAGCGCCAGGACGCCCGCGATACCGGTCACTGACAGTACCGTCTCCATGAGTGACCAGGTGGCGATGTTCTGCCGGACGGACAGCCCGAAGTACTGCTTGGTCAGCCAGAACCCGGCATCGTTGACATGCGAGAAGAACAGCGACCCGGCGCCGATGGCGAGCACCAGCAGTGACACGTGCGAGGTGCTCAGGCTCGCGGCGACCGGCTGCAGGATGCCCGCGGTGGTCACCGTGGCGACCGTCGCCGAGCCGGTGGCCAGCCGGATCAGGACCGCGACGAACCAGGCCAGCAGCAGCGGCGAGACGGTGGAACCGCTCACCCACGAGGCGATCACCTTGGAGATGCCGCTGTCGACCAGCACCTGCTTGAGCCCGCCGCCGGCCGCGACGATCAGCAGGATGCCGGCGATCGGCGGCAGCGCCTCCTCGACCGTGGCCGACAGCCGCGTCCGGTCCAGGCCGCCGGCCAGGCCCAGGGTGTACATGGCGACCAGCACCGCCAGCAGCAGCGCGACCAGCGGCGTGCCGAGGAAGTCCAGCGCCTGCTTGGCCGAGTCCTTGCCGGTGTCGTCGACCACGTCGGCCACCGCCTTGGCCAGCATCAGCACCACCGGCAGCAGCACGGTGGCCAGGGTGACCGTGAAGCTCGGCCGGCGCAGCCCCGGCCGCTCGGCGGTGGCTGTGGCCAGGCCGGCGGGTGCGGCCTGCGGGTCGGTGGCGTCGGCTCGCGACGGGCGCGTCGCGGCGGCCGTGCGCCCGGTGAGCTCCCCGCCCGCGGCCGGGTCGCCGTCGGCCTGGTCGCCGTCCGCGGTGAAGAGGTCGGGCACCGGCACGTCCGCCCACCGGCCGGCGAGCCGGCCGAACACCGGGCCACCCAGGATCACGCACGGCAACGCCACCACGATGCCCAGGGCGAGGGTCAGGCCCAGGTCCGCGTGCAGCGCTCCCACCGCGGCCAGCGGGCCGGGATGCGGTGGGACGAAGCCGTGCATCGCCGACAGCCCGGCCATCGCGGGGATGGCGATGCGCATCAGCGGCTGGCCGGAGCGCCGGGCCACCAGCAGGATGACCGGCATCAGCAGCACCAGGCCGATCTCGAAGAACATCGGCAGCCCGATGATCATCCCGACCAGGGCCATCGCCCACGGCAGCGTCCGCTCGCTCGATCGTCCCACGATGGTGTCGACGAGCTGGTCCGCGCCGCCGGAGTCGGCGAGCAGCTTGCCGAAGACGGCACCCAGCGCGATCAGGGTGCCGACGCTGGCCACCGTGCTGCCCACCCCGGTGCCGAAGCTGCTGACGGTGTCGTTGAGGCCCAGCCCGGCGAGGCCGCCGACGACCAGCGAGCCCACGGTCAGGCTGAGGAACGGGTGCAGCTTGGCGAACGCGATCAGCGCGACGATGACGGCGATGCCGACCAGCGCGGCGCCGATCAGCCTGGTGTCCGACGATGCGGCGGCGGTGGATGCGGCCAGCAGGGCCGGGTTCGGTCCGGTCAACGGAGCCTCCTTCGGGGGTGCGCGGGGGTGCGCGTCGTGCGCGGGGGTGCGCGGGGGGTGTGCGGTCGGGCTCGGTGGATGTCCTTCCCGTTATGTCCTTCCCGGTAGGAGCGGTTGCTATGTCGGTCGGATCGGCCTGCCGGTTGCGGCTGTGTCAGGCGGGGCTGTGTCGGTCGGCGGGGCTGTGTCGGTCGGCGGCGCTGTGTCGGTCGGCGGCGCTGTGTCGGTGGGTGGGGCTGTGTCGGTCGGTGGCGGCGAGCGTCACCGGGCTGGCCGCTCCAGGAAGCGTGTGACGATCTGCTCGGGGCCGAGCGTGAAGTCGATCGCGACGCCGGCCTCGTCCGGCCCCAGCGGTTCCAGGTCCGCGTACTGCGAGCCGACCAGCGAGGCCGGCATGTAGTGGCCGGTGCGGGCGCCGACCCGGGCCGACACCACCTCCGGATCGCCGGCCAGGTGCAGGAACACGAGCCGCGGCGAATGGCTGCGCAGCACGTCCCGGTAGCGGCGCTTGAGGGCCGAGCAGGCGAGCACGCAGCCGCCCGATTCGGCCGCCAGCCACTCCGCGAGCCGGGCCAGCCAGGGTGCCCGGTCGGCGTCGGTGAGCGGATGCCCGGCCGCCATCTTGGCCTTCAGCCGCGGGGTGTGGAAGTCGTCGGCGTCGGCGAACGGCACCCCGAGCCGGGCCGCCAGCAGGCTGCCCACCGTGGTCTTGCCGCTGCCCGTCACGCCCATGACGACCACTGCGGGATGGGTTCCGGCGCTGGTCATCTGTCCGAATCTAGCCCCGCGGGTGGGCTGGTCCGGCTGGTGGCCCGCCGTCCCGGCGACCGGGACGGTGCTTCTCAGTCGGCGGGCCAGCTGCCGGTGGCGCCGTCCGGGGCGGGACCGATCAGCTCGGCCAGCCGGCGCAGCCGCTTGGCCGAGGTGACCCGCCAGCCCGGGCCGCCGCGAGCCCCGATGTCCACCGCCGTCACGCCCAGCCGGGCCAGCTGCGCGCCACCGGCCCGGTGCAGCCGGCTGTCGTCGTCGGACATGCCGAGCAGGTAGCCGGCCTCGTCCAGCCGGCCGGCGGCAATCGCCCACAGCCGCAGCCCGGAGGCGGTGAGTGCCAGGTCGTCGGGCGTGCGCAGCGAGGCGCCCCTGGTCCAGCGGGCCGCGTAGGGACGCAGCACCTCGGTGATCTCGGTGCGCACCGCGATCAGCCCACCGGGCGCCGGCGCGGTGTCCGAGCCCAGGCCGCGCAACTCGAACTCGGCGTGCAGGCCGGCTGCCCGCCACTGGTCGGCCACCAGCACCGACAGGCGCGCGGCCGTCTCCCGGTCGGTGCGCACCCAGTCGCCGCCGGCGAGCAGCAGGCCGTCGAGGTCGAGCAGCAACGGGGTCTCGGCCTCGGCACCGAACAGCGAGAACTGCACGCCGGAGATTGTCGCGCATCCGGGGCCCCGGAACGCGGATGTCCCCGGGTGCCGATCGGCACCCGGGGACATCCACGACGTATCGGACCGGTCAGCCGACCCGCTGCACCTCGGTCTGCTCGGCCGTGGCGGCCGGGTCGTCGTTGAGCGAGGACGCCCGGCGCTTGGCGATGATGATCGCCGCGACGATGATCGCGACCGCGACGAGCGCCAGCACGATCCGGACGCCGGCGTTGGCGTCCTTGCCGACCGACAGTTGCACGACGGCCGGGGCGATCAGCACCGAGACCAGGTTCATCACCTTGATCAGCGGGTTGATGGCCGGCCCGGCGGTGTCCTTGAACGGGTCACCGACGGTGTCGCCGATGACGGTCGCGGCGTGCGCCTCGGAGCCCTTGCCGCCGTGGATGCCGTCCTCGACCAGCTTCTTGGCGTTGTCCCAGGCACCACCGGAGTTGGCCAGGAAGACCGCCATCAGGGTGCCGGTGGCAATCGCACCGCCCAGGTAGCCGGCCAGCGGGCCGAGGCCCAGGCCGAAGCCGACCGCGATCGGCGCCATCACCGCGAGCAGGCCCGGGGTGATCAGCTCGCGCAGCGAGTCGCGGGTGCAGATGTCCACCACGCGGCCGTACTCGGGGCGCTCCGAGCCGTCCATGATGCCCGGCCGGGTGCGGAACTGGTTGCGCACCTCGAACACCACGGCACCGGCCGCGCGGGACACCGCGTTGATGGCCAGGCCGGAGAACATGAACACGACGGCCGCGCCGATGATCACGCCGACCAGCGTGTTCGGGCTGACGATGGTGTTCAGGAAGTTGGTGTTGGTGGCGATGTCACCGGTGGTCCTGCCGGCGGTGTCCAGGCCCTGCCGGATGGCGTCCTGGTACGAGCCGAACAGCGCGGTCGCGGCCAGCACGGCGGTGGCGATCGCGATGCCCTTGGTGATGGCCTTGGTGGTGTTGCCGACCGCGTCGAGCTCGGTAAGGATCTGCGCACCGTCGCCGCTGACGTCGCCGGACATCTCGGCGATGCCCTGGGCGTTGTCCGAGACCGGGCCGAAGGTGTCCATCGCGACGATCACGCCGACCGTGGTCAGCAGGCCGCAGCCGGCCAGCGCGACCGCGAACAGCGCGACCGACACCGACGCACCGCCGAGCAGGAAGGCGCCGAACACGGCCGCCGCGATCACGATGGCGGTGTAGACGGCCGACTCGAAGCCCACCGAGATACCGGAGAGGATCACGGTTGCGGCACCGGTCAGCGAGGTCCGGCCGACATCCTGGACCGGCTTGTGCTCGGTGCCGGTGTAGACGCCGGTCAGCCACAGGATGACGGTGGCCAGCACGATGCCGATCAGCACGGCGACGATGGCGATGACCGCCGGGCTGCCCTTGTGCGTGGCGAGCGTCGCGCCGTTGACGTCCACGCCGATGCCCTTGAGCTTGCTGAAGGAGCTCGGCAGGTAGACGAACGAGGCGATCGCGCACAGCACGGCCGAGATCGCCGCGGAGATGTAGAAGCTGCGGTTGATGGTCTTCAGGCCGCCCTCGTTGGCGCGGGAGCGGGTGATGAAGACACCGATGATCGCGGTGATGACGCCGATGGCCGGGACGATCAGCGGGAACAGCAGGCCCTTGGTGCCGAAGGCGACCGAGCCCAGGATCAGCGAGGCGACCAGGGTCACCGCGTAGGACTCGAACAGGTCGGCAGCCATGCCCGCGCAGTCACCGACGTTGTCACCGACGTTGTCGGCGATGGTGGCCGCGTTGCGCGGGTCGTCCTCGGGGATGCCGGCCTCGACCTTGCCGACCAGGTCCGCGCCGACGTCGGCGGCCTTGGTGAAGATGCCGCCGCCGACCCGCATGAACATCGCCAGCGTCGCGGCGCCGAAGCCGAAGCCCTCGAGGACCTTCGGCGCGTGGTCGGTGTAGACCAGCACCACGATCGAGGCGCCCAGCAGGCCCAGGCCCACCGTCGCCATGCCCACCGCACCACCGGTGCGGAAGGCGATCCGGGTGGCCTGCTCACGGCCGGTGGTGTTCGCCGCGGCCGCCACCCGCAGGTTGGCGCGGGTGGCCAGCCACATGCCGAAGTAGCCGATGGCGCCGGAGAAGAGCGCGCCGACCAGGAAGAAGATCGACCGGCCGATCCGCTGGCCGGCATCGTCGGCCGGCAGCGCGAACAGCACCACGAACACGACCGCGACCACGATCCCGAGGGTCCGGAACTGGCGCTTGAGGTAGGCCTGCGCACCCTCCTGCACCGCCTCGGCGATCCGGATCATGCTCGGCGTGCCCTGATCGGAGGCGAGCACCTCGCGGAACAGGACGAACGAGAAGGCCAGCGCGATCAGGGCGACGACCCCGACCACGGTGACCAGCCCCTTGTCGCCGCCGGAGAAGGCCGCAGCGCTCACCCTCCCGGCCGAGGCGACAAGCGCCTGATGGGACAAAGCCATAACGTAGAACTCCTTCAGCCGTCGCGGTCATCTTGCCCTGATCGCCCGACAGTTCCTGGCGCGGCAGTACGCCCGGGGTACGGGTCGGCAGGCGCGGGGTGGGCTGTCAAGGCGGCTTCGGCGCAGTCTAAGGGAAGCACTTGACGGACGCGCGTGGCGGTCACCACACACCAGTGGGAAGTACCGGACATAGTGTCCTGGCCGGCCTCGGGCCCGCTCTCCGTGCCGAGTGCGACCGCAGGAACCGCGGCCAGCCGGCGGAACCGCGGCCAGGCGACAGGGTTCGGCAGGGAGGCGCCGGACCGGCTCCGCCTGACCCCACTCAGCGTGACTGGGCTGACTGGCTCAACCTGATCCGGCTCGCCGTGGCTGGGCGGACCGGGCGTACCCGGCCAACGGGGTCGGACGGCCCCGGGACGAAGCGGTCAGGACGCCGCGATCGCCTGCTCGACCGTCGGGTGGATCTCGAACACCTCGTGCAATCCGGTGATCCGGAAGACCTTCAGCAGCCGGTCGGTCCGGCACACCAGCTGGAACCGGGCATCCGCCTGCTTGGCGTGGTTGAGCGAGGCGACGAGCGCACCCAGGCCGGTCGAGTCGATGAACTGCAGCGCGCTGAGGTCGACGATCACCGACGGCCTGCCCGCGTCGATGACCTCGACCAGCCGGTCACGCAGCTGCGGGGCGGAGTGCACGTCGACCTCGCCACGAACTTCCACGATCTCGTGTTCGTCGACGCCGTGCTCGTTCACGATCAGGTCCATGATGGCCCCTCTCACCCCCGCTTCCCGGCTGTTCGCGCGCTCGCATGCTGCGCACACGGGTGGCTCCGACATCCAGCTGACGGGCATCATCGTGCCATAGTGACCTGGCCGGATCGCCCCCCTGCGGGAAAGAAAGATGTGGGATCGCGATTACCTACCATCCACTGCTCCACCAGCTGCTGCAAGCTCGGCCGCTGGACGATCGGTCACTGGTCCATGTCGAGCACCTGCCGGCCCGGCCGCCACGCACCGACACCTGGCCGGACTGGGTGGCCACCGAGCTCATCGCTGCGCTGGGCCGGGTCGGCATCACGGAACCCTGGCCACACCAGGTGGCCGCGGCCCAGGCGGCCTGGGCAGGTCGCTGCACGGTGATCGCGACCGGGACCGCGTCCGGCAAGTCGCTGGCCTACCAGCTGCCGATGCTCTCGGCGGTGCTCGCCGACCCCGGGGCCCGGGTGCTCTACCTCGCCCCGACCAAGGCACTCGCCGCGGACCAGTTGCGGTCGATCGAGGCCCTCGGCCTGCCCGGTGTCCGCGCGGCAACCCTGGACGGCGACACCCCGATCGAGGAGCGTGACTGGATCCGGCAGCACGCCAACGTGGTGCTCTCCAATCCCGACCTGGTCAACCGAACGCTGCTGTCCCGGCACGCGCACTGGTCGTCGATGCTCCGCCGGCTCCGATTCGTGGTGCTCGACGAGTGCCACCACTACCGCGGCGTCTTCGGCTCGCACGTCGCCCTGGTGCTGCGCAGGCTGCGGCGGGTGTGCGCCCGCTACGGCGCCAGCCCGGCCTTCGTCCTGGCCTCCGCCACCTCCGCGACCCCCGGCCGGTCGGCCGAACAGCTGACCGGCCTGCCGTGCGAGGTGGTGGACGAGGACCTCAGCCCGCGCGGCAGCCGGACCTTCGCGCTCTGGGAGCCCCCGTTGACCGCCCTGCGAGGTGAGAACTCGGCACCGGTGCGCCGGACCGCGGGCGCGGAGGCGGCCAGGCTGGTGGCCGACCTGACCATTGCCGGGGCCCGGACGCTTGCCTTCGTCCGGTCCCGGCGAGGCGCCGAGCTGACCGCGCTCAGCATCCAGCACCTCCTTGCCGAGGCGGGCGCGCACGACCTCGCCGACCGGGTGGCCGCCTACCGCGGCGGTTACCTGGCCGAGGAGCGGCGTCAGATCGAACGTGGCCTCACCACCGGTGAACTGCTGGCGGTCGCGACCACCAACGCGCTCGAGCTGGGCATCGACATCAGCGGTCTGGACGTCGTGGTGGTCGCCGGCTTCCCGGGAACGCTTGCCTCCCTGTGGCAGCAGTCGGGGCGGGCCGGTCGCCGCGGGCAGGACGCCCTGATCGTCTTCGTCGCCCGGGACGACCCGCTGGACACCTACCTCGTGCACCACCCGTCGGCGATCTTCGCGCGCCCGGTCGAGGCGACCGTGACCGACCCGGGCAACCCGTACCTGCTGGCCCCGCACCTGTGCAGCGCCGCCTCGGAGGCGCCGCTCACCGAGGCCGATCTGGCGCTCTTCGGGGACACCGCGCGGGCCGTAGCCGACCGGTTGGCCGCGCAGGGCCTGCTCCGCCGGCGGCCCACCGGCTGGTACTGGACCGACACCCGGGCGCCGGCGATCGACCTGCGCTCCAGCGGCGGCCAGCCGGTAGCGGTGGTCGAAGGCCGCTCCGGGACGCTGTTGGGCACCGTGGACGCGGCAACCGCACCGGCCACGGTGCACCCGGGCGCGGTGTACCTGCATCGGGGACGTTCCTACGTCGTCGACGAACTCGACCTCGGTGCCGCGACCGCGCTGGCACACCCGGAGGATCCGGAGTGGACCACGACCGCACGGGAGATCACCGACATCGCGATCCTCGGGGCCGACTCCCCGGCCGGTTCGGTCGAGGTCGAGGTGCATCTCGGCACCGTCGAGGTCTCGCACCAGGTGGTCAGCTATCAGCGTCGCCGGTTCGACGGCGAGCTGATCGACGAGGTGCCGCTGGACATGCCGGTACGGCGACTGGTCACGCAGGCGGTCTGGTACACGATCGCCGAGGGGTGCTGCGCCGAGGCCGGCCTGGCCGCCGCCGACCTGCCAGGTGCCCTGCATGCGGCCGAGCACGCCGCGATCGGGTTGCTCCCGCTGTTTGCAACCTGCGACCGGTGGGACATCGGCGGTGTCTCGACCGCATTGCACCCCGACACCGGACGGCCGACCGTGTTCGTCTACGACGGGCACCCGGGCGGTGCCGGCTTCGCCGCCCGGGGTCATGCGGTGCTCGCGGACTGGCTGGCCGCCACCCTGGCCGCCATCGAGGCTTGCGAGTGCCGGGGCGGCTGTCCCTCCTGCGTCCAGTCGCCCAAGTGCGGCAACGGCAACAACCCGCTGGACAAGGACGCCGCGCGCCGGGTCCTCCGCCTGGTCCTGGACGCCCTGGACCGGTGATCGTCCCGGGCTGGCCGGCAGGCCGAGGCTGGCCGGCGAGCCCGGGCTGGCAGGCGAGCTCGGGCCGGCTTCCGGCGCGGGCAGCCGCCCGGCCCGAGCCCGGGCTGTGACCCCACGAGCGCCGAGAAGGGGCAACGTGGCCTCGCGGCGCAGGATCACGGCAACCGTGCCGGAGCGGCCGGAGGCATCGAGCCGGACGGAGCAGGAGAGCACCACGGACCCGTTGGCCGCGGCCACCCGCCGAGCCGCTGCGCACGGCGTCCCGGTGCGACCGATGCCCTCGGCCGCGGCGAGGGCGGACAGGTCTGCGGCGGCCGCGGCCCGGTGCCGCGCGGCGACGGCGATGGCACCCACCATGACCAGCACCGCGACCAGCACCACCACCGCCGCGAAGCCGAGCACCCAGACCGAGGCCGAGCCGCGGTCGTCACGAAGGATCCGCCCGGTCACCGAGACGCCTCCGGTTCGGTGGCGGTGGTGGCCGACTCGGTCACCGTCACCGCGCCGATCCAGTGCAGCGGTCGCAGCCGGAGCCGGGCGGTGACGGTGGTGTCGGTGGGACCGCGCGCGATCGAGATCACCACCGCGGTCCCGGCGGCTCGGCGGGCCAGCCCGTCCGCGGCCGCGACATCGCCACGCGCTACCGCCCGGGCTGCGGTCGCCGCCGCGTCGGCACACCTGATGCGGGCCCGGGCCACCCCGATCGCCGCCACCCCGGCCAGTACCAGCAGCACGAGCACCGGCAGCACCACGGCGGTCTCGGCGGTCACCATGCCGCGATCCGAGGCGAGCGGCCTGCTGCGCCGCGGTGTCATACGGGCGCTGCGCGGTGTCGTCATACGGGCACTGCGCCGTGTCACACGGGCGCTGCGGGGTGTCACGCGGGCGCTGCGGGGTGTCACAGGGACACGTTGAGCGCCGAGGTGACGATGTGCGCCAGCGCAGACTGCACCGCCCCGCTGTGCACGACCTTGAAGAGCACCGCGGCGAAGGCAACCGCCGCAACCGTGCCGACCGCGTACTCGGCCGTGCTCATCCCGGCATCGCCTCGCACTCGGCGACGAATCGCCAGATAGATCTTGCGCATTCTCAATCCTCTCGTTTCCCGCAATGGCTGATGCATCGAGCCTCGCAGCGGATCCGGCGCGCCGGGGCGCCGCCAACGGGATTGGGGACAACGGCGACGGTTGTGGATGACGCGGGTAGCGTCCGGACCATGGCGACCCATGCCCAGCGCGACGCATTCCATCCCGACCTGCCGTCCCAGGAGGAACCGGCGGTGGAGAATCGCCTTGGAATCAGGCATGTTCCGGCTGGCAGCCTGGACGGGAGTACCGCGCAGACGGCCGGGATGCGACGCTTGGCCGCCATCAGCAGTGCGACGACCGGATCGCAGCGGCTATGGATGGGCCAGACCCACGTCGAACCGTCCACCAGCTCGGGGGATCACCATCACGGCGAGGCGGAAACGGCGATCTACGTCGTGTCCGGCCGGCCGGAGTTCGTCTACTACGACAACGCCTCCGGGCAGGAGGTCCGGGTGGTCACCGGGCCGGGTGACTACCTGTTCATCCCGCCCTACCTGCCGCACCGCGAGGAGAACAACCAGGCGGCCGAGGAGGCTGTGGTCGTGATCGCGCGCAGCACCCAGGAGGCGATCGTGGTCAACCTGCCGTCGCTGCGCGGCTGACCGCCGGGCCGCACCGCTCGCCCCGACAGCGCCACTCCGGCCGCTGCCCAGTCCCGACTCGGACCGGTAGCACCGCCACCAACGAGGCTGTCCGGTCCGACTTCAGCCCGGCAACACCTGTCCCGCCGTGCCTACCACGACCGGCACCACGCCGAGGCAGACGAATGCCGGCAGGAAGCAGCATCCCAACGGCAGCAGCGCCCAGACGCCGGCACGCTGCCCACGCGCCAAGGCCCGATGCAACTGCTCGGCTCGCAACTGCTCGGCGGTCTCGGTGAGCGCGCCGGCCAGCCGAGCTCCGCTGTCGGCACACCGGCGGCCGGCGGCGGCGACCGGCTCCAGACCCGGCAGCTGGGCCACCACCGACCACGCCCGTTCCGGCTCCGCACCCAGCCGGAGGAGCCGGCCCACGACGCGCAGCGGCTCGGCCGCATCCCGGAAGGCGACCGTCCCCCGGCGCTGCACCGCCTGCCCCACCGCCTCGATCGCCTGGTCGAGCGGCGCGCCGGTACGCAGCACCGCGGCCAGCAGGTCGAGCAGGAAGGCCACGGCCGACCGGTCGAGCGGTGCCGGTCGCGACTGTCCGACCCGGCTGCCCAGGAGGGCAGCCGCAACGGCAGCCGGCACTGCCAGCACCAGCCCGACCTGGCCGCCGAGGGCGGGGACCAGGCACCCCGCCGCGACGAGGGCGAACACCGGCAACCGCGATCCCGGCAGCGCGGCTGCCGGCCGGTGGCGACCGGGAAGCCGGCGCCGCCCACCCAGCAGCAACAGCGCCAGCCCGGCGAGCGCCCAGCTCACCCGGCTGCCCTGGCCTGCGGTGCCCGCGGGCCGCCGGACCGCCCGGTGGTCAGGCGGAGTGTCCAGCAGAGCCCGGCCAGGTCGAGCAGCACGCCCAGGCTCAGCACACCGAGCCCGAGCGGGGTGTGCAGCAGGACCTGCCGGGGATGCGCGCCCAGCACCTCGCCCATCGCGATGCCGACCGCCGGCAGCACGGCCAGCAACACCGCGGACGACCGCGGCCCGGCAACGGCCTCTGCCGCCGCTCGCCGGGCCCGCTGCTCGGCCGCCAGGTCGGCGCCTACCCGCTGCAGCACGTCCCCGATCGCCACACCCGAGCTGCCGACCAGCTCGGTGGCCACCGCGACCCGGGCCAGTTCGGCGCTGCCCGCCAGCGCGTCGGCCGGCTCACGGCCCACCTCGGCGAGCCGGCCGGCGGCTGCCAGCCGCGGGCGGTACGGGCCGCCGTCCGTGGCGGCCACCCGGCTGAACGCGGCAGCCAGCGTGGCACCCGCGGCGTGCTCGGCCACCAGGCCCGCGACCACCCCGGACAGCGATGCCACGGCACGGGCACCGGCCCGTTCTCGCAACACAACCCGGGCGCAGCCGGCGAGCACCGCTGCGGTGAGCAGGCCCAGCAGGCCGGGCACCGGCCCGGCCAGGCCACCCAGCGGCGCCAGCAGCCCGATCGCCCAGCGCCACGGCCGGCCCGGCACCCGGACGGCGGCGACGGCCGGCCTCCCGGGCAGCCGGTCTCCGGCCAGCCGGGCCAGCCGCCGCCGCGCGACCGGTTCGACCGGCACCAGCAGCAGGCCGGTCGCCGCGAGCAGCAACCCCAGGCTCACCGGAGCAGCTCCGGGGTCGTCGCCAGGCCCGCCTCGGCCAGCCGGGCCCGCAGCTCTGGCGCACCCGGGCCCACCCCACCGGCCGCCGACCAGACCAGCGTCGGAGCCGCGCCGGGTTCCCGCCGCCAGAGGGCGATCTGGTTCACCTGCCGAAGGCCGGTCTGCTGCCGGCCGACGTGGATCAGCACGTCCAGGGCGCTGGCCGCCTGCGCCAGCAGCGTCTCGGCGGTCATTCCGCCCAGCGCGGCCAGCGCGATCAGCCGGGCCGGCACGTCGCGCACCGAGTTGGCGTGCACGGTCGCCGCGCCGCCGGTGTGCCCGGTGTTGAGCGCGGCCAGCAGCTCCACGATCTCCACGCCCCGGAACTCGCCGACCACCAGCCGGTCGGCCCGCATCCGCAGCGCCTGCCGCACCAGCTCCGCGAGCCCGACCGCCCCGGCCTGCTCGACGTTCGCGCCGCGGGCGACCAGCGAGACGACGTGCGGGTGCTCGATCGCCAGCTCGGGCGCGTCCTCGATGGTCAGGATCCGGTCGGCGGGCTCGGCGCGGCCGAGCAGCGCGGCCAGCAGCGAGGTCTTGCCCGTGCCGGTGCCACCGCTGATCAGCAGGCTGCACCGGGCCCGGACCAGCGCGACCAGCAGCTCGGCCACCGCGCCCGTCATCGCCCCGAGTTCGACCAGGTGCATGAGCTGCAGCCGGCGACGGCCCAGCACCCGCAGTGAGATGGCCGGGTGTGGCGTCAGCGGCGGCAGGATGGCGTGCAGCCTGGTGCCGTCCGGCAGCACCGCGTCGACGAAGGGCTGGGCGTCGTCCAACCGGCGCCCGGCCTGCCCGGCCAGCCGGGCGGCGAGGCGGCGGACCGCCGCATCGGAATCGAAACCGACCGGGACCCGCTCGAGGCCGCGGCCCCGGTCGACGAAGACCTGGTCGGCTGCGTTCACCAGCACGTCGGTCACGCCGGGTTCGGCCAGGATCTCCTCCAGCGGCCCGGCACCGAGCAGTTCGGCCCGCAGCTCACCGGACAGTTCGGCCAGTGCCCGGTCGTCCAGCACCAGCCGGGATTCCGCTCCGGCGAGCCGGCCCAGTTCGCTCGACTCGGCCGCAAGCCGCTGGCGTACCCGGTCCAGCAGCGGATCGCTCATCACGCGGCGTCCACGGAGGTCGTTCCGGCCACCTGGTCCCGAGCCCTGGCCAGCAGGTCATCGGCACGCTGGCAGGTGCGCCGGCGGACCCGGTCCATCCGCAGCCCGTCGGCGCTCGAACCGGCGCGGTCGTAGGTCAGCTCCGCAGCGACCGGCAGGTTCAACAGCTCCGAGATCCGGGCCGGCGGCAGGGCTCGGGAGGAGCCCCGGACCACCAGTGCGGTGCGTGCGGCGGGCAGCCCGGCCGCCACGGTCGCCGCCGCCGTCAGCCCGCGGACCTCGGCCGGCGTCGCCAGCAGCACCAGGTCGCACCGCTCCAGGGCAGCGGTCCGGGCCGGCGAGCCGGCGCGGGGCAGATCGACGACCGTCGGGGCGAGGGTGGCCGCCGCGGTCACCACCGCCCGGATCGCCGCCGCGTCCGGCGGCTGCCGGTCCACGGCCAGGAACCGCACGTCCCCCCAGCGCGGCAGCGCCGCGAGCAGCACCTGCGGGTCCAGCGCCCCACCGCGCACCCGCACCTGGCCCCAGCGCGGTCCGGTCACCCGCTCGCAGCCGAGCAGCACGTCGATGCCGCCGCCCAGCGGGTCGCAGTCGAGCAGGAACGCCGCGGGCCCGGACCGGCCGGCGAGCACCGCGGCCAGCGTGGAGCCACCGG
This sequence comes from Jatrophihabitans sp., assembly GCA_035507775.1. Lineage (GTDB taxonomy): Bacteria > Actinomycetota > Actinomycetes > Mycobacteriales > Jatrophihabitantaceae > Jatrophihabitans_A. Next base: position 21,939 of record DATJNU010000077.1, read on the forward strand.
CCCCGCCGCAGCCGGAGACCACTCCGATGACAGGTTGCCTTCGCATGCCGTCCAGTTCACCGCCGGCTGCCGCCGCGCGGCGGGCAGCCGGCAGATCTGTGGACAGCGGGGCGGCCTGTGGACAGCCGGCCGGGCGCGGCCGTCACCGATGCTGGCTATCCTCGCGGACGTGGCAAGGACAGCAGCGTTCTTCGACCTGGACAAGACGATCATCGCCAAGTCCTCGACGCTGGCCTTCGGCCGGCCCTTCTACCAGGGCGGCCTGATCAACCGCCGCACCGTGTTGCGCAGCGCCTACGCCCAGTTCGTCTTCGCGCTCTCAGGAGCCGACGAGGACCAGATGAACCGGATGCGCGACTACCTCACCGCGATGTGCACCGGGTGGGACGTCCAGCAGATCCGCGACATCGTCAACGAGACGCTGCACGAGATCATCGACCCGCTGGTCTACGACGAGGCGGTCGACCTGATCGCCCGGCACAAGGAACTGGGCCGCGACGTCGTGATCATCTCCTCCTCCGGCGAGGAGGTGGTGCGGCCGATCGGCGAGATGGTCGGCGCCGATCACGTCATCGCCACCCGGATGGTCGTGCGGGACGGGCACTACACCGGCGAGATCGAGTTCTACGCCTACGGGCCGCAGAAGGCGGTCGGCCTGCGCGAACTGGCCGAACGGCACGGCTACGACCTCGCCGAGTGCTACGCCTACTCCGACTCGATCACCGACGTGCCGATGCTGGAGGCGGTCGGCCACCCGTACGCGGTGAACCCGGATCGCGGCCTGCGCAGGATCGCGACCGAGCGCGACTGGCCGGTACTGACCTTCACCAACGCGGTGCCGCTGCGGGAGCGGCTGTCCGGCCTGCGCGCCCCGCAGCCGACCACCAGTGCCGCGGTGGCCGGCGCGATCGCCGGGCTCACCCTGCTGGCCTGGATCGCCCGGCTCCGACGCTCGGCGCGGCGCCAGTCGCAGACATCCGGGCTTGCCTGAACTACTCACCTGGCGTACGAATAGAGCTACGGAACCTGCGGAACTGGCTATGGCGGTCCGGCCCCCACCAGCCGCGGAGTCCGCCAGTGGCAACGGGCACCCACGCGGCGACCACACCTCGCTGAAGGTCGTCGACGCGGACCTGACCGGCCCGCGCCTGACTGAGTCACGGTGCACGCTTGGTAACCCGTCCGGCCGCAGAGGGCGTCGCACTCCGGTGCGACGCCCTCACCCTGTCCGGGGCAGGCTCGTCGGTGGCGAGCGGGGATCAGCCTCGCTGGATGGCCTCGCAGATCGCCAGACCTTCCCGAGCGCCGAGCACGACCGCGTCGGAGCAGTGCCGGATCCAGCCCACCACGGCTTCGGGCGTGCCCGTCCGGTAGCCGGCCAGCGCCTGCTCGAACTCCGCGCGCAGCTCCAGCTGCCCCACCTCGAAGGCGACCAGCGACTTCGGGTCGAGGCCGCGATCGATCAGCGTCAGCCGGGCCGCCGCTCGCGCAACCACCCCCGAGGACGGGGCGAAGGCGTCGAGGCTGAGCAACTCGGCCTGCACGATCGCGGCCACCACCACGGCCGGCGCCGAGGTCAGCCCGAGCACCTCGGCCAGGGTGTCGAGCCGGTGGGCGACCTCCCGATCGGGCCGGGGCCTGCCCAGCGCGTCGGGCTCGGTGAGGCTGCGGGCGGCCAGCGAGTGCAGCCGGGCCAGCACCTGGCGGTGCGCCCCGGACCAGGTGTCGGCGAGGGTGGCGAGTTCGGCGGAGACCCGCAGGGCCCCCTGCACGACCGGATCCGTCGCGCTGCCGTCGCGCACGTCGGCCAGGGTGGCCGGCGAACCGGCCAGCGCCGCCGAGGCCCACGCGCCTCGGAGCAGTGATTCGGCAGAGACGTCGGAGGAGCGGCGGCGCAGCACCCGGTGCGCGAGCAGCCCGTCCACCGCCTCCCGGCTCGCGGTCACGGCCTCGGTGACGCCGGGCAGGTCGAGCAGCGGAGTCAGCGGATCGGTAGCCACGCCTGACGACGGTATCGGCTGCCGTCCGGGGCCGTGGAGCCGACCGCCGGGCGTGCCCGAGCTACCGCTCGCCGCCTGGGATGCCGGATCGGCAGGCACTCCTTCACGAATGTCAGCAGTGCGCGCTAGCGTCGAGACACCCATCCGGAGAGAGCCGAGGAGCGTCGCGATGACCCAGAGCGAAGGCCTGTCGAACCTGCTGCACGAGGAGCGCAGGTTCCCGCCGCCTGAGAACCTGGCAGCCGCCGCGAACGTGCAGGCCGGCGCCTACGAGGAGGCCGACGCCGATCGGCTCGCCTACTGGGAGGCACAGGCCCACCGGCTGGACTGGGCGACCGAGTGGGACCAGGTGCTCGACTGGTCCAACCCGCCGTTCGCGAAGTGGTTCGTCGGCGGCCGCCTCAACGCCAGCGTCAACTGCGTCGACCGGCACGTGCAGGCCGGTCGCGGCGACAAGGTGGCCATCCACTTCGAGGGTGAGCCGGGCGACACCCGCAGCGTCACCTATGCCGAACTGCTCGACCTGGTCAGCCAGGCCGCGAACGCCCTCACCGAGCTCGGCATCGGCCAGGGTGACCGGGTGGCGGTCTACCTGCCGATGAGCATCGAGGCGGTCGTGTCGATGCTGGCCTGTGCCCGGGTCGGCGCGATCCACTCCGTGATCTTCGGCGGGTTCTCCGCGCAGGCCATCTACGACCGGGTGATCGACGCCGATGCCAGCCTGGTGATCACCGCCGACGGCGGCTACCGCCGGGGCAAGGTGTTCCCGCTCAAGCCGGTGGTCGACGAGGCCCTGGCCAAGGGCAGCACCGGGGTGAAGCACGTGCTGGTGGTCAAGCGCGGCGAGAACGAGGTCGAGTGGACCGACGGCCGCGACCTGTGGTGGTCGGACCTGGTCGGCAATCAGCCCACCAGCCACGAGGCAGCGGCCTTCGACGCCGAGAACCCGCTGTTCATCCTCTACACCTCCGGCACCACCGGCAAGCCCAAGGGCATCCTGCACACCACCGGCGGTTACCTCACCCAGGCCGCCTACACCCATCACGTCGCCTTTGACCACAAGCCGGAGACCGACATCTTCTGGTGCACCGCCGACATCGGCTGGGTGACCGGGCACTCCTACATCGTCTACGGCCCGCTGGCCAACGGCGCCACCCAGGTCATCTACGAGGGCACGCCGGACACCCCGCACCAGGGCCGGTTCTGGGAGATCGTGGCGAAGTACAAGGTGACCCTGCTCTACACCGCCCCGACGACGATCCGGACGTTCATGAAGTGGGGTGAGGACATCCCGGCGGAGTTCGACCTGTCGTCCCTGCGGTTGCTCGGCTCGGTCGGCGAACCGATCAATCCCGAGGCGTGGATGTGGTACCGCCGGGTGATCGGGGGCGACCGGTGCCCGATCGTGGACACCTGGTGGCAGACCGAGACCGGGGCCATGATGATCAGCCCGCTGCCCGGCGTGACCGCGACCAAGCCGGGCTCGGCGATGCGCCCGCTGCCGGGGGTGAGCGCCGAGGTGGTGGACGACCAGGGCACCCCGGTGCCCAACGGCGGCGGTGGCCTGCTGGTGCTGACCGAGCCGTGGCCGTCGATGCTGCGCGGCATCTGGGGTGACGACGACCGGTTCCGCGAGACCTACTGGGCGCGATTCGCCGACCAGGGCTATTACTTCGCCGGGGACGGGGCGAAGAAGGACGACGACGGCGACCTGTGGCTGCTCGGCCGGGTGGACGACGTGATGAACGTGTCGGGCCACCGCATCTCCACCACCGAGGTCGAGTCGGCTCTCGTGTCGCACCCGTCGGTGGCCGAGGCCGCGGTGGTGGGCGCCACCGACCCGACCACCGGCCAGGGCATCGTGGCGTTCGTGATCCTGCGTGGCGGCAAGGCGGACGAGGGCGAGCAGATGGTCACCGAGCTGCGCAACCACGTGGCCAAGGAGATCGGCGCGATCGCCAAGCCCCGCCAGATCATGATCGTGGCCGAGCTGCCCAAGACCAGGTCGGGCAAGATCATGCGGCGGCTCCTGCGCGACGTCGCGGAGAACCGCTCCATCGGCGACGTGACCACGTTGGCCGACACCACCGTGATGGATCTGATCAGCAAGGGCCTGAAGTCGGGCAAGGCCGAGGACTGACCGGCGCTCCGGCTCAGCCTGCCCAGGGGCGCAGGGTCAGATCGGTGACGGTCGCGTCCCTGGGCAGCGCCAGCACCGAGGCGATCACGCCGGCCACCGTGGCCGGTCGCAGGTATGCCTCGGCCTCGTACTCCCCCGCCTCGGCGGCGCGGACGGTGCGCTGCATGTCGGTGTCGGTGCGCCCCGGATAGACGGTGCTGACCCGCAGGCCCGGCTCCTCCTGCCGCAGCGCGTCGGCGTACCCGCGCAGGGCGTGCTTGGACGCTCCGTAGGACGACAGCGGCGGCCGGGCGTTCAGCCCGGAGCCGGAGTTCACCAGCAGCACCGTCCCGCCCGCGGCACGCAGCGCCGGCAGCCAGAGCCGGGTCAGCTCGGCGACCGCGGTGACGTTGACCGTGAACTGGTCGGCGAACTCGGCGGGCGTCGTCTCGGCCAGCGGTCCCGGCCGGACGACCCCGGCGCAGTGCACCAGCCCGTCCAGCCGGCCGACCGAGGCCAGCAGCGGTTGCAGCGCCGGCGCGAACCCGGCCGGCTCGGCCAGGTCCAGCACCGCGTGCCCGGCCAGCGGCAGGTCGTCCAGCGGAGCCCGTCCGATGCCGCACACCCGGTGCCCGTCGGCGAGCAGCAGCTCGGCGACGGCCCGTCCGATGCCGCGCGACACGCCGGTGATCAGGTAGGTGGCCACGGAGACCGACCCTAATCACCGCGCCGCCGGAACCGGGGACGCACCCGGCCGCCCGGACGGTGGCGGATGCCGCGATGGGGCCCTGCGCCGGTGCTGCGGTGATCTGTGCGCCCGGGATGTGCCGAGCGCGTAAGGTTCTCCTCACACGCCCGGTCCACCCGGCGGCCGATCGAGGAGAAGGGACCTACCACCGGTGACGGCGAACCGCGATGTGGCGACCACCGGCCAGCAGGCCTCCATCGGAGAGCTGGTGGCAGACGCGACCTCCCACTTCTCCACGCTGCTGCACGGCGAGATCGAACTTGCCAAGCTTGAGATCAAGTCGTCGGTGAAGAACGCCGGCACCGGCGCCGGCGCGTTCATCGCCGCCGCGGTGCTGCTGGTGTTCTCGCTGACCTTCGGCCTGATCGCGCTGGCCGAGGGCCTGGTCGCGGCCGGCATCTGGCGCTGGGCCGCTTACCTGATCGTCTTCGCCTTCCTGGTGCTGCTCGCGGTGCTGCTGGTGCTGGTCGGCGTCCGCAAGGTGAAGCGGGTGCGCGCCCCCCAGCAGACCATCGACAGCACGAAGGACACCGTGACCGCGCTGCGCCGGGCCACCGGCTCGCACTCGGCCAGCCACCGCGCCTGACCGGCGCGCCCCTCACCGACTCCGAGGAGCGCCCGTGCCCGACGACTCCGTGGTGCTGATCGACGGCCCATGGACCCACCGGACCATCCGCGCCAACGGCATCGCGTTGCACGTGGTCGAGGCCGGCACCGGCCCGCTGGTGCTGCTGCTGCACGGCTTCCCGACGTTCTGGTGGACCTGGCACCGCCAGCTCACCGACCTGGCCGAGGCCGGCTTCCGCGCGGTGGCGGTCGACCTGCGTGGCTACGGCGCCTCCGACAAGCCGCCGCGCGGCTACGACGCCACCACCCTGGCCGCCGACATCGCCAGCCTGGTCACCGCGCTCGGCGAGCGCACGGCCCTGCTGGCCGGCAACGACCTCGGTGGCCTGCTCGCCTGGACGGTGGCCGCGCAGCAGCCACAGGTGGTGCGCCGGATCGCGGTGCTGGGGGCCGCCCATCCGCTGCGGCTGCGCCGGGCGATCGCCACCGACCGGGCCCAGCGCCGGGCCTCGGCGTACGGGCTGTCCACGTTTCAGCTGCCCCGGTACGGCGAGCGACTGCTCACCCGTGACGACCGCTACCTGCGGCAGCTGTTCCAGGCCTGGTCCGGACCGCGCTGGCGTGGCACGCCGGACTGCACCGCGGCGATCGACCGCTACGGCGAGGCGGTGCGCATCCACCCGGTCGCGCACTGCTCGCTGGAGTTCTTCCGGTGGGCGGTCCGCTCGCTGCCCCGGCCGGACGGCCGTGCCTACGCCGGGTCGATGCGCCCGCCGGTCACGGTGCCGGTACTGCAGCTGCACGGCGACTTCGACGGCTGCGTGCTGCCGGCCACCGCGCGGGGCTCGGACGGGTACGTGCGAGCCGACTACCAGTGGCGGCTGCTCACCGGGGTCGGGCACTTCCCGCAGCAGGAGGCCGCCGCCGAGGTGTCTGCCGAGCTGATCCGGTGGGCCCGCCTCGACTGATCGGGGCCGGACCCGTCCACACCCGGCAGTCAACGCCCGAACTGCCGGGCCGGGCGTCAGTCGCAGGCGCCGGTGCTCACGTCCGCCGTCGCGTGCCGGCCGGCCGCGGCGTCCGAGGCGATCTCCTGCGCGGTCAGCACGAAGCCGGTGTCGGGCGAGTCCAGCGCCGAGGCGAAGACGATCCCGAGCACCCGGCCCCGGGTGTCGAGCAACGGGCCGCCGGAGTTGCCGGCCCGCACCACCGACCGGATCGTGTAGATGTCGCGGTCGACCGACAGCCGGCCGTAGATGTCGTGGCCGCTGATCCGCTCCCGGTCCCGGAGCCGGGCCGGCCGCACGTCGAACGGCCCGTCCTGCGGGTAGCCGAGCACGACCGCGTCCTGCCCGGACGACGCCGGCGAGGCCGCCAGCCGCAGCGCGGGCGCGGTCAGCCCGGGCACCCGCAGCACCGCGACGTCCCGGGCCGGGTCGAACAGCACCACGTGCGCGGCCAGCGCGCCGGCGGCGGTCTGCACCCGCACCCGGTCGGCACCGGCCACCACGTGGGCGTTGGTGAGCAGCAACTGGGGTGCGTAGACGAAGGCGCTGCCCTCGATGCCCCGGTCGCACGAGTTGGCCACCGAGCGCACCTTGAGCACCGAGCCCCGGCCGGCCGCCACCGCCGGCGAGTTCAGCACCGCCGGGTCGGCCGGCGGCACCTCGACGATCCGGGTGGGCTGCAGCGCGCCGAAGACCTGCGGGAACCCGCTGCGGTCGACGAACAGCCGCAGCGAGCCGTACAGGTTGCGGACGCTGTCCGGCAGGGTGTCGTCGACCGCCCGGATGAGCGCGGACCGGCGCACCTGGCCGGCCACCGTCGGGTACGGCGCGACCGCCAGCGGCACCGCGATCATCCAAGCCACCAGCAGCACCGCCGCGATCGAGAAGACCGCGCCCACCGCCTGGTCCAGCCGCCGGGCGGGGTGCCAGGTGACCCGGGACCGCAGCCGGCCGGCGATCCAGACCGCGACCAGCTGCCCGGACAGCGCGAAGAACAGCACGCAGACGATGGCGACCGGCACCTGCGCGGTGCCGTCGGCCAGCCGCCGGCCGAGCGGGCGGGCCAGCTGCGCACCGGCCGCGGCGCCGCCGAAGAAGCCGCCCAGCGACAGCGCGCCCACCAGCGCGCCGTTGCGGAAACCGCCGATGGCGTAGCCGATCGCGGCCACCACCAGCGCCAGATCGAGCAGGTCGAACCGCACGGCTCAGCCGGGCAGCACGATCAGGGTGCCGGTCTGGCCCTGCGCGACGTGGATGGTGCAGACGAAGGTGTACCTGCCCGGTGCCGGCGCGGTGAACTCGACCGACCGCTCCTGGCCCGGGCTGACCAGCGGCACGTAGTCGGCCGGGAACCCGAGCAGCGACCAGTTGTGCGGCGCCCCGGTGCCCACGTGCTTCAGGATGATCCGCACCTTGCCCGGGTGCACGGTGATGGTCGACGGGTCGAACCGGTAGTTCTGGTCGGTGGTGACGGTGACCTGCTGCACGCCGTCCACCGCGACGGCCGAACTGCTGCCGGTGTGCGGCTTCCGGTTGATCGCGGACTGGGTCTGGCAGCCGGCCAGCAGCCCGGCGGCCAACAGGAGGCCGAGCACCGGACGGGTCAGGGGACGCACGCTCCGAACGTACCCGCCGGCCGGCCGCCGCCCGCAGCCGCCGCAGGCAGCCCTCAGCAGCGGCCTCAGTCCTCGACCGGTCGCACCACGGTCCGGTCCCACGGCCGCTCCCAGCCGGCCAGCCGCAGCAGCCGGTCGAGCAGGCCCGCGGTGAAGCCCCAGACGAACAGCCCGGCCACCTCGAAACCGGGCCCGACGAATCCCGATGGGTGCCGCACCGTGAACCGGTTGGCCGGGTCGACCAGCTCGGCGATCGGCAGCCGGCGCACCGCGGCGACCTCGGCGGTGTCCACCACGCCCACCGGGTGCGGCTCCCGCCAGTGCCCGAGCACCGGGGTCACCACGAAGCCGGACGGCGGCAGGAACAGCGCCGGCAGCTCGGCCAGCACGTCCACCGTCTCCGGCCGCAGCCCGACCTCCTCGCAGGCCTCGCGCAGCGCGGTGGCCGAGGCCGAGGCGTCGGTCGGGTCGGTGGCACCGCCGGGGAACGCCACCTGGCCGGCGTGGCTGCGCAGCGTCGCCGACCGCTGCAGCAGCAGCACGTCGGCCGACTCCACCCCGTCCGGCGAGGCGAAGAGCATCAGCACCGCCGAGTGCCGGCCGCTGCCGTCCTCGGGCGGCACGAAGCGCGACAGCTGCTCGGCCCGCACCCCCGCCACCGCGTCGGCCAGCGGCCGCAGCCAGGCCGGGGCCCGCCCGCTCACCCGGCCAGGTCCGGGTCGAGCTGGGACGGGCTCTTCACCAGCTTCGCCGCGGCGACCGGGTTCAGCTCGCCGATGCCGTACGACGGGCAGAGCTTGGCCAGCGGGCAGACCGCGCAGGCCGGCCGGCGGGCGTGGCACATCCGGCGGCCGTGCCAGATCACCCGGTGCGACAGGATCGTCCACTCCCTGCGGGGGATCAGGGCCGCGACGTCGTGCTCGACCTTCACCGGGTCGTCGTTGGCGGTCCACCGCCAGCGCTGGGACAGCCGCAGGAAGTGGGTGTCGATCGTGAGGCCGGGGACGTCGAAGGCGTTGCCCAGCACCACGTTCGCGGTCTTGCGCCCGAAGCCGGGCAGCGTCACCAGCTCGGCCAGCGTGCGCGGCACCTCGCCGTCGAACCGCTCCACCAGTTGCTGGCCGAGCTTCATCAGGTTGTTGGCCTTGGCCCGGAAGAACCCGGTGGCGTGGATGAGGTCCTCCAGCTCCGCCCGGTCGGCCCCGGCGTAGGCCGCCGCGTCCGGGTACTTCGCGAAGAGCGCCGGCGTCACCTCATTCACTCGTCTGTCCGTGCACTGCGCCGAGAGGATCGTGGCCACCGAGAGTTCGAGCGGCGTGCGGAAGTCCAGCTCGCAGTGCGCGTGCGGGTACAGCTCGGCCAGCTCCCGGTTGATCCGGCGCGCCCGGCGGGTCAACGCCAGCGGCGTCTCCTGCCAGGCAGCCACCGCCGCGCTGCCGTTGTTCGAGACGGCCTCGCCGGCCGGGTCCGCTGCTCTCGTCGCCACGGCCCGAGCTTATTAGGGCACAATGACAACCACGATGATCGGATTTCTGGTGCTGCTCTTCCCGGTGCTGCTGATGGCGTTCATGCTGATCATGGAACGCATCGAGGAGCCGCTGACCCGGGTGGCCGACGAGCGCGACGTACAGCAGTTCCTCGACCAGGCCAACCCGGAGGAGCTGGACACCTTCGTCCGGGAAGGCACCGATTCGGCGCTGCGCCGGTTCCGGGCCCGGCTGCGCATCCTGCCGCGCGGACGTCGCCGCGGCTGATCCGGCCGATCCGGGGCTCTCGCGGGTCGCCGGGGGCCGCCGTTCGGCTACCCCTAGAATCCGGCAATGGCGACCGCGCGGGCAGCGCGCGGAACACAGA
>DATJNU010000078.1:0-7096 GCA_035507775.1 Jatrophihabitans sp.
CCGGACCTCGTCACGAGGTCCGGGCACCACTGGCCGTTTCCGGTGCCGCCACACCGCGGCCGGGGCTGGCTGCGTTCCACGCCGGGGCGGTGCGGCCCTGTGTCAGCCGGGCATCCGGCCGTAGGAGAGCACCTGGTCCAGCCCGCGCCGGCCCCGCTTCAACGACGGGGACTTCCGGTCCGGCGCCCGGTGGCCGAGGCTGACCACGCCCACGATGCGGAGCCGGTCCGGAATGCCGAATCCTGCCTTGACCGCGTCCTGATCGGCGGCGGCGACGCCGAAGAAGCAGCTCACGAGGCCGGCGTCCACCGCGCCCAGCATGATCAGCAGGCTCGCCATGCCGGTGTCGATGTCCCAGTAGGGCACCGGCCAGAGCGCCTCGTCGCGGTCTGTCCAGCCTTTGTCCGGCTCGGCGTACCGGTCGAGGTAGGCGTCCCTGTCGGAGAGGGCGAGCACCAGCACCGGTGCGGACTGCATGCCCCGCAGCCAGCTGTCCGGCTCGCCGTCGTCGGCGGTGATCGTCCAGAACCGGTCCCGGTCGGCGGGGGTGTCGAGCACCAGGAAGTGCCAGCCCTGGCTGAAGCCCGCCGAGGGTGCCCGGATGGCCAGGTCGAGCAGCTGCTCGATGGTTTCACGTGAAACAGCGCGGTCCGGGTCGTAGTTGCGGACCATGCGCCGGGCCCGTACGACATCAGTGAATTCCATGCCGGAGGTTTACCACTGGGACGGATCCGGTCCCGGAAGGGGGATGCGCCGAGCCCGTACGGTATGACAGCCTTGACGGGTGCAGCTCGATCAGTCCGCCAAGCTCTCCGGCGTCTCGTACGACATCCGCGGTCCGGTGATGGAGGAGGCCCGGCGTCTCGAAGAGGCCGGCCACCGGATCCTGAAGTTGAACATCGGCAACCCGGCCACCTTCGGGCTGGCGGCACCGGACGAGATCCTGCTGGACGTGGTGCGCAACCTGCCCACCGCTGAGGGGTACTCCGACTCGCGGGGCCTGCTCTCCGCACGCACCGCGGTGGTCCAGCACTACCAGCAGCGCGGACTTCCCGAGCTGGACGACGTCGACGACGTCTGGCTCGGCAACGGGGTCAGCGAGCTGATCATGATGTCGCTGCAGGCGATGCTGAACGACGGCGACGAGGTGCTGATCCCGTCGCCGGACTTCCCGCTCTGGACCGCCGCCACCTCGCTGTCCGGCGGCGTGGCGGTGCACTACCGGTGCGACGAGTCGGCGGACTGGTTGCCCGACCTGGACGACATCGAGGCCAAGGTGACCGCCCGGACGAAGGCGATCGTGGTCATCAACCCCAACAACCCGACCGGCGCGGTTTACCCGCTCGGCCACCTGGAGGCGATCGCCGAGGTCGCCCGGCGGCACAACTTGGTGATCCTCTCCGACGAGATCTACGACAAGATCCTCTACGACGACGCCGTGCATCACTCGATGGCGGCAGTCGCTCCCGACCTCTTCACGCTCACCTTCAACGGGCTGTCCAAGGCGTACCGGCTGGCCGGCTTCCGGTCCGGCTGGCTGCTGGTGCACGGCCCGAAGCGGGGTGCCGGCAGCTACCTCGAAGGCCTTTCGGTGATGGCCAACCTGCGGCTCTGCGCCAACGTCCCGGCCCAGCACGCGATCCAGACCGCGCTCGGCGGCAGGCAGAGCATCGCCGACCTGGTGCTGCCCGGTGGCCGGCTGCTGGAGCAACGGGACGCCGCGGTGCGGTCCCTGCGGGCGATCCCTGGGGTGAGCTGCGTCGAGCCGAAGGGGAGCCTGTACGTGTTCCCGCGGCTGGACCCGGACCGGTACCCGATCAAGGACGATCAGCAGTTCGTGCTCGACTTCCTCCGCGAGCAGCGGGTGTTGCTGGTGCAGGGCACCGGCTTCAGCTTCCCGACGCCGGACCATTTCCGGATCGTCACGCTGCCGCACGCGGAGGACCTCACGGACGCGATCGGCCGGCTCGGCACCTTCCTCGACGGGTACGACCCGCTGCGCCTGGGCTGAACGGTGCCGACACCCCGGCGGATCCTGCCGCTCACCCTGGACAACCTGAACGACCTGCCGGGCCCGTGCCGGGGCTGCCTGTTCTGGGAACTGGGCCCGCTGATCGACCCGGAACCGCCGCCGGCGGAGGAGGCTGCGCTGGCCAAGGAGTCGTGGCTGTCGGCCACCCTGCTCGACTGGGGAAGCTGCGGCAAGGTCGCGTACGTCGCCGGGGTGCCGGCCGGTTACGCGCTCTTCGCGCCGCCGGGTTTCGTCCCGCGCTCGATGTCGTTCCCGACGTCGCCGGTCAGCGGTGACGCGGTGCTGCTGATGAACGCGCACGTCCAGCAGGAATGGCGCGGTGCCGGCGTCGGCCGGATGCTGGCCCAGGCGGTGGCCGCCGAACTGGTGCCGCGTGGGGTCAAGGCGATCGAGGCGTTCGGTGCCACCGGCCCGTCCTCGCAGGGGTGCCTGATGCCGGCGGACTACCTGCGCTCGGTGGGCTTCAAGACGGTCCGTCCGCACCCGTTCTACCCGCGGCTGCGGATGGAGCTGAAGTCCACCGTCTCCTGGCGGTACGACGTCGAGTATGCGCTGGAGCGGATCTTCGGGACCAACGCGGGCCGCTCGCTCACCCCGGTCAACTACGTCGGCGAAGGCGGCTGATCGGGCTAAACGGATTGCGGAGTGAGCGCTCACTCCATTACGGTGCCGGCATGCCAGCCACCCCGGTTCCCGATCTCACCTCGGTCCCGTCCCAGGATCCAGCACCGGTCCCCGACCCGGTGGCCTCCCGAGCCGCCCCGCTGTCGCGGGACGAGCGCCGGGCGACCATCATCGCCGCTACGCTGCCGCTGCTCCACGAGCACGGCCAGGCCGTCACCACCCGGCAGATCGCCGAGGCCAGCGGCATCGCCGAAGGCACCATCTTCCGGGTCTTCACCGACAAGGCCGAGCTGGTCGACGCCTGCCTGACCGCCGCGTTCGACCCGCGGCCGGCCCTCGAACGCTTCGCCGCCATCGACCGCGCGCTGCCGCTGGAACCCCGGCTGACCGCGGCGGTGGAGATCCTGCAGGAACGGCTCCGGATCGCCGTCGGGCTGCTGATGGCACTCGGGTTCGGTGGTCCGTCCGCGGCCAAGGAGCGCGAGGCGGCCAAGGACCGCGGGATGGCCGAGGACCGGAACGCCGACCCGCGCGACCGGTTCGGCAGCCAGGAGCTGCTCGACGCCCTGGCCGGCCTGCTGGAACCGGACCGGGACCGGCTGCGGCTGCCACCCGCCGAGACCGCGGGCATCGCCCGGGTGCTGACCTTCGCCGCGAGCCACCCCCGCCTCACCGAGGGGCACCCGATGACCGCCGAGCAGATCGTGTCCCTGCTGCTGCACGGCGTGCTGGTCCACGACGGCGATCGGGCCGGGGGTGCGCCATGCTGAGCCGGTTGCTCATCCGCTACCTGCGCCCGTACCGCATCCCGCTGCTGCTCGTGGTGCTGCTGCAGCTGGTGCAGGCGATCGCGGGCCTCTTCCTGCCGAGCCTGAACGCCGACATCATCGACCGGGGCGTCGCGCGTGGCGACACCGGTTACATCGTCTCCACCGGCGGCGTGATGCTCACCGTCACGCTGGTGCAGATCGCGTGCTCGGTCGCGGCCGTGTACTTCGGCGCGCGGACCGCGATGGCCTTCGGCCGGGACGTCCGGGCCGCGATCTTCCACCAGGTGGGCACCTTCTCCGCCCGGGAGGTCAACTCCCTCGGCGCGCCGTCGCTGATCACCCGCAACACCAATGACGTGCAGCAGGTGCAGATGCTGGTCCTGATGACCTGCACGCTGCTCATCGCGGCGCCGATCATGTGCGTCGGTGGGGTGATCATGGCGGTCCGGCAGAACGTCCGGCTGTCGCTGCTGCTGGTGGTGGCGCTGCCGGTGCTGATCGGGGCGATCTCGCTGATCATCAGCCGCATGATCGGCGGGTTCGGCCAGCTGCAGAAGCGGATCGACACCATCAACCGGGTGCTGCGAGAGCAGATCACCGGCGTCAGGGTGGTCCGGGCTTTCGTCCGGGAGCCCTATGAGACAAAGCGATTCTCCGACGCGAACGCCGAACTGACGGGTACCGCGCTGACCCTCGGCCGGCTGCAGTCGCTGATGTTCCCGACCGTGATGCTGGTGGTGAACCTGTCGTCGGTGGCGGTGCTGTGGTTCGGCGCGCACCTGGTCGACAGCGGCCACATGCAGGTCGGTTCGCTGACCGCGTACCTGAGCTACCTGATGCAGATCCTGATGTCGGTGATGATGGCCACCTTCATGGTCATCCTGGTGCCCCGGGCCGCGGTCTGCGCCGACCGGATCGGCGAGGTGCTGGAGACGGAATCCTCGGTGGTGCCGCCGGCCGAGCCGGTGACGTCGTTGGCATCGAAGGGGAATCTCGAATTCCGCGGGGTCGGTTTCAGCTACCCGGGAGCGACCGACCCGGTGCTGCGCGAGATCAGCTTCACTGCGCGGGCCGGCCAGCGGATCGCCGTCATCGGCAGCACCGGTGCGGGCAAGACCACGCTGATCAGCCTGATTCCCAGGCTGTTCGACGTCACCGACGGTCAGGTGCTGGTCGACGGGCAGGACGTCCGCGACCTGGCTCCGGACCTGCTGTGCGGGGTGATCGGGCTGGTTCCGCAGCGGGCGTACCTGTTCAGCGGGACGGTGGCGAGCAACCTGCGCTACGGCAAGCCGGACGCCACCGACGCCGAGCTGTGGCAGGCACTGGAGATCGCGCAGGCCGCGGACTTCGTCCGGGCGATGCCGGACGGGCTGGATTCCGCCATCGCACAGGGTGGAACCAACGTCTCCGGGGGACAGCGGCAGCGGCTGGCCATCGCCCGCGCGCTGGTCCGCCGCCCCGAGATCTACCTGTTCGACGACGCGTTCTCCGCGCTCGACCTGGCCACCGACGCGCGGCTGCGCGCGGCGCTGCGGCCGCTGACCGCCGAGGCCACCGTGCTGATCGTCGCGCAGCGGGTGGCCACCATCGTCGACGCCGACGTGATCCTGGTGCTGGAGGACGGCCGGATCCTCGGCCGCGGCACCCACGACGAGCTCGTCGCGGACTGCCCGACCTACGCCGAGATCGTCCGATCGCAGTTCACCGAACGGGAAAGCGAGCTCACCGCATGAGCAGTCCGACACAGGTCGCGCGGCCGCGGCCCCCGATGGCCCGCGGCCCGTTCGCCGGGATGGGCCCGGCCGAGAAGTCGCTGGACTTCGGCCCGTCGGTGCGCCGGCTGCTGGGCCGGCTGGGCGACGAGCGGCTGGTGATCGCCGGCGTCTGCACGCTGAGCCTGACCAGCGTGGTGCTCAGCGTGCTCGGCCCGCGGCTGCTCGGGCACGCCACCAACCTGATCTTCGACGGCATCCTGGGCCGGCGATTGCCCTCAGGCATCACCAAGGACCAGGCCGTGGCTCTCGCGCGGAGGTCCGGCAACGGCACCTACGCCGACCTGCTCGCCCGCTCGCACCTGGTGCCCGGCCAGGGCATCGACTTCGGCGCGCTCGGCCGCGTGCTGGGCCTGGTCGCGCTGCTCTACCTGGCCTCCTCGCTCGCGGCCTGGCTGCAGGGATACCTGCTCACCGGCGCGGTGCAGCGCACCATGTTCCGGCTGCGCGAGGAGGTCGAGGCGAAGCTGAACCGGTTGCCGCTGGCGTACTTCGACGGCCAGCCACGCGGCGAGGTGCTCAGCCGGGTCACCAACGACATCGACAACGTCACCCAGACCCTGCAGCAGTCGATGAGCCAGATGCTCATCTCGCTGCTGACCGTGGTCGCGGTGCTCACCATGATGGTGCTCATCTCACCGCTGCTGGCCGTCATCGCGCTGGTCAGCGTGCCGCTGTCGGTGCTGATCACCCGGTTCATCGCGAAGCGCTCGCAGAAGCTGTTCATCCAGCAGTGGAAGACCACCGGTGAGCTGAACGGCCAGATCGAGGAGGCGTTCTCCGGGCACGCGCTGGTCAAGGTGTTCGGCCGGCAGCACCAGGTCGAGGCGGACTTCGCGGCCAGGAACGGCGAGCTGTACGCGAGCAGTTTCGGGGCGCAGTTCGTCAGCGGCATCATCGCGCCGGCGGTGATGTTCATCGGCAACCTGAACTACGTCGCGGTGGCCGTGGTCGGCGGGCTGCGGGTCGCCTCCGGCACCATGAGCCTCGGCGACGTGCAGGCCTTCATCCAGTACTCGCGGCAGTTCACCCAGCCGCTGACCCAGGTGGCCGCGATGGCGAACGTGCTGCAGTCCGGCGTCGCGTCGGCCGAGCGGGTCTTCGAGCTGCTCGACACCCCGGAGCAGTCCGCCGACGTCGCGGCCCCGGCGACGGTCACCGAGCCCCGGGGCCGGGTCGAGTTCGAGCACGTGGACTTCGCCTACAGCCCGGAATCTCCTTTGATCACCGACCTGTCCTTCATCGCCTCGCCAGGCCACACGGTCGCCATCGTCGGGCCGACCGGTGCCGGCAAGACGACGCTGGTGAACCTGGTGATGCGCTTCTACGACCTCGATGCCGGCCGGATCACCCTGGACGGGGTGGACATCGCCGAGCTCACCCGGACCGACCTGCGGTCGCGGATCGGGATGGTGCTGCAGGACACCTGGCTGTTCGAGGGCACGATCCGCGACAACATCGCCTACGGACGGCCGGACGCGACCGAGGACGAGATCCTGGCGGCGGCGCGGGCGACCTTCGTCGACCGGTTCGTGCACAGCCTGCCGGACGGCTACGACACGGTGATCGACTCCGAGGGCAGCAACGTCAGCGCCGGTGAGAAGCAGCTGCTCACCATCGCCCGGGCGTTCCTGGCCGACCCGTCGCTGCTGATCCTGGACGAGGCGACCAGCTCGGTGGACACCCGCACCGAGCTGCTGGTGCAGCAGGCGATGGCCGCGCTGCGGACCGACCGCACCAGCTTCGTGATCGCGCACCGGCTCTCGACCATCCGCGACGCGGACCTGATCCTGGTGATGCAGAGCGGCCGGATCGTGGAGCAGGGCACCCACGAGCAGCTGCTGCAGGCCCGGGGCGCGTACTTCGACCTCTACAACGCGCAGTTCGTCGGGGCC
>DATJNU010000079.1:0-21992 GCA_035507775.1 Jatrophihabitans sp.
GTTGGTGACCGGCGACGACCGGCGGATCGGCGCGTCGTGGCGAACGGGGGTCGGCCGTCCGGGTTGCGGGGTATCGTCCGGTACGCCTATCGCTCGTCGAGTGGGGGATGCGCTGTGTCCGAGGAGCTTCCGGGCATCGGAGCCGCCGTGGTGCTGCGGGACCAGGACGGTGGCGAGTACCGCAGCCAGGTGCAGGAGCGCGGCGAGGGCACCTTGTCGGTGCGCCGGCCCGCGGTGCTGGCGCCCGGCGCGCCGGTGCTGATCGGCGACCAGCTGACCGTCTCGTGGGCCGCCGGTGACAACCTGGTGGGCCTGGTGCGGGCGCGCATCGCGACCATCCGCTACGCCGAGGCCGGCCTGCTCTGGGAGCTGGCCGGGCTGGCCGAGCCGTGGACCGAGCAGCGCCGGCAGTGGGTTCGGGTGCCCGCCATCGGCCCGGTGGTGCTCACCGAGCGGGCCGACGCGATCCGGTCGCTGGCCCCCGGCGTCGCCGAGGGCGAGCTGCTCGACGTCAGCGAGGTCGCGGTCCGGTGCGAGGTGCCGGTCGCGGCGATCTGGGCGTCCCGGCGCGGCGGTGCGGTGGGGGTCCGGTTCGAACTGGCCGGGGAGCCGGTCGAGGTCGAGGGCACCATCCTGGCGAGCCGGGTGCCGCCGGCCGCGCCCAGCCGGCGCGAGGTGGTGGTCCGGTTCGAGCCGCCGGCGCCGGTCGCCGAGGTCCTGCGCGGCTACATCCGCTCGTCGAGCGGTTGAACTGACGGACCTCTCTGTCACCATTGCGGGTATGCCGCTCTACCGGGACGAGGCCGTGGTGCTGCGCGTCCACAAGCTGGGCGAGGCGGACCGGATCGTCACCCTGCTCACCAAGCGGCACGGCCGGGTGCGGGCCGTCGGCAAGGGCGTCCGGCGCACCACCTCCCGGTACGGCGCCCGGCTGGAACCCGGCAGCCACATCGACGTGCAGCTGCACACCCGCACCGCCGAGCCGGATCCCGACCGCGGCGCGGTGCGGCACAACACCCTCGACCTGATCACCCAGGTGGAGTCGGTGCGCAACTACGGCGCCGGCCTGGCCAGCGACTACCAGGCCTGGACCGCCGCGGTGGCGATCTGCGAGACCGCCGAGCGGCTGACCCCGGAGGAGGGCGAGCCGGCGCTGCGCCAGTTCCTGCTGCTGGCCGGAGCGCTGCGCTCGCTGGCCGACCGGGAGCACGCGTCCGGGCTGGTCCTCGACGCGTTCCTGATCCGGTCGCTCTCGCTCGCCGGCTGGGAACCCGCGCTGGCCGAGTGCGCGATCTGCTCGGCGCCCGGCCCGCACGCCGCCTTCCACGTGCCCTCCGGTGGTTCGGTCTGCCCGACCTGCCGGCCGGGCGGTTCGGTGCGCCCGCACCCGGACTCGCTCGGGCTGGTCACCGCGCTGCTCGGCGGGGACTGGGACACCGCCGATGCCGCCGCCGACCCGCAGCGGCGCGAGGCCAGCGGGCTGATCGCGGCCCACCTGCAGTGGCATCTGGAGCGCGGCATCCGGTCGCTGCCGCTGGTCGACCGCTGAGGCCCGGGTACTACGTTGGCGCCATGCCCTCTGCCCGCCGCCGCTGGCCGGAACCGCCCCCGCACCCGACCGGCGCCCGGCCGCCGGAGCTGCCGGCCGGCCTGATCCCCCGGCACGTCGCGGTGGTGATGGACGGCAACGGCCGCTGGGCCAACCAGCGAGGGCTGCCGCGCACCGAGGGGCACCGGGCCGGCGAGGCCGCCCTGATGGACGTGCTGTTCGGCGCGATGGAACTCGGCGTCGAGGTGATCTCGGCCTATGCGTTCTCCACCGAGAACTGGCGCCGGTCGCCGGACGAGGTGCGGTTCTTGATGAACTTCAACAAGGAGGTGCTGGCCCGGCGCCGGGACGAGCTCTCCGCGCTCGGCGTCCGGATCCGGTGGGCGGGCCGGCGGCCGCGGCTGTGGCGCAGCGTGATCAGCCAGCTGGAGGAGGCCGAGCAGCTGACCCGCGACAACGACCGGCTGACCCTGCAGTTCTGCGTCAACTACGGCGGCCGGGCCGAGGTGGTCGACGCCGCCCGGCGGATTGCCGAGCTGGCCGCCGAGGGCCGGCTCAACCCCGCGAAGCTCGACGAGAAGACCTTCGCCCGGTACCTGGACGAGCCCGGCCTGCCCGACGTGGACCTGTTCATCCGCTGCTCCGGCGAGCAGCGCACCTCCAACTTCCTGCTGTGGCAGTCGGCGTACGCGGAGCTGATGTTCATGAACACGTTGTGGCCCGACTTCGACCGCCGGCACCTGTGGGCCGCCGTCGAGTCCTACGCCCGGCGCGACCGCCGGTTCGGCGGCGCCATCGACCTGCCGATCGAGCAGGTGGGCCGATGATCGTCGCCATCCAGCTGCGCCCGGCGGCCGGCGAGGAGGACTTCGCCGACCGGGCGACCACCGCGCTGCGGGCACTCGCCGACCGGCCGGGCTACCTGCGCGGCAGCCTGGGCCGGGCAGCCGACGACGAGGGCGCCTGGCTGCTGCTGACGGAGTGGGAGTCGGTCGGCGCCTACCGCCGGGCGCTGGGCAACTATCAGGTGAAACTGCACGCCACCCCGCTGCTGGCCGAGGCGCTCGACCAGCCGAGCGCCTTCGAACCGCTGCTGCGGATCGAGGCCGGCGGGGCGGAGGTCGCCACCGCCAGCGACCGGGCGACCGACCCCGCACACCGGACGATGTTCGACAAACCGGTCGGCTGACCGGCTCCGGGAATCCGTCGGTACATTCATCGCCACGAAGGTGTCCGGGGGGTGACGCCGAGCTGACGGGCCGGTGAAGCCGGGCCGCGGCGGTGCGATGAGGAGGCGATGGGTGGTGCGTACCGACGCCGAGCACGACACCGACACCGGCGCCCGCGTCCCGCCGGCCGGCTTCCGGCCCGCCCCCATGACGCTGGTGCGCTGGGGTGCGGTCGCGAGCTGGGCCGTGGTGGTCGGCTGCCTCGTCGCCCGGGACGGCATCAGCTACGACCGCAACACGCTGCTGCTGGTGCTCTGCACCGGGCTGTTCGCCGCCACGCTGGGGCGCCGCCGCTCGATCACCGTGGTGCGGGACTGGCTGCCGTTCGCGGCGGTGCTGCTGGTCTACGACCTGAGCCGGGGTGCGGCGCGGCTGGTCGGGCGGCCGACCGAGTGGCACCTGCAGATCGACTTCGACCGCTGGCTGTTCCTCGGCCACGAGCCGACGGTGTGGCTGCAGTCGAAGCTCAAGGAGCCGTTCCCGCCCTGGTGGGAGACGATCGTCAGCCTGGTCTACGTCTCCTTCTTCTTCGCCCCGTACGTGGCCGCCGGCCTGCTCTGGCTGCGCGACCGGGCCGAGTGGCGCAAGTTCGTGTTCCGCTTCGTGGTGATCTCCTTCTGCGGGCTGGCCTGCTTCATCGCCTTCCCGGCCGCCCCGCCGTGGGCGGCGGCGCTGTGCGACTCCAGCGAGGTGGTGGGCGGCCCGTCGAACCCGCCCTGCATGAACGAGGTGCCGAGCGCCAACCGGTACGGCGGCATGCTCGGCCAGGTGGAACTCAGCCACACCGGTGCAGCGCCCTGGATCGAGCGGATCTCCACCCGCGGCTGGGACAAGCTCGGGGTGCCGCAGGCCAAGGCGCTGATCGACGAAGGCCAGGCCGGGGTGAACCAGGTGGCCGCGGTGCCCTCGCTGCACGCGGCGATCTCGATGCTGATCACGGTGTTCTTCTGGCCCCGGGTGCGCAAGCGCTGGCGGCCGCTGCTGGTGGCATACGCGCTGGTGATGGCGTTCGCGCTGGTGTATTCGGCCGAGCACTACGTCTTCGACATCCTGCTCGGCTGGCTGCTGACCGGGGTGGTCAGCTACCTCTTCGAGCGCCGGGAACGCCGCCGGCCTGTGGACAACCCCGCCGGGCCGGACGAGGCTGTGGACGGCGGGGAGAAGCCGGTCGACGATGCCGATACCCTGAACGGGTCACTGCTCACCCGCCCGTAACTGGAGTAGACCGCCGTGCCCGTGGACCGCAATGAGGCCGTTGTCAGCCTGGCGAAGCGTCGTGGCTTCGTCTTCCCGGCTGCCGAGATCTACGGCGGTACCCGGTCGGGCTGGGACTACGGCCCGCTCGGCGTGGAGCTGAAGGAGAACCTGCGCCGCCAGTGGTGGAAGGCGATGGTGACCAGCCGTGACGACGTGGTCGGCCTGGACTCCTCGGTGATCCTGCCGCCGGCGGTCTGGGAGGCCTCCGGCCACATCGCGACCTTCTCCGACCCGCTGACCGAGTGCACGGTCTGCCACCGCCGCTACCGGGCCGACCACTTGGAAGAGGACTTCGAGCGGCGCAAGGGCCGGACCCCGGAGAACGGGCTGGCCGACATCACCTGCCCGAACTGCGGCAACAAGTCCTGGACCGAGCCGCGGCAGTTCTCCGGCATGCTCAAGACGCATCTCGGCCCGGTCGAGGACGAGTCGGGGCTGGCCTACCTGCGGCCGGAGACCGCGCAGGGCATCTTCCTGAACTTCGCCAACGTGGTGACCACCGCGCGCAAGAAGCCGCCGTTCGGCATCGCCCAGACCGGCAAGTCCTTCCGCAACGAGATCACGCCGGGCAACTTCATCTTCCGGACGCGTGAGTTCGAGCAGATGGAGATGGAGTTCTTCGTCGAGCCGGGCACCGACGAGCAGTGGCACGAGTACTGGCTCGAAGCCCGGTGGGACTTCTACGTCGGGCTCGGCCTCAACCCGGACAACCTCCGCCGGTACGAGCACCCGAAGGAGAAGCTGTCGCACTACTCCAAGCGCACCGTCGACATCGAGTACCGCTTCAACTTCGGCGGCAAGGAGTTCGACGAGCTGGAGGGCATCGCCAACCGCACCGACTTCGACCTGAGCACGCACGCCGAGCACTCGGGCGCCGATCTGCGGTTCTTCGACGCCACCAAGCCGGAGGGTGAGCAGCGGTACTACCCGTACGTCATCGAGCCGGCGGCCGGGCTGACCCGGGCGACGCTGGCCTTCCTGCTCGACGCCTACGTCGAGGACGAGGCGCCGAACACCAAGGGCGGCATGGACAAGCGCACCGTGCTGAAGTTCGACCCGCGGCTGGCCCCGATCAAGGTGGCCGTGCTGCCGCTGTCGAAGAACGGCGACCTGTCGCCGAAGGCGCGTGAGCTCGCCGGTGAGCTGCGCCGGCACTGGAACGTCGAGTACGACGAGACTCAGGCGATCGGCAAGCGGTACCGGCGGCAGGACGAGATCGGCACCCCGTACTGCGTCACCGTCGACTTCGAGACCCTGGACGATCACGCCGTGACCATCCGCGAGCGCGACACCATGGCGCAGGACCGGGTGGCGCTGGACAAGGTCGCCGGGTACCTGGCAGAGCGGCTGATCGGCTGCTGAGCATGACGGCCACGCTCTCTCCCGGTTTGACGGCTGCCCAGCCGGTCGCCCCGCCGCTGCGGTTGGGCGACCGGATCGTGGTGGACCCGCCGGTCGTGCTGGCACCGCTGGCCGGCATCACCAATGTGGCGTTCCGCCGGCTGTGCCGCGAGTACGGCGCCGGGCTCTACATCTCCGAGATGATCACCAGCCGGGCGCTGGTCGAACGCAATCGCAAGACCATGCAGCTGATCGCCTTCGCCCCGGACGAGCAGCCCCGCTCGATCCAGCTGTTCGGCGTCGACCCGGCGGTGGTCGGCGAGGCGGTGCGGATGATCGTGGCCGAGAGCCTGGCCGACCACGTCGACCTGAACTTCGGCTGCCCGGTGCCCAAGGTGACCCGGCGTGGGGGCGGTTCGGCCCTGCCGTGGCGGATCAATCTCTTCTCCGCGATCGTCGGCGCGGCGGTCGAGGCGGCGGCCGGTGAGCTGCCGGTGACGGTCAAGATGCGGGTCGGTGTCGATGCCGATCACCTGACCTACCGCGAGGCCGGCCTGCGCGCCCAGGACGCCGGCGCCGCCTACGTCGCGCTGCACGGGCGCACCGCGGCCGACTTCTACGGCGGGCAGGCCGATTGGGGGCGGATCGCCGACCTGGTGCAGCTGCTCGACATCCCGGTGCTGGGCAACGGCGACATCTGGGAGGCCGCCGATGCGGTCCGGATGGTGCGCGAGACCGGTTGCGCCGGCGTGGTGGTCGGGCGCGGCTGCCTCGGCCGGCCCTGGCTGTTCGGTGACCTGGCGGCGGCGTTCCGGGGCGAGGAGGCCACCGCGCTGCCCGGCCTGGCCGAGGTCGCCGCGGCCATGTACCGGCACGCCGAGCTGCTGTCGGACTGGCTCGGCGAGGAGCGCGGCGTGGTCGACTTCCGTAAGCACATCGCCTGGTATCTCAAGGGATTCTCGGCCGGCGGTGACCTCCGTCGGGCGCTGGCGATGAGTTCCGGCCTGGCCGAGCTGCGCGGCCTGCTCGACCAGCTCGACCTCGACCAGCCCTACCCCGAGCAGGTGCTGGGGCAGCCGCGCGGCCGGACCGGCGGTGACGGCCGCAAGGTCACCCTGCCCGAGGGCTGGCTGGCCGACCGCGAGTCGCTGCAGGTGCCGTTCGGCGCCGAGATCGAGAACTCCGGCGGCTGACCCCGTTCGCCGGCGTCCCCGCGCCGACCGCCCTGCGATTCCGCCGTCCTGGCGGCCGTAACGCAGGACGATCGGCCACCGGTTAGGTCAGTCCGGCCATTTTCACATCTTTGCCGATTCGTGGCCGAAACGGATCCATCACGTGACGTTGCCTCCGCAGGCTCGATGCAGCCGCGCGGGGGGAGGCGAGCCGTCATGTTCCAGCCATCGGAAGACCTACGCCTCACCAGCTCGGAGGCGGCCGCCAGCAGCGACGAGCCGGGCATCGAGGGCCGGTCGCTGCGCCAGCTCGCGTGGCGGCGCCTGAAACAGGACCGGATAGCGATGGCCGGGGGCATCCTGCTGCTCGGCATCGTCCTGGTCGCGATCTTCGCCTCCCAGCTGAACCACCTGTACGGCCACGAGCCGGCCCAGTTCAACTCCCGGCTGGTCAGCGAGGAGTCGGAGGTGCCGATCGGGCACTTCGGGGGCGCGTCCGGCACGCACTGGCTCGGGGTGGAGCCGGTGAACGGCCGCGACGTGCTGTCCCGGCTGATCGCCGGCGCCCGCACCTCGCTGGTGATCTCGAGCTCCGCGACGCTGATGTCGCTCGTCCTCGGCACGGCGACGGGTGTCGTCTGCGCGTACTACGGCGGCGTCGTCGATGCCGCGATGACGTTCGTCTACGACATCCTGCTGACCATCCCCGGCCTGCTGCTGGCGCTGGCCCTGGTCTCCGTCCTCAGCCAGTCGCCGGAGTTCCTCGGGCTGTCCGGCGAGAGCCTCAACTTCGGCCTCGTGATCTTCCTGCTCGGCTTCGCCGGCTTCCCCTACCTCGGCCGGCTCGTTCGGGGCCAGGTGCTCTCGCTGCGCGAGAAGGAGTTCGTCGAGGCGGCCCGGACCCTCGGCGCCAGCGACCTGCGGATCGTCAGCCACGAACTGATGCCGAACCTGCTCGGCCCGCTGCTGGTGTGGACCAGCCTGACCGTCCCGACCTACATCCTGGCCGAGTCGGCGCTGTCCTACCTGGGCGTCGGGGTGCAACCGCCGACGGCGTCCTGGGGAGGCATGCTCTCCGACGCGCAGAGCTTCTATCTCGCCGATCCGATGTACCTGTTCTGCCCCGGCGCCGGGCTGTTCCTCACCGTGCTGTCGTTCAACCTGTTCGGCGACGGCCTGCGCGACGCGCTCGACCCGAAGTCGGTCCAGTGACTCGCCGGCCTGACGAAGTGACTCGCCGGACGCAATCTCGCCGGCCGTGACGAAGCCGGCTGTGGGAGGTGAGCCGGGCGGCCCGACGTCCGGGCATACCCCGGTGTGTGTTTTCCCTCTTTGGTGCTTCACCGGCGGGCCCGTAATCGCTTTCCACGCCTAAGGTCTACAAGCACGTATCCGTATCGACACAATCGGTGGTGCGCTGGAGATGACGAAGTTCGTATACGACTTCGCGGAAGGCAATAAGGATCTCAAGGACCTGCTCGGCGGCAAGGGTGCCAACCTCGCCGAGATGACGAACATGGGGCTGCCCGTCCCGCCCGGGTTCATCATCACCACCGAGGCCTGCCAGGCCTACCTGGCCAGCGGCCACGAGCCCGCCGAGCTGGCCGACGAGGTCTCCGAGCACCTGCGGGCGCTCGAGAAGACCATGGGCAAGAAGCTCGGCCAGACCGACGACCCGCTGCTGGTCTCGGTCCGCTCGGGTGCCAAGTTCTCCATGCCGGGCATGATGGAAACCGTCCTCAACGTCGGCCTGAACGACCAGTCGGTGCGCGGCCTGGCCGCCCAGACCGGCAACGAGCGCTTCGCCTTCGACTCCTACCGCCGGCTGATCCAGATGTTCGGCAAGACGGTGCTCGGCATCGACGGCGAGCACTTCGACGACGCCCTCGACGCGGCCAAGGACGCCCGGGGCACCAAGAACGACCTCGACCTCGACGCCGAGGACCTGCGCAAGCTGGTCGAGACCTACAAGCAGCTCGTGATCGAGCACGCCGGCCGGGAGTTCCCGCAGGAGCCGCGCGAGCAGATGGACCTGGCCGTCCGGGCGGTCTTCGACTCCTGGAACGCCCCGCGCGCCATCCTCTACCGCCGCCAGGAGCGGATCCCGGCCGACCTGGGCACCGCGGTCAACGTCTGCTCGATGGTCTTCGGCAACGCCTCCGACGACTCGGGCACCGGGGTCGCCTTCACCCGCGACCCGGCCTCGGGCGCCAAGGGTGTCTACGGCGACTACCTGGCCAACGCCCAGGGCGAGGACGTGGTCGCCGGCATCCGCAACACCCTCTCGCTGGCCGACCTGGAGGACCTCGACAAGAAGTCCTACGACCAGCTGATGGGCATCATGGCGCAGCTGGAGGAGCACTACCGCGACCTGTGCGACATCGAGTTCACCATCGAGCGCGGCAAGCTCTGGATGCTGCAGACCCGGGTCGGCAAGCGCACCGCCGCGGCCGCGTTCCGGATCGCCACCCAGCTGATCGACGAGGGCCTGATCGACGAGAAGGAGGCGCTCAAGCGGGTGACCGGCGCGCAGCTGGCGCAGCTGATGTTCCCGCACTTCGACGACACCAGCTCGCACCGCAAGATCGCCCAGGGCATGAACGCCTCGCCGGGCGCCGCGGTCGGCAAGGTGGTCTTCGACTCCTACACCGCGGTGAAGTGGAGCCGAAGCGGCGAGAAGGTGATCCTGGTCCGCCGGGAGACCAACCCGGACGACCTGAACGGCATGATCGCCGCGCAGGGCATCCTGACCAGCCGCGGCGGCAAGACCAGCCACGCGGCGGTGGTGGCCCGCGGCATGGGCAAGACCTGCGTCTGCGGCGCCGAGGCGATCGACGTCGACACCAAGGCCCGGCACTTCACCCTCAAGGACGGCAGCGTCCACCCCGAGGGCACCCTGATCTCCATCGACGGCACCTCCGGCGAGGTGTTCCTCGGCGAGGTGCCGGTCGTCGACTCGCCGGTCGTCCGGTACTTCGAGGGCGAGCTGGACGCCGAAGACCCAGCGGCCGACGACCTGGTGAAGGCCGTGCACCGGCTGATGATGGTCGCCGACGGCAACCGGCGGATGGCGGTGCGCGCCAACTCCGACACCGAGGAGGACTCGGCCCGGGCCCGCCGGTTCGGCGCGCAGGGCATCGGCCTGTGCCGCACCGAGCACATGTTCCTGGGCGACCGCCGGGCGCTGGTCGAGGCGCTGATCCTGGCCGACACCGACGACGAGCGCGAACGCGAGCTGGCCGAGCTGCTCCCGCTGCAGCGCGAGGACTTCAAGTCGATCTTCGACGCGATGGACGGGCTGCCGGTGACCATCCGGCTGCTCGACCCGCCGCTGCACGAGTTCCTGCCGAACCTCACCGAGCTGTCGGTCCGGGTGGCCGTCGCCGAGGCCCGGGGCGAGCCTCGGGAGAACGACCTGCGGATGCTGCAGGCCGTGCACAAGCTGCACGAGCAGAACCCGATGCTGGGCCTGCGCGGCGTCCGGCTGGGCCTGGTGATCCCGGGCCTGTTCGAGATGCAGGCGCGGGCGATCCTGGAGGCCGCCGCCGAGCACCAGAAGAACGGCGGCGTGCCGCGGGTCGAGATCATGGTCCCGCTGGTCGGCGCGGTGCAGGAGTTCGAGGCGATCAAGGACGACATCATCCAGGTCGCCCGCGACGTGCGCTCGGAGACCGGCCAGCATCTGGAGTTCCTGATCGGCACCATGATCGAGCTGCCGCGGGCGGCGCTGACCGCCGGCCAGATCGCCGAGGCCGCCGAGTTCTTCTCCTTCGGCACCAACGACCTGACCCAGACCACCTGGGGGTTCAGCCGGGACGACGTCGAGGCCGCGTTCTTCAGCCACTACCTGGAGAAGGGCATCTTCGGGGTCAGCCCGTTCGAGTCGCTGGACACCGAGGGCGTCGGCGAGCTGGTCAAGATCGGGGCCGAACGCGGCCGGGCGGTGCGGGCCGGGCTGAAGCTCGGCGTCTGCGGCGAGCACGGCGGCGACCCGGACTCGGTGCACTTCTTCCACTCGGCCGGCCTGGACTACGTCTCGTGCTCGCCGTTCCGGGTGCCGGTCGCGCGGCTGGAGGCGGGCCGGGCCAACCTCGGCGCCTGAGGCCAGCAGCGCGGACTGGCTCGTACCGGCCTCGGCTGTCGGACGTCCGCCGTAGAGTGGAGGGGTGCCTGGTCGCCTGTCCCGAATCGCGGCGGCGGCGGTTGCCGCGGCGCGTGGCACGAGCCAGTCCCGGTTCGAGCAGCCGCCGATCGGCCGGCCGGCCGGCCCGAGGGTGCTGCCGACCACCGGCGTGCTCGAGGACATCCTGCGCGACTACCAGCTGCGCTGGCTGATCGACGACGACGGTGACCTGGCCGTGCGGTGGGACAACTACAGCGTCTACTTCTTCCACTACGGCCAGGACGAGGAGGTGCTGCAGGCCCGGCTGTACCTGAACCGCCGGTTCGAGGTGGACCTGCGCCCGACCCTGGCGCTGGTGCTGGACGACTGGAACCGCAGCAAGCTGTTCCCGAAGGCCTACACCGTGCTGCCGGACGACGGCCTGGTCGGCATCTGCGCCGAGCAGGCGTTCGATTTCGAGGGCGGCATCAGCCGCGAGCAGTTGAAGTTCACCGTCGGCATGTGGCTGCAGAACCTGCAGCAGTTCGCCGACTGGACCGAGGAGCACATCTAGTTGCCGGGCTACCACTACTCGGCCGCGGACCGCGACCGGCTGGTGGTCGAGGAGCCCAAGCGCGGCCAGTCCGGGCCGGGTTCCCGGGACGACTTCGAGCGCGACCGGGCCAGGGTGCTGCACTCCTACGCCTTCCGCCGGCTGGCCGACAAGACCCAGGTGGTCTCGCCCGGCCAGGACGACTTCCCCCGGACCCGGCTCACCCACTCGCTGGAGGTCGCCCAGATCGGCCGCGAGATGGGCGCCGCGCTGGGCTGCGACCCGGACCTGGTGGACGCGGCCGGCCTGGCACACGACCTCGGCCACCCGCCGTTCGGGCACAACGGCGAGGACGCGCTGGACGAGATCGCGCTGGCCGGCGGCTGTGATGGCTTCGAGGGCAACGCCCAGACGCTGCGCATCCTGACCCGGCTGGAGGCCAAGACGGTGGCCGCGGTGCCGGCCGGGCTGAACCTGACCCGGGCCGCCCTGGACGCGGTCTGCAAGTACCCGTGGCCGGCCCGGCCGGGGGCGCGCAAGTACGGCTGCTACGCCGCCGACCGGGCGGTCTTCGACTGGCTCCGCGACGGCCGCGCCGAGGGGGAGCGGTGCCTGGAGGCGCAGGTGATGGACTGGGCCGACGACGTCGCCTACTCGGTGCACGACGTCGAGGACGGCGTGCACTCCAGGCACATCGACCTGACCGCGCTGGCCGGCGAGGACGAGCGCTCCGAGCTGTGCCGGCAGGCCGCCGCGCTGTACTCGCCGCTGCCGCCGGAGGCGCTGGCGCCGCACCTGGACCGGCTGCTGGAGTTGCCGCCGCTGCGCGACCTGGCCGGCTACGACGGGACGTTCACCGCGCAGGGGCTGGCCAAGCGCGCGACCAGCGAGCTGACCGAGCGGTTCGTCTCGGCGGCGGTGCGGGCCACCCGGGAGAAGTTCGGCGCCGCCCCGCTCGGCCGGTACGTCGCCGAGCTGGTGGTGCCGGAGCGGGCCGCCGCCGAGTGCGCGCTGCTCAAGGCGATGGCCTACCGCTACGTGATGCGCCGGCCGTCGGCGGCCGCCCAGCTGGCCCAGCAGCGCCGGGTGCTCACCGAGCTGGCCGAGGCGCTGCTGGCCGGCGGTGCGCCGGTGCTGTCGCTGGTGCTGCGCGAGTCCTGGCGGGCGGCCGGCACCGATGCCGAGCGGCTGCGGGTGGCGATCGACCAGATCGCCCAGCTCACCGATTCGGCGGCGCTGGCCTGGCATGCTCGGCTGACCGGCAACTAGCCTCGGCCGCCGGCATCGGGGCAACTAGACTCGGCCGCATGCCGGGCCGGATTCGCGAGGAGGACATCGCCGCTGTCCGCGAACGCGCCCAGATCGCCGAGGTGATCGGCGAGCACGTCCAGCTGCGCAACGCCGGCGGCGGCAACCTCAAGGGACTTTGCCCTTTTCACGACGAGAAATCGCCGTCGCTGTCGGTCTCCACCGCGCGCAACCTGTTCCACTGCTTCGGCTGCGGCGCCGGCGGTGACGTGATCGCCTTCGTCGAGCGCATCGAGCACCTGTCGTTCGTCGAGTCGGTGGAGCGGCTGGCCGCGAAGGCGGGCATCCAGCTGCGCTACGTCGAGGGTGGCGGCCCGTCCCGGCCGGCCGGCCAGCGGGCCCGGCTGGTCGAGGCGCACGTGCTGGCGGCGGCGTTCTACGCCGACCAGCTGCGCAGCCCGGACGCGGCGCCGGCGCGGGAGTACCTGGCCGAGCGCGGCTTCGACGCGGCGGCGGTGGCGAAGTTCGGCTGCGGGTACGCCCCCGGCGGCTGGGACACGCTCACCAGGTACCTGCGCGGTCGCGGCTTCGAGCCGGCCGAGCTGATCCTGGCCGGCCTGAGCCGGGAAGGCGGCCGGAGCGGGCTGATCGACCGGTTCCACCGCCGGCTGCTCTGGCCGATCCGGGACGTCGCCGGCGATGTGGTGGGCTTCGGCGCCCGCCGGATCCACGACGACGACAAGGTCGAGGCCAAGTACCTCAACACGCCCGAGACCCCGATCTACAAGAAGAGCCAGCTGCTCTACGGCATGGACCTGGCCAAGCGCGAGATCGGCAAGCAGCACCAGGCCGTGATCGTGGAGGGCTACACCGACGTGATGGCCTGCCACCTGGCCGGCATCACCACCGCGGTGGCGACCTGCGGCACCTCGTTCGGGACCGAGCACATCGGGGTGATCCGGCGGCTGCTGATGGACTCCGACGCCTTCACCGGCCGGGTGGTCTTCACCTTCGACGGCGACGCAGCGGGCATGAAGGCCGCCGAGCGGGCCTTCGCCGAGGAGCAGAAGTTCATGGCACAGACCTATGTCGCGATCGCGCCCGGCGGCAAGGACCCTTGTGAACTCAGGCAATCCGGTGGCGACGCCGCGGTCCGGGCCTTGATCGAGGCCCGGGTGCCGCTGGTCAAGTTCGTGCTGCAGACGACCGTCAAGCGCTACGACCTGAACACCGTCGAGGGCCGGGTGGCGGCGCTCGACCGGGGGGTGCCGCTGGTGGCGATGATCAAGGACTACGCGATGCGCGACGACTACGCCGCGCTGCTGGCCGGCCTGGTCGGTGTCGACGACCCGGACCGGGTGGTCGCCCGGGTGCGCGGGCTGGTCCGGTCGGGGGAGCGGTCGGAGCGGACGTCCCGGCCCGAGCCCGAGCCGGCCCTCAGCCCGGCGGTGCCGCCGCGGCTGGCCCAGGCCGAGCGCGAGGTGATCAAGGCCGCCCTGCAGCTGCCGGACGTGGTCGGCAAGCAGTTCGACGAGCTGGGCGAGCTGGCATTCCTGGTGGCGGTGCACCGGCAGTTGCAGCTGGCCGTCGCCGCGGCCGGGGGAGCGGCGGCGGCCACCGGCGGCCCGGCGTGGCCGGCCGCGGTGGCCGACCGGCTGCCGCCGGATTCCGAGGCCAGGGCATCGGTGAACGCGCTGGCGGTCGAGCCGCTGCGCTCCGGCGCGGACGCCCAGGCCCGCTACGCCGAGGCGATGGTGAACAGCCTGGCCGAGCAGGTGGTGGCCCGCGAGGTGGCGCAGGTGAAGTCGCGCCTGCAGCGGCTGTCGGCCGAGGCAGCGGACCCGGCGGAGCTCGGGACACTCTTCGCCCAGCTCAACCAGCTGGAACAGCGCCGGCGCGAGCTACGCGCCCGCGCCATCGGCGGGGAGGGAGCCTGATGTTCGGACGGTCACGCCCACCGGCGGCGCTGCGCGCGCTGATCGGTTCGGACGAGCGGCTGCTCGCGGTGGCCGACGGGGAGCCGGCCGAGACCGGCGCCGTGGTGGCGACCCAGCTGCGGTTGTGGGTGCCGGAGGCCGGCAGCTGGCGGGCGATCGGCTGGGACGCGGTGGTCAAGGCCACCTGGAGCGAGGCGGGCCTGGCCGTGACCGAGGGCGTCGAGGGGCCGGACGGGCTCGTCACCGACCTGTTCCCGGTGCGGCACCGGCTCGCCGAGCCCCGCAACCTGCCGGTGGTGGTCCGGCAGCGGGTCGAACGCAGCATCGACCGCTGGGAGCAGGTGCGGGTGCCCGGCGGCACCGGCCGGGTGGTCGGCCGGCGGCGTCCCGGCGTGGACGGCCTGCACTGGACGGCCCGGTTCGACACCGGCACGCCGGACACCCCGGCGGCCCGGACGGTGCTGCTGGACTACCTGGACCGGGTGCGGGTCGCCCAGCGGCCGGCCTGATTCAGAGCCGGGCGTGCCCGTTCGCCGAGTGCCCGTTCGCCCCGGCCGGCACCGGCCGTGCGTGCAGGCGCTGCCGGGCCTGGCCGGTCAGTTCCTGCAGCTGGGCCTGCACCACCCCGGCGGTGGCCTGGACGGTCTGGCTGCCGGCGACCCGCCGAGCGACGGCGACGATGTCCTCGTACCGCTCCCGGCCGGCCCGGCTGCCGAGCACGTATCCCACTCCGACTCCCAGCAGAAACGACAGTCTCATCGCTCCAGTCTGCCTGGGGAGGGGTGGTGGCGCGAGGCCGGGTACGGGTGCGTTATCCTTCTACGCGCTGCCTCGTTCGGCCCGCCAGGTCGAAGCTCCAGGCAGCGACGCGTGATCCCCCATAGCTCAATTGGCAGAGCATTCGACTGTTAATCGAAGGGTTTCTGGTTCGAGTCCAGATGGGGGAGCCAGCTCCTCGGTTCCCGTCCGGAGACCCCACCCCGGGCGGGACGGCCAATTTTCGCCGTTCCTCCTCCCGTGTGTGCGAATCCTGTTAGCCTGCCTCGCGGCAGTCCCGGGCGAACACCGTTCAAGGAGAATCATGCGCCGGATCATCAGCACCCTTGCCGTCGCGACCGCAGCGGTGCTGCCGGTCGTCCTGGCCGTGCCTGCGTCGGCGCAGGCCGGCGATGTCGTGGTGAAGGCCGGCACGGCCGCCGGTGCGATCTACTACGGCCCCACCGCCGCCCGGGACGCGGCGAAGTTCGCCACCGGGCTCGAGGTGGTGCGCAACCCGGCCGGCGAGCTGGTGGACGTGCGGGCCACCTCGACCGTTGCCGGCTGGTACCGGGCGAGCCGGGTGCAGGTCGACTCGGTGCGGCTGGCCACCGCGACGACCGTCGTGCTGGCGCGGACCAGTCCGGTGGCCTCGGCCTCCCTGGCAACCGCCACCACCGGCTGGCGGGCGATCGCGCCGGGCACCTGCACCCGCTATCGCAGCATCACCGGCTATTCGGTGCGCTGGGCCAACGGGGTGACCGGGAGATACACCAAGGCCTCGCCGCTGATCACCGTGTGCGGACCGAGCCGGCCGGCCGTCTTCGCCAACTGCGCCAGCCTGAACCGGGTGTTCCCGCACGGGATCGGCCGGGCCGGGGCGCACGACGTGGTGCGCGGCAGCACCGCGCCGGTCACCGACTTCTACGTCAGCAGCTACCTCTACGCGGCGAACAGCGGCCGCGACGCCGACCACGACGGGGTCGCCTGCGAGCGGCACTGACCGGTTCGATCGCCCGCGGGGCGTCCGGCGATACTGGCGCGATGGATCGCGACGAACTGAACCGCCGGATCGGCTGGATGCGGGCCGGCACCGAACTGCTGGTCACCACCGTGCGCGGGCTGCCGGACGGCGACCTCGCGGCGCCGTCACTGCTGCCCGGCTGGTCGCGGGCCCACCTGCTCGGCCACCTGGCCCGCAACTCCGACGCGCTGCTGAACCTGCTGAGCTGGGCGCGCACCGGCGTGGAGAACCCGATGTACCCGTCCGCCGGCGCGCGCGCCGAGGGCATCGAACGGTCGGCCGGGCAGCCGGTCGCCGAGCTGCGCGCCGACTTCGAGGACGGCGTCCGGCGGCTGGACGAGGCGGTCCGGGAGCTGCCGGACGACGCCTGGCAGGGCATGGTGCGGACCGCCCGCGGTCGTCCGGTGCCGGGGGCCGAGGTGCCGTGGATGCGGGTGCGCGAGGTGTGGGTGCACGTCGTCGACCTGGACGCCGGGGTGAGCTTCGCGGACGTGCCGACCGACGTCGGCGCGGCGCTGCTCACCGATGCCTTCGCCTTCGCGGCCAACCACCCGGACGCACCGCCGGTGCGGGTGCTGCCGACCGACGCGGAGCTGGAGTTGCGGCTCGGCGCCGGCGAGCCGGCCACCGAGGTCCGGGCGCCGGTCGGCGAGCTGCTGCCGTGGGCGCTGGGCCGCGACGCGCTGCTGCCGCCGGGCCTGGCCTGGCCGCACCTGCCGCCCTGGCTGTAGCGCTGCCACCGTCGGCTGGGCTGCCACCGTCGGCAGGGCACAGCAGAACGGGCCGGCCCCGGGGGGCCGGCCCGTTCGCGTGACGCGTCAGGCCTTGCTGAGCGCGTGCGTGCCGGCCAGCAGCAGCTCGGACCGCACGATCAGCGAGGTGGCGGTGCCGCGCGACACCGGCCGGTTCTGGAACGAGGCACCGAGCAGCGCGTCCGCGATCTGGCCGGTCAGCCGGTCACGGGCGTCGTCGAGCCGGGTCAGCGCCGCCTCCAGCCGCTGGTAGGTGGTGTCGTTGCTCGCCGTGCCGCTGGCGACCGCCTTGGTGGAGATCGCCAGGGTGTCGGCCGCGAACTGGCCGCTGGCCGCGGTCAGCTGCTTGTAGAGCGCCCCGAGCCGGCTCAGCTGCGGGTTGCGGCTCAGCGCGGCCGGCAGGGCCTTCGGGTCGAGGATCTCGGTGACCACCCGGCCGTCGGAGGAGTAGTCGTCGTGCAGGCCGGCCAGGGCCAGCAGCGTCGGACGGTTGTCCACCTGGTCGGTCCAGGTCCGGGAGTCGACGCCGCGCGCGGACACGCCCGGCCCGGCGTAGGAGGCGAAGATCGTCTGCATGTCCGGCTGGAAGCCGCCGTGGTTCCAGGCGTACCCGCTGGAGGTGTAGACGCACGCCTTGCTGCAGTTGGCCGCGCCGCCGGTGATGTAGGAGTCCTCGCCGGAGAACGCGGTCATGGTCGGGGTGCGGGCCGCGTCGGCGGAGACGAAGTGCAGGATCTTCTCCTCGACCGGGTCGGCCAGCTGGTAGGCGACCTTCTCGTTCGCGCCGGTCAGCGGGTTGGTGAAGGTCAGCCCGGAGAGGTCCCGGCCGAGCTGGCGGACCGCCGGATCGGTCCGGTCCGGGTTGCCGGTGACCCACAGGGCCGGCGCCGGGTCGGAGTGGATCGCGAACGGCGTGGTGTCGTTGGCCTGGGTGGCCAGCAGGCCCGGCAGGTTGACGTTCACCTCGGACCGGGTGGTGTAGCTGCAGTAGTTGCCGGGCGCGCCGGTGCAGTTCGCCGGGGTCGGCTGGCTGCCCGAGAAGTGGTCGCCCTCGTCGGTGGTCACCGAGAACAGCGTGTTCGCCGGGGTGATGCCGTCGGCGGCCAGCCGCTGGAAGAACGCGCCGAAGGCCTGGTCGTAGTCGTGCAGCTGCTGCTCGTAGGTCTGCTCACCCGGGCCCAGGTCGCCGGTGTGCGCGGCGGTGTGGTCGGTGTGCACGTCCGAGACGTAGACGTTGGTGATCGGGACGTTGTGCTCCAGCAGCGACGCGGCATAGCCGAGCGAGACGTCCGGGGTCTGGGCGTCGAAGCCCGGGAAGCCGACGTTGCCCTTCGGGTCGGCGATCGGGGCACCGCTCAGCGTGGTGATCGGGCCGGACGGGTGCACCGCCGGCTGGATCTCGGCGTTGCCGAACAGCGCCTTGTAGCCGGCGTAGCCGCCCGGCTCGTCGGGCAGCGCGTCGGTCTGGCCGGACGCGCAGGTGGTCGAGGTCTTCGCGCAGTGCACGGCATAGCCGACCACGTCCGCGGTGGCCTTGGCCGGGTCGGCCTTGGCCTCGGCGGCCTGCGGGGAGTTCGCGCCGAACACCGTCGGGATGTCGGTGGCGATGTTCTCCAGCACCGTGTTGGACATGCCGACCTCACCGACGTTGCAGCCGGCCTTGGTGAACGGCACCCACGGGGCCGGCGTGTTGACGTCGGCCGCGTTCGGGACCTTGTTGCGGTCGGCGACGTACTCGGTGTTGTACCGGGTGTCGATCGAGGCGCCGGTCGGGTCGTAGACCGGGTCGGTCCAGTAGGCGAAGGAGACGCCCGGGTGGGTCGCGCCGGCACCGTCGTAGTAGCTGTAGCTGTTGGACTGGGTGATGCCGGTCCGGTCCGGGTAGAGGCCGGTCTGGTTGGAGATGAAGTTGGTGGCGGTGTGCACCAGCACGTCGTGGGTGTTGGCCATGACCACGCCGTTGTTCTTCATGAAGTTGAGCAGGTTGGGCATCTGCTCCAGGTCGCTCGGGATGTTCGGGTTGTCCCGGGTCAGGTGCACGTTGTCGAACTGGATCTGCACGACGTGTGAGATGCCGTTGGCGAGCCTGCAGTCCGAGCTCGTCGGCCGAGGGTTGCGGCCGGAGTGCTCGGCGCTGGCCGGGCTCGTGCCCGCGGCCAGCAGGCCGGCCGTCGTCGCTGCCACCGCGAGTGTTGTGGTCAGCAGTCTGCGCATGCGGATACCTCCGTGGAAGGGAATGCCGGCCGTGGTCCGGGACCTCGTCGCCGGGCACGGCAAGCGACGCAGGAGCAGGTTCCGCCCCCGCGACGACCCATAGCTAACACCCTGGCGAATGGCCGGTAAACATCGAGCCGCGCAGATCTTTCTCATACGCCCCCGATCGGGGACTCGGCAGGGCTGTCCGCGGGGGAGGCGGATGCCGGGAACCGCTGGTATCGTCGGTGTGAGCCGGTTCAGCAGCCAGCCGCGCGATTGCGTGGGGGCGCGCGGCCAGGCCGACAGCAGCCACCCGAATGTCCACCAGCGACGGGCCGGGGTAGGCACATGACCAATCTGGAACACCTGAACGACCTGTACGCGCTCGCCGAGGATCCCTGGCACATGCGCGGCGGCTGGCTGGCCGACCGGCGACGCGAGCTGCTGGCCGCGAGCCTGCACCACCCCCGGTACGGCAGCGCCTACGTGCCCGGCTGCGGCGCGGGTGAGGTGATCCCGGCATTGGCCCGGCGCACCGAGTGGCTGGTGGCGACCGACGACAACCGCCCGGCGCTGGCCGAGGCCCGGGTGCGCGCCGAGCACCTGTCGAACGTGCACCTCGAATACCGGAAGCTGCCCGACGACTGGCCGGTGGCGCAGCGGTTCGACCTGATCGTGCTCAGCGAGATGGGCTACCTGATGGACCTGGCCGACTGGGCGACGCTGGCCGACAGGGTGCGCGGCAGCCTCACCCCGGACGCGACGGTGCTGGCCTGCCACCGCAACCAGCACTTCCCGGGCCGCTACCTGGGCACCGAGACCCTGCACGGCACCCTGGACAGCATCCTCGGGCTGACCCGGCAGACCCAGGTGCTGGACGCGGACTTCGCCATCGACGTCTGGACGAACCGCGACGCCTGAGCGGGCTCCCGGATCAGGCCTGGGCCGGTGGCGGGTCGTCCCAGCCACGGCCGTGGGCACGTTCGAGCAGCTCGGCCAGCACCGGGGCGACCACCTGCGGGAAGCCGGCAAGCTGCACCGCGACGCTGAACCGCTCGCTGGTCACCCCGGAGGCCGGATCGGCCGGGTCCAGCAGCATCCGCTCGCTCTGGGTCAGCGTCTGGCTGGCGATGCCGCGGGCCTGCAGGAACGCCCCCACCCGTTCGACCTCCGCGCGGTCCAGGCTTTGCAGGAACAGTTGCCCGGTGATCCAGCCGGTCGTCTCCATCGGGTCATCATCGCACCGCGGGCTGCCGTTGGGCGGTTGCCCGGCGTGCCACGTACGGGAAGGCCGCCAGTGCCAGCAGCCCCAGCACGGCGAAGGCACCCTCGACGCCGACGACGGCCGACAGCAACGGGATGATCAGCGGCGCCAGGATGGTCGGGACTCCGCTGACGAGGTTGAGCAGCCCGGAGATCCGGCCGATGGCATGGGCGGGCAGGTTCCTGAAGAGCACCATCTGGATCGAGACGGCCATCGCGCTCTGCAGGGTGGACAGCACCGCCATCCCCACGATCAGCGTGCCGAGCCAGGGCGCCGCCATGATGAACAGCGAGGCCGAGATGCCCACCGCCGCCACGACGAAGGCCGAGCGCTGCATCAGGCTCTTCCGCTGCGAGACGACCAGGGTGCCGAGCAGCCCCGCTATCCGGCCGGAGGTGAGGATGGCCGCCACCGCGCTCGCCCCCAGCTGCCAGTGGCTGCGCAGTTGGAAGATGATGAGTGCCGTCGTGCCGGCCGAGCTGACGAACAGCACCGGCAGCTCGATCACGCTCACGAAGACGACCAGCTCGCTGGACCGCAGGATTCGCCATCCCTCGGCCAGGTCCGGCAGCAGGCGGGCCCGGGCGGTCGCCGTCCCGGCCGGCACGCGCGGCGGGTGGATGCCCATCAGCCACACCGCGATCGGAGCGAGGAAGGTCAGCACGTTCAGCCAGAGCAGCCCGCGGTAACCCAGGGCGGGCAGGGCCGCTGCGAACAGGATCGCGCCCGCGATCCGGGTCGCCACGAACAGGCTGCTCAGGGTGCCCCTGGCCCGTGCCGGGCAGTCCGGGAACATCCGGGCCACGCCTACCATCCAGCCGGTCTGGTAGGAGATCCCGCCGAGCTGTATGAGCACGGCCAGGACGAACAACAGCCAGATCGAGCCCCGCCCGGACAGCCCGACGACGTTCAGCGCCAGGGCAGCGGCGAGCTGGACGAGCAGGCCGGGCACCACCATGACCCGAGACCCCCACCGGTCCACGACGACGCCGAGCCACGGTCCCAGCAACATGCTCGCGGGGACGACGATGGCAAGCAGCGACATGACCGTCAGGGAGCCGGTCATGTCGTAGACCAGCAGCGGCAGCGCTACCGCGTACACCGCCTCGCCGATGTTGTTCAGCGTGTTGCCGGCGGCGAAGACGAGGAACCTCCGGTCCCGCCACGGGGACGGTTCCGGTGCCCGCTCGGCAGCATCTGTCGGCGACGGCTCGGCGGGGCCGCCCGCCGCGCCGCGGGTGGCCGCCGCCGCCGGCACCGGACCGGGGGCGGCCGCCCCCGCCGGCTCGAGCGTCGGAGCCACCCGCGGTTCGGGAGCTGTCATGCGTACGGTGCGTTCATGGCCGGCTCCAGCTGGGGGCTCTCGTCCCGTCCCGTCCCGACTGCGGGACTCTCGCTCGATTCATAGGTGAATGTAGCGACCTGGCCCAGTCCCGGTCGAGGCAGGTAGACGTCCAGCAGCTTGATCAAGCTGCCGGTGCCCGACTCGGTGTCGACGCCGAACAGGCTGAGGAAGCCGCCGCGACCGCCGACGACGACATGCGGCCGGCCGTCCCTGGCCCGGACGACGGCTAGCCCCTTGGGGAAGTCGACCAGGTCCTCCTTGAGGTCG
>DATJNU010000080.1:0-16225 GCA_035507775.1 Jatrophihabitans sp.
CGGCAGCCTCGAAGGCGTCGTGCCACCGCTGCCCGACCGACCGGGTCCCAGCGTCGAGCTCGTCAGCGGCGCGCTGCTCGACGAGCGGCGTGAGCGCTGCCTGCCAGAGCGCGGCGCACGCTGGAGTCAGCAGGCCCTCAATGCGCACCAGGTCAGCCGGACCTGGCTGGAACGACAAGCCACGCACCGCGGACCGGGTGCGCTCGGTCGGGGCGGTGCCGTCGGGGTCGAGGTGGGCGAGGATGCGATGGCCGAGCTGCTTGAGCGTGCGGGGGTCATACTCGGCGGCGAGCTCGACCAGCGTGGGCTCCACGTGACCGGCGTGCTCGGCCTGGGCAGCCGCAGGCAACGTCTCGATCGCCTCGGCGACCGTGTCGGCATGATCAGCACTCAGCTCGCCCGCCGCGAACGCCCTGGCCGCCAGCGGATACGCCGGTTCCAGTGGCTCGCCAGCCAGAGACCGCCGCGAAGCGAACCGCGCCACCTGCTGTGCGATCCCCTTCGCGGCCCGACGGGTCACGGTCAACTCGGCCTGGATCAGATCCGGCAACCCCCGCAGGCCCAGACCCTCGGCACCACGAGAATCCACCTCGGCCAACACCGCAAGCTGCTCATACTGCAAGGCGATCACCTGCCGGTGCAGCTCGCGCACCAACGACCGCAGCTCATCAACCGTGCGATGAGCCGACAAAGAATCGTACATGTGTTCGATTATATCGAACAACGTTAGGCACCGCAATGCGAGTCAGTGACGACCACGCGCTTCGAGGAGCGAGAGGTCGGCAGAATTGGGTGGCTCATGGTCGTGGCGCCCGACGCATCGTCGAGAACATCGAGGAGGTGATCGCCTGCAAACGCGAGCTGATTCGGCAACGATCCATTTTTCCCAGTACTCGCAGGGAATTCCTGTTAAAGCCCACGGCAGCTGAGGATGACTTCGCGGCCAGTGGAGCGTCCCGCTCGGACGAGAGCTGTCCGAAGGGGTCAGACCCCGAGCGCCGCCAGGATCCGCGCTGCGACGTTCAGCCAGGTCGACTCGGCCGCTCGCCGGGCCGCCTCGGTGCCCAGCGCGGCAGCGACCGCCGGATCGCACAACCGCAGCATCGCGGCGAGGATTGCGGAGTCGTCATCGGGGTGAACCGTGATGGCGCCGTCTCCCAGCAACTCGCCGGCACCGCCCTCGGTGGTCGCGATCACCGGCAGCCCGGCCGAGGCCGCCTCCAGGTACGCGATCGGCGACGGGTCGAACCGGCTGGGCAGCACGAACGCGGTCGCCCGCGCGAACAGCCCGTCCAGCAGCGCCTGCGCGGCCGGGTCGTCGCGCCGCAGCAGCCCGTGGTCGGTCACCCCCGCGACATCCACCGGCGGGTGCTCGCCGACCAGGTCGAGCGTGGCCGTCGGGTGCGTCCGGCGCAGCGCGGTGAACGCCCGCAGCACCGCCTCGCCGTTCTTGCGGCCCCACTCCACGCCGACGAACAAGAACCGTGGCAGCTCGAACGACCGGACGCCCGCGCCGCCGCGCGCCCGGTGGCCCATGCCGACCACCCGCACCCGGTCGGCGGGCACGGCGTAGTCCGACACCACCGAGCGGCCGGCCCAACCGGTGCTCACGCAGCAGACGGTGGCCGCCCGGCAGCCGGCTGCCTGCCGCTCGATCCAGCGGTCCAGCTCCGCCGCCGGAATGCCGTCCCGGCTGATGTCGGAATCCGGGTGCCGCGCGAAGAGCGCGAACGTCCCGTCGTCGTAGGTCGCCACCGGCAGCGCCGGCGCACCGGCCAGCACCCGGTCCAGCCGGTACGCCTCGGTGTCCATCGCGATGAGCGCGTCCAGCCGGCCGGCCTGGCGCAGCCGGCGGGTGACCTCCAGGGTCCGGGCCCGGCTGGCCAGCGGCCCGCGGTTGGCCAGCGGACCGCGCCGGCCGCCGGCCCGCGACAGCGCCGCCACCCCCTGGCGGATGCCCGGGGGCAGCTTCGCGCCGATCGGCACCAGCTCGACGCCGTTGCCGGCCAGCCCGCCGGCCAGCCCGCTCGGCGTGCCCGACCAGGCCTGCGGCGAGACCGGTTCCGGATAGGGGTAGAGCAGTCCCACCCGCGCCGGCGTCACAGGCCCATCCGATGCCAGCGCTGCCAGCGCAGCCGGCCCTTCAGGTCACGCCGCACCCGGTGGGCCGGCCGGCCGACGGCAGCCAGCAGCCCGCCGCCGGAGGTCAGCAGCCGGTACTCCTGCCAGGACCGCAACCCGGCGTACCCCGGATAGATCTCCCGGGCGAACGCGACACAGTCCGCGATCTCGGCGTCGGCGGCTCCGTCCCGATCGGCACCGGACAGCAGCAGGCAGGCCCAGTCCAGCGCCTCGTCGGCCATCCGGCGGTGCGACAGCTCGCGCAGCCGCGTCGCGTCCGGCAGGGAACTCCCAGCGGTGTCGAGGAATTCGGCGTAGGCCTCGTCCCGGGTGCGCAGGTCGATCAGCACCGTGCCGTACTGCGTGTGCATCATGCTGCCCGGGTGCTCGCGACGGTAGGCCTGGTCCGGGCCGTTCACCCGGCCGATGTCTGCGACCGCGGCGATCCGCAGCCACAGCTCCAGGTCGCCCGAGTGCGGCAGCTCCGGCTTGTACCAGCCGACCTGGTGGTGCACCGAGGTTCGCACCACGGCCTCGGGGGAGTAGACGATGCTCATGCCGCGCCGGAACTGCCGCCGCACCCAGTCGTGGCCCTGCCAGACCGACCAGCTGCGTACCTCGGTGGCCGCTTCCGGTGGCACGTCGAAGAAGGTCTGCGGGTTGCCGTAGGCCATGCCCACCGTGGGGTGTGCCTCCAGCAGGGCGGTGGCCCGGCCCAGCGCGCCGGGTGCGAGCAGGTCGTCGGCCGACAGCAGCACCAGGTAGTCGCCGGTCATCTGTGGCAGGCCCTCGTTGTAGGTCGCGATGTGCCCGCGGTTCTGCTCGTGCACCACCGCCCGGACGTTCCGGTGCTGCAGGGCCAGCTGCCGGGCCACCGAGCCGCTGCCGTCGGGCGAGGCGTCGTCGATGATCAGCACCTCGGTCTGCACGTCCGGCTGGTCGACCACGCTGCGCACGCACTCGGGCAGGTAGTGGCCGTAGTTGTAGCAGGGGATCACCACGCTGACCACCGGCCGGCGGCCGGCCGGCACCTCGGCCGGCTGCCGGTGGACCTTGGTGAACGGCACGCTCACAGGCGTCCTTCCGTCTCGACGAACGACAGGTGGTTCTCGGCGGCCTGGGTGAGCTCGGCCTCGTGCACCGGCTCGGGGATGCCGAGCCCGAGCACCCGCAGCTTGCGGGCGTAGAAGTCCACCGGCGTGGCCAGCCGGCCCGGCAGCCGGGCGAACCGGCCGACCACGTGCGGGGCCAGCGGCAGTGCCAGCAGCAGGTACACCAGGCCGCCGGCCAGGCCGCCGGCCAGCAGCTGCAGCGGCGCCCCGGACACCGCGTGCGAGATGAGGTACGCGGTGAGCCCGGCCAGCAGCGCGGCGAGCAGCAGCGGGCTCACCGCCCGGCCCACCGGCGCCAGCCGGATCGGCGCGGAGCGGGTCAGCATCCGCAGGTAGACCGGCAGCGCGACCAGGCAGACCACCAGGATGTGCGCCCAGGCCGCGCCCACGATGCCGTGCAGGTGGATGCCGATGGCCATCGCCGGGATCAGGCAGCCCAGCCAGGGGATCTGGGTGATCAGCAGCAGGTTCGTGCGGCCCAGGCCGGACAGCGCGTTGGCCAGCAGCAGGCAGAGCACCGAGATCGCGCCGTAGCTGGCCAGGATCGCCAGCACCGAGGCCGACCGGTCCCACCGCGCGCCGTAGACGGTCCGCACCAGCGGGTGGGCCAGGGTGGCGCTGAGCACGCAGATCGGCAGCGCGAAGAAACACAGCGCGACCACCGCGCGCACCAGGGCGTCCTGCAGCAGCCGCCGGTCGTCCTTCACCCGGGAGAAAGCGGGCATTGCGATGGAATTGAGAATGGTGCTCATCAGCGAACTCGACCAGCTGGAGATGTTGAAGGCCAACATGTAGACACCCAGCTCGATCGGGCCCAGCAGTTTGCCGATGAAGACGTAATCGGTATTCAGCAGCACGTAGTTCAGCAGATTCGCGCCGGCCAGCGGCAGGCCGAACGAGAGAATGGTGCGCAGGTGGCGCCGGGCGATGCGCGGCAGGTAATGGTGGCGCACCATCAGCGTCATCGTGCTGCCGATCAGCAGCTGCCCGACCACCCGTGACCACGCGAACGACAGCGCGCCGCCGCCGTGCAGGGCGAGCG
Source organism: Jatrophihabitans sp. (assembly GCA_035507775.1). GTDB lineage: Bacteria > Actinomycetota > Actinomycetes > Mycobacteriales > Jatrophihabitantaceae > Jatrophihabitans_A. The sequence goes on from DATJNU010000080.1 coordinate 4,276, forward strand.
CCAGCAGCAGCGCGTTCGAGGCGGCGAAGCCGAGCAGGTTGGCCGCGAACTGCTTGTCCTGCCGGAACTCCCGGGCCAGCTCGGCACCGGGCACGGCGAAGATGCCGACCAGCACCACCGCCAGGGCCATCACCCGCATCGGCCCGGCCGCGTCCGCGCTGCCGAGCGCGGCGGACAGCGGCACCGCGAAGGCGAACATGGCCGCCGCCAGCACCGTGCTGCTGATCAGCGAGACCGCGGCCACGGTCGGCGCCAGCTCGTCGGCGTCGACATCGGCGCGGACCAGGCACGAGGCCACCCCGAGCTCGGCGATGCTGGAGACGATGGCGTGCACCGTCAGCGCGACCGCGAAGACGCCGAAATCCCGGGGCGCCAGTGTCCGGGCGACGATCGCCATGATCGAGATGTTGGCCAGCCGCAGGATCAGCGTGCTCGCCGCGCTCCACAGCGCGCCGCGCCGGACCCGCTGGCCGAGACTGCGCTCGGTCGGGGGCGATTCGGCGGCCGACGACTCGCTCATCGCGCTGCTGCTCCTGATGCGTTCCGGTGCTGATGCCGTTCCGGCGTGTCGATCGTACGGGCGGTGTGAAGCCGTGGCCCGCCGATCGAGCAGGATCGACCCGGCCGGCACCGCGAGGTGCACGGTTGCGCCCGATCCGCGACGTCGTTACATCGCGGTGACCTGATGGTCAAAGAGGCGGGAGGTTACGGCAATCGGACAAACTGTGGCCCAAGTCACATGCGAGCTTGGCGTGAAGAAGCTAATCGGGACAAATCAAAATTACCCGGGCGGGACTTTGGTCCCACCTGACAAGGCTTTAACGCTCGCCTTATCGGCGGGTAACTGATCATTTTCTTCGGACTGCGGTTCGGCGCCCCGACTCGACTAGCGTTCCGAGGCGGAAATTGACGGCGGTCGCCGGCAACCCCCGCGAGTCGAATTGATCTTGCGCATTATCGCGGCTCATCCGTGTGATGCTGCGTGCTGCCGATTCACTCGATCTGCCGGGCCCGTCCCCCGTAACCCGAGGAGATTCTGCGACCCATGTCCCATTGCGCCCCCGCGTACTCCAAACCCCCACTCGTGCGACGGCCCGTCGTGGTGATCGCGCTGCTGGTGGCCCTCGCCGCCGCCGCGCTGTCGCTGCTGAAGCTGACCAGCGCACCGAGTGCGGCCGCCACGAACCCGACCACCGTCGGTATTTACACCGGCCAGGAAAAGCCGACCATTCCCGCCGAGCGCGACCGCCGTTCGGTCGAATTGGGTGTGCGTTTCCATGTCAGCGCCCCCGGCCAGGTCACCGCAATTCGCTATTACAAGACCCAGGCCAATACCGGCGCCCACACCGGCACGTTGTGGAACGAGTCGGGACACGCCCTGGCGACCGTGAATTTCTCCGATGAATCGGCGAACGGTTTCCAGGTGGCGAAGCTCGCGACCCCGGTCACGCTGACGCCATATCACGACTATGTGGTCTCCTACCACGCGCCGAACGGCGAGTACGCCGAGCAGCAGCACACCTTCGACGGTGGCGCGACGATCGGCAACAGCACCATCCGCGGCACCTCCGGCGTCTACGCCTACGGCCGGGACACCCGGTTCCCGGCGCGGACCTGGCACGCCAGCTCCTACTACGTGGACGTCCTCTTCGCGCCGTCCGGCTCGGCCGTCTCGTCGCCGGCCGGCAGCTCCACCGCCGCGCCGAGCACCTCGACCCACACCAGCTCCTCGGTGTCGACCAGCAGCGCCCCGCGCAGCACCTCGGCCGCCCCGAGCAGCAGCGCCCCGGCGAGCAGCGCCAGCACCAGCAAGCCCGCCCCGAGCTCGTCCACGCCGACCTCGTCGGCGCCGTCCGGCTCCTCCTCGGGCGCCGGTGTGCCGGCCGGCACCAGCCTGACCGCCGTCCCGGCGCAGGCCACCTCGGGCGCCGGCTGGACCTGGACCGGCAGCGCGCTGAAGATCACCGGCCCGAACGTGACCCTGAACGGCCTGGACATCAACGGCGCGGTGCAGGGCTCCTACGACAACGTCACGATCAGCAACTCCAAGATCCGCTGCACCAACGAGAGCCAGTGGTGCGTCAGCCTGGGCAACCACAACAAGCTGCAGAACGACGAGATCGGCGGCGGTGCGAACGGCACCACCTTCGGCTCGGCGATCGGCCTGTGGTCCGGCGGCTCGAACGCGGGCAACGTGATCAGCGGCGTCGACATCCACAACACCTCGGACGGCATGCGGATCGACGGTGGCACGACCATCACCGGGACCTACGTGCACAACCTGATCATGGGTGACCCGGCCGACCCGAGCGCGCACTCCGACGGCATCCAGTCCACCGGCGGCGCGAACGTGACCGTGTCCAACAGCCGATTCGAGACCGGCAACAACTGCAACATCTTCCTGCAGTGGCTGTCCGGCAACCCGGCGATCAGCAACTACACGATCACCGGCAACAGCTTCACCGCCGGCAACCGCAACGGCCAGCAGACCTCGTACGGCGTCTGCGCCTACTCGCCGGACGTCTCCGGCGTGACGATCAGCAACAACACCTTCAGCTACGGCTACCAGGTGAGCCCGCTGACCGCGCCGAGCGGCTCGAACGTGAGCGGCAACGTCTACACCGACGGCAAGCCGGTCAGCTGACCGCTCTCCGCAGGACACCGGCCGGCCCGGTCCGCCCGACGAACCCGTCGTGGTGGGCCGGGCCGGCCGCGTCCCCGATCTCTCGGAGCAGAACATCTAGGCTTGGCCGGTGCGCTCCACCGTCCGCCGGTACCTGCCGCTCGCCGTGGCCCTCGTCTCGGTGCTCGTCGCCGCGGCGGCGCTCGCGGTCGGCTGGCACTACCACGAGCGCAACCGGCACCAGCAGGCCGCCGGAAACCCCCGCACGCACAGCGGATTCCCGGACGGCAGCGACACCGGGGTGCCGCCCGGCACCAGGCTCACCCGGGTGCCGGCCGACCGCACCAGCGGCGACGGCTGGGCCTGGAACAAGTACGGCTGGGTGCAGGTGACCGCGGCGAACGCGAGGCTGTCCGGCCTGGACATCGACGGCTCGCTGCACAGCACGGTCAGCGGGGTGACGATCACCGACACCCGCATCCGGTGCACCGGCGAGAACGACTGGTGCCTGTCGATCGGCAGCCACACCACCGTCACCGACACCGAGATCGGCGGCCAGTCCGACGGGCACAGCTTCGGCAAGGCGGCCGGGGTGCTGTCGGTGGGCTCGGACGCCGGCAACCTGCTGCAGCGGCTGAACGTGCACAACACCAGCGACGGGCTGCGGCTCGACGGCGGCACCCGGCTGGCCGACTCGTGGGTGCACGACCTGATCATGGGCGACCCGGCCGATCCGGGCGCGCACTCCGACGGGGTGCAGTCCACCGGCGGCGGCAACGTGGTGATCGAGGGCAACCGGTTCGAGACCGGCAACAACTGCAACGTCTTCGTGCAGTGGCTGGCCGGCCAGCCACCGGTCACCGAGTACACGGTGACGGGCAACTACTTCGGCAGCGGCAACCGCAACGGCCAGCAGACCTCGTACGGCGTCTGCATCTACGGCAGCAACGTCGACGGCCCGGTGACGGTGACCGGCAACGTCTTCTCCCGCGGCTGGCAGGTCGGCGCGGCCACCGTGCCGCCGGCCGCCGTCGTCTCGGGCAACCGCTACGCCGACGGCGCCCCGGTCACCCCGGTGTCGCGATGAAGGCCGCGGCGCGCCGGCTGCTGCAGGTGTGCGGGCAGGACCTGCGCTGGCTGCCGCGGGAGTTCTGGGTGAACGTGCTGGCCGCCGCGGCCGTCACCCCGCGGGTGGTGCGGGCGGCGATGTACCGGGCGGCCGGCATCCGCACCGCCACCCTGAACATCTCGGCCGGCTGCACCGTCACCGGCCGGGGGCCGGTCACCATCGGCCGCGGCACCTTCGTCAACCTGGGCTGCACCCTCGACGCGCTGGCGCCGATCACCATCGGCCAGGACTGCGCGATCGCGCCGGAGGTGCTGATCTGCACCTCCACCCACGCCCTGGCCGCGGACGGCTCGTTCGGGCCGGCGGTGGGCAGGCCGGTGACGATCGGCGACCGGTGCTGGATCGGGGCCCGGGCCACGATCCTGCCCGGGGTGCGGGTCGGCGACGGCGTGGTGATCGCGGCCGGTGCGGTGGTGACCCGGGACTGCCAGCCGGGCGGCCGCTACCGGGGCGTGCCGGCCGAGCGGTACGAGCCGGCGTCCCCGGCCTGAGCCTCGGCCGGTGCCGCATCGGCACCGGCCCGGAGCCGGCTGGCCTCGACCCGGCTGGCCTCGACCCGGCTGGCCTCGATCCGGCTGTTCTCGATCCGGCGCAGCGCGCCGGCGCATCCCACGATCAGGAACAGCAGGCTCGCCGCCATCGGGAACGAGAACGCGTCGTAGATCGCGAAGCTCAGCCCGGCCGCGGCCAGCGACGCCGCGAACGACTGGGCCAGGTCGCGGGTGCTGGCGTCGGTGCTGCCGCGGCGCACCAGGATGCTCTCCGACACCGCGGTGGCGAGGAAGAGCAGGAAGACCAGCACGCCGACCAGCCCCATCTCGATGGCCATGCCGAGGTACTGGTTGTCGAGGATGCGGTAGGTGGGCAGGAACGTCCGGAACCCCCGGCCGAACCACGGCGCCCGGGTGATGAACTCGGCCGCCAGGTGGTAGCTGTCGGTGCGCGAGGTGGCGCTGCTGTCCTGCGAGATGCCGGTGAACAGGCTCGACAGGGTGCCGATCAGGCCGGGCACCGCCAGGTAGAGCAGCACGGTGAGGCCGGCGATCGCGACGTAGGCCCGGCGCCGCAGCGGCCGCGCCCAGGTGGGCAGCAGGAACAACAGCACCACGACGGCGCTCAGGATCGCCGAGCGGGAGATCGAGATCGGCACCGCGGCCGCGATCGCCACCACCGGGAACCAGCGGGCGAGCCGGCTGCGGTGCACGTCGTGGATGGCGTAGTGCAGCGCGATCGGCAGGATCATCGTGAGCACCGCGCCGAACTCGATCGGGTGGATCGTGGTGCCTGCCGGGCGGGTCAGGCCGTCCCGGCCGAGCACGCTGCCCAGGTCGCTGTTCACGGTCAGGCCCGGGATCACGATGTAGTTGGTCAGCGGCAGGTGGGTGACGAACTGCACCAGCCCGACCACGCCCTGCAGGCCGCCGGCCAGCGCGAGCCGGCGCAGCAGCACGTCGAGGTCGGCGCGGTCCCGCGGGCCGTCCATCGCGAAGAGCAGGATGCCGATCCAGCCGATCATGCTGATCAGGCCGCGGTCGGCCGCCCGGATCTCCACCGCGTCGATCGGCCGGGTGGTGGCGGCGATGTAGCTGGCCACCACCGCGGCCAGGAACAGCAGCCCGACCACCCGGATCGGCTGGCTGCGCCGGCGCACCTGGCCGGTGATCCGGGCGAACAGCCAGCTGAGCAGCAGCACCAGGCCGAGCACCAGGGCCGGGGTCCCGGCGCTGCCGAGCGGGGAGAAGATCAGCCGGGACGGGATGGCGATCAGCAGGACGATCAGCAGCGTCAGCAGCCGGACCTCCGGGCTGGCGCGCCGGGTGGCCGCCGGCCGGGTCAGGCCGGGGGCAGCGCCCGCACCGGCCGGGCGGGTCTCGGGCCGGCCGCCATCAGCCATGCGTCCGGGAGCGGCCGCCGGAGGCCGCCGGCCGCCGGCCGGTGCCCGATTCCGGGGCGTCGTCCTGGTCGATCAGCTCGTCGTGCTCGTCGACCAGGCTGTCGTCGGCCACACCCTGCTCGGCCGGCACCGTCTCGTCCGCCAGGCTGTGCTCGCCCTTGTGCCGGCGGCCGCGGGTGCGCCCGGCCGGGTTCGGGGCGTCGCCGGCCGCCACCGCCGCGGCGCTGCGCCGGCCACGCCGCCGGTTCGCGGTCTTCTCGGCGAAGGCCACCAGCAGCACGGTGAGCAGCAGGCCGGCCGCGCCGCCGGCGATGCAGGCCCGCAGCTGGCTCTTGCGCTGCACCGCGGCCTTCTGGTCGGCCGACAGCGTGATCAGGTTGATGTAGGCGCCGGCCGGCACGTCCTGACCGGCCTGCAGGCTGGTCAGCGCCGGCCCCATCCGCTGGATCAGCAGCTTGTCGGTCAGCAGCGCGGTGGCCGCGCTCGGCGCCTCGGCGGTGACCAGGATGATCGGGCCGGTGGTGCTGGTGTCGCGGGCCACCGAGTACTTCGCGCTGCCGCCGGCCGCGGTCACCGCGTCGGTGGTGACCGAGTCCGAGACCGCGCGCGACAGCACGTCGCTGACCTCCTGCAGGCCGCCGAGGCCGAGGTAGGGGTTGGCCTCCTGCTGGCTCTTCGGCGGGATCAGCAGCACCGAGGCCCGGGCCTGGTAGGTCGGCGGCGACAGCTTCGCGCCCGCGTACACCAGGCCGAGGGTGAGCAGCAGGCCCAGCAGCGTCACGTACCAGCGGCGGATCAGGGTGCGCCAGACGCTGGAGAGCGACATGAACCAGATCCCCCCGGACTGCTGTGCGTCGGTGAGCGCGATGGCGTCAACGGGTAGGTTCCGCGCTCGGTGAACTCCTATGCTAAGCCAGAGTGAGACGTTGGGCCCGGGTGAAGGGGGAGCTGTGACGCATCCACAGGGCGTTCATGGCTCGGGGAGCGCCGCCGCATCGGACAGGACCACCGCAAACCGGCCGGAACGGTCGCGGCTGGCCCGCTACGTCGTGCTGGCGGTCGTGCTGGTCGGCCTGCTCGAGAGCTGCCTGCTCGGCTACCACGCGGCCAAGGCCCGCGGCGTGTTCTGGTCGCGGGTGCAGGTCCGGTTCGTCTCGCCGCAGCTGGACAACTCCAACGGCCTGCAGTATGTCGCGCCGGCGATGATCGTGGTGGCCGGCGCGGTGGCGAAGATGATCGACCCTGCGCCCCCGGTGCGGCTGGCCACCGCCGAGGCGACGCTGGTCGGGGAGGGCGTGCGGGACGGCTTCAGCGTCCAGCTGCCCAACACCGGCGGCCAGTGGGCGAACCAGTTCATCAGCCCCTACCTGGACGTGCAGGCGGTCGGGCCGTCACCGGACGAGGTCACCGCGACCACCGATCGGCTGGTGGCGCTGATCGACTCCGACCTGCGCACCCTGCAGGACCGCTCCGGGGTCACGGCGCACTACCGGATCACCACCTCGCTCAGCCCGCCCAAGCCGTTGCCGATCTACTACCAGAAGGGCAGCGCCAAGCGCGCCGCCCTGGCCACCCTGGCGCTGGGGATCGCGATCACGTTCAGCTGCGCCGGCCTGCTCGGCCGGGCGTTCGCCGCCCGGAGCGGCCGGCGGCGGGCGACCGCGGCCCGGCCGGCGCTGGCCTGAGCCCGGCGACCCAGTCCGCAGTGACCGCCAACCGGAGGTGGACCGGATGAGATCGCGCCGGCGCGTGCTGATCATCGTGCAGAACCTGCCCGTGCCGCTGGACCGCCGGGTCTGGCTGGAGTGCCTGGCACTGCGCGCGGCCGGCGTCGGCGTCTCGGTCATCTGCCCGAAGGGCCCGGGCGATCCGTGGCGGCAGCAGCTCGAGGGCGTGCGGATCTACAAGTACCCGCCGCCGCCGGCCGCCCGGGGCGTGCTCGGCTACGCCGTCGAGTTCGGCTACTGCTGGCTGGTGACCGCGCTGCTCTCGGTGCTGGTGGCGGTCCGCGACGGGTTCGCGGTGATCCAGGCCTGCAACCCGCCGGACACCTACTGGGCGCTGGCCCTGCTCTGGCGCCCGTTCGGCAAGCGCTTCGTCTACGACCAGCACGACCTGAACCCCGAGGTGTTCCTGTCCCGGTTCGGCGAGCCGACCGGGCGTGCCGGCCGCGCCCAGCTGGCGGTGATCCGGTGGCTGGAGCGCCGGACCTACCGCACCGCCGACCGGGTGATCTCGACCAACGAGTCGTACCGGGCGATCGCGCTGGGCCGCGGCGGCCGGGCACCGGAGGACGTCACGGTGGTCCGCAGCGGCCCGGACACCACCGCGATGCGCCCGATCGAGCCGTCGCCGGCACTGCGCCGCGGGCGGGCGCACCTGGCCGCCTACCTCGGGGTGATGGGCCCGCAGGACGGCGTCGACCTGGCACTGCGGGCGCTGGCGGTGCTGGTGCACGAGCGCGGCGTGACCGACTGCCACTTCGCGCTGCTCGGCTTCGGCGACTGCCTGGCCGAGCTGCGCGAACTCGCGGTGCAGCTGCGGCTGGAGGACTACGTGACCTTCACCGGCCGGGTCGGCCCGGACGAGATCGCCGAGTACCTCTCCAGCGCGGACGTCGGCATCTGCCCGGATCCGAAGAGCCCGCTCAACGACGTATCGACGATGAACAAGACCATGGAGTACATGGCCTACTGCCTGCCGGTGGTGAGCTTCGACCTGGTGGAGACCCGGGTGTCGGCCGGCGAGGCCGCCGTCTACGTGCCGTCGGGGGACCTGGCCGGCTTCGCCAGCGCCTGGCAGGCACTGCTCGACGATCCGGACGAGCGGGTCCGGCTCGGCCTGCTGGCCCGGCACCGGGTCAGCGCCGAGCTGGACTGGGCGCCGCAGGCCGAGCGGTACGTCTCGGTGTTCGCCGGGCTGCTCGGCCGCGCGCTGCGGCTGCCGCCCCGGCCGCCGGCCGACGCGGTGGCCGACCGGCTCGGCCGCAAGTACGTCGACCTGGCCGACGAGGACGCCCTCGCCGGCTACCTGCGCACCCGGACGGCGGGTGGGTGAGCCCGCGGACCGAACCGAGCGACCGGGCCCTGCTGCCCACGCTGGCCGGGATGCTGGCCGATCCGGATCGCGGGGTGGCCCGGCTCGCCGCGCTGCCGGACGAGCGGGCCGGCGCGCTGATCGCGCTGGCCCGGGCGCACGGGGTGGAGGCGTGGCTGGCCGCGGTGGCGCCGGGCCGGCCGGCCTGGGGCGAGCTCGCGGTGCAGGGCGTGCGGTTCCGTGCCGCGGCCGCCCGGGACCGGCAGGAGCTGGCCCGGTTCGGCGAGCTGGCCGACGGGCTGGCGCTGCCCTGGTGCGCGGTGAAGGGCCAGGCGGTCGCCGAGGCGGTGTACCCCCGCCCGTACTGGCGGTACGGGGTCGACATCGACGTGCTGGTGCCGCCGGACCGCTTCGCCGAGCTGTGCGAGCGGCTGCCGGCGGCCGGCTGGCAGCTGCTCGACCGCAACTGGCCGCTGCTGGCCGCCACCGTGCCCGGCGAGCTGCGGTTCCGCTCGCCGACCGGGGCGCTCTTCGACGTGCACTGGCACCTGATGACCAACCCGGCGCTGCGGGCGGCGTTCGTCCTGCCGACCGGCGCGCTGCTCGCCCGGCGCCGGACGCTGCCCGCCGGCCTGCCCGCGCTCGATCCGGCCGACCAGCTGGTGCACCTGGCCGTGCACGCGGCGCTGTCCGGGGCCAGCCGGCTGGGCTGGCTGGCCGACTGCGGGCTGGCGGCGAGCCGGCTGGCCGATCCGGCGGGGCTGGCCGAACGGGCCCGGGAGGCCCGGGCCGGGCATGCCGTCGCGCTGGTGCTGGACCGGGCGCACCGCTGGCTGGGCACCCCGGTGCTGCCCGGCCGGCCGGCCTGGCGGGGGCTGACCGCGCTGGTGGACCGGGCCAGCCCGCTGGCCGGCGAGCCCGACCGGCCGGCGCTGGCCCGCTCGTTCGCGCGGTCGGTGCGCGGTTCGGCCGGTGCCTCGACGGCGGAGTTCCTGCGGCACGCGCTGGCCTTCGCCCGGTCGGGGGCACCGCGGGAGCGGGCCGCCTCGCCGCTGACCGATCCGGCCGACCCGCGCAGCCCGCTGCACGACCGGCCGGACGAGGGCGCCCGGCGCCAGTACCTGTCCGCGCTGGCCTGAGCGGCCGGCCAGCGGTCGGCGGCCTCAGCCGAGCCGGTCGGCCAGCAGCCCGGCCAGCTCCGGGGCCTGCGCGTAGCCGGCCCGCCAGACCCGCGCCCCGCGGACCACGGCGAGCACCGTGGCCAGGCTGCCGGCCGGGTCGTGGAAGTGGTTGAACGCCCGGCCGAGCAGCGCCTGCACCGCCCCGGCCTCGGTGCCCGGCTTCAGCTCGGCCGGTCCCGGTCGCCGTTCGGCGAGCACCACGTGCCGCACCCGGGGCGCGCCGGCCGGCCAGTCCGGCACCGGTGCCAGCCGGCCGAACCGGGACGGCGGGAACTGCCGCTCGGCCTCGCCCGGCGCCGGGCTCTCCTCGATGCCCAGCAGCGGCCAGACGTCCGGGGCGATGCTGACCGGCCGCGGGAACCGGGCGACCGCGCCGGTGGCCCGGTCGAGCGCCAGCGCCTCGTCGGAGAGGTAGGCCAGGCCGTGCCGGGCCAGGGCGGCGGCCAGCGTCGACTTGCCGAGCCCGCTCTGCCCCGGCAGCGCCAGCACCCCGTCGCCGTGGCCGAGCACCGCGGCGTGGATGCAGAGCAGCGGGGAGTGCCGGACCACGGCCGCGGTAAGCAGCGCCAGCAGGTCGGCGGGATCGGCGTCGGCCGGCAGCGCGAGCTCGGCCCGGGTGGTGGCGGGCACGCCGTCACCGGCGAGCAGGTCCGGGATCCGGTCCCGGAGCCGGTCCACCGCGCCGGCCAGCCCGACCCGGACGCCGAGCAGGTCGAGGGCCGGGGCCGGCTCAGCCGGCCGGGCCATCGACCGCGCGCAGGTAGCCCTTGCCGGTGAGCTCGTCCAGGGTCCGGCGCACGTCCGCTTCGATGGTGGCCGGTCGGGTGCCGTACGCCGCGGCCAGCAGCTCGCACAGCCGGGCGGTGTCGGACGTCCCGTCGGCCAGCCGCCAGATGTCGGCGGCGGTCGCGTTGAGCACGAGCACCTCGTCGTCGGCGGCCCGGAACAGGCACAGCCCGTCGTCCAGTTCCTCGACGGTGACCTGGTCGGCAGGCAGGTAGTGGCTACTCACAGTGGCGAGCCTACGGAGTCCAGTAATCAAAAGGGGGTTTTCGATCGAGGAAACCCCGCGGACGGCCGAAAATCCCCGCTGTAAGGATGGCGTGACCTCTGCGTGGCCCCTAAGATCGAACCAACACAGGCCTTACCCAGCACGGGTGACGGCCCGATCCGGGGGAGCAACCATGAGCGACCAGACTGCGGCCGAGATCCAGGGCATCAGCCGGCGCGCCATGCTCAAGCGCGGCGCGGTGGCCGGAGCCACCATCGCCTGGACGGTGCCGGTCGTCTCGGCCATCTCGATGACGCCGGCGCACGCCGAGTCGCCGAGCGCGCCGGCCCGCTCGAGCGGCTCCGGCGGCGGGGTGGCCAGCACCAACACCACCCAGCTCTCCAGCGGCTCGTCCGGCCTGGCCAGCACCGGCTCGGACGTCTCGCTGACCGCCGCGGCCGGTGTCGCCGCCGCGGTGCTCGGCGCGGGTGCGATCGCCGCCTCGAAGTACCGCGGCACCCGTGCCACGGACGACGCCGGGGAGTAGGCCACTGCCGGCTGCACCGCACCACGCGCGCATCACGTTCCTGGCGCCGGTCCTGGCCCGGCTGCCCGGTGGCGGGGCGCGAACCTACTACGAACACGCCAATTCCCTCGCCGAGCGGGGCCACCAGGTCACCGTGCTGCACTCGCTGAACTACCCGCCGGGGCCGGCCGGCCGGCTGGCCGGCTGGGCCCGCGGCAAGGTGCGCGACCTGCGGGCCGGCAACCTGCGGCGCACCGTCTCCTGGCTGCGCGTCGATCCCCGGGTGCGGCTGAGCTTCCTGCCGTCCTTCGACGAGCACACCGTGCTGCCCCCGGCCGACCTGCGGATCGGCACCTACTGGCAGACCAACGAGTTCCTGGCCGGCCAGCCGGCCGACGGCGCCGCCCGGATGCAGCTGATCCAGGCGTACGAGGTCTGGGCCGGCCCCGCCGACCGGGTCGAGGCGACCTGGCGGCTGCCGTTCGAGACGGTGGTCGTCTCCCGCTCGCTGCACCAGCGGGCGCTCGCGCTCGGGGTTGATCCCGGGCGGCTGCACCTGGCGCCCAACGG